>DATDNT010000074.1:0-20977 GCA_036518135.1 Gaiellaceae bacterium | reverse complement strand
GGCCGGCGCGGAGATCGACGACCTGCACGACCGGATCCGCCGCGCGCTCGAGCGGCGCCGGCTCGACCGCGCGGAGGTGACGCTCGACGACGGGACGGTCGTGACGGTTGCGGGCTAGCGGCTCGCGCCGAGCTGTGCGAGCTGCCGCGGGCTCGTCAGCCCGTACTCCCACAGCGACACGCCGAGGGTGCCGCGCGACGCGCGCAGGAACGCGCGAAGCTCCGGGGCCGACGCCTTGTCGGCCGCGCCGCCGATCGGGTGCACCGGGAACCGCGCGTCGCCCGTGAGCAAGCGGACAGCCGCGACGTTCGCACGGCTGTAGCGCGCGACCGCGCGTGCGCCGCTCGCGCGCGCGGTGAAGTACTCCATCGGCAGGAAGACGTCGACGTAGCGCGCGAGGCGCGCGAAGGGATAGCCGTTCCAGTAGCGCGCGCCGACGGGATCGATCGTGATCGCGCCGAGCGCCATGCGGTGCGGCAATCCCTGCCGCACCGCACGCGCGACGGCGACCGCTCGGGTAGAGCGCACGCGCAACGAGCGGATCTTCGTCGACTCGATGTCGAGAGCGAATGCCGAGAAGCCGACGCCCGACGGACTCGTGAAGCGCGCACCCTGCAGCGCCTTGCGGACGTCTGCGCGCGGGGACGAGAACGAGGGGAGGTACCAGCCGACGACGGCGATGTGGGCCGCGTGCGCCGTGTCGAGCAGGCGCGCGACGGCGACGGGGCGTCGTACGCCCGTCGACTGGCGGTCGTTCGACGTCTCCAGGAAGAGCGTGTGGATGCCGTTTGCCTGCAGGCGCGCGACGACCCGCTCGGGGTGCGAGAGCGCGGCGGTGTCGTAGATCGACACCCACGAGCCCGTCCCGGCGAACGGCCGCAGCGACCGGCCGTGCGATCCCGTCGCCGCACCTGCGAGCACGGCGGCGGCGAGCGCCGCGGCGATGAGACCCCTGGCCATGCCCCGCCATGGTTCCGGCGGGAGCTACGACCCGCCAGGGCTCGCGGGCCCATCTTCGGCCAGCGCGGGACCTATGAACGGCACGACCGGCGTCCATCCCTCTCGCAGGACGCGCACGAGCGACGGCGGCGTGACGAGCGGCGCCGCCGGCGGCGCGGCGACGGGAGCGTCGTACCCGCCCGCCGTCCACCGGCGCAGCGCGCCCGAGCGGACGAGGTTAGGCGCGCCGTCGTGGAGCACGAACGCGCCGTCGGGGAGGCCCGCGACGGGGACCGTCGGCCGCGGCCCGTTCCGCTCGCCGGCGAGGAGCGCGTCGAGCTCTTCGGCGCCCGAAACGCCGAGCGTCCCGAGCACCCGGCGGTAGTCCTCCCGGCGGCAGAGCGCGCACGGCCGGTGCCCCGCGGCGAGCGCCGTCGCGTCGTCGAGGAAGAAGAGGCCGGTGTAGCGGCCCGGCTGCGGGACGGGCGTCCGGTACCAGCCCCGGAACGCGAGCCTGCAGGCGATCCACCGCTTCGTCGCCTGACGGCGGACGATCCTGCCGCTCGCGTCGTGGAGGCAGCCGCGGTTCCCGTAGACGAGACCGCGCTCGCCGACGGCCACGATCTCGCCGAGCGGCGTCACCCTGTTTCGAAGCGGCATCCTGCGGCCAATGATGGGCCGAACGGCCTATTGGAGGAGTTGCACCCACCGGAGAGAATCCCCGCGGCAGGTACGGACGTTGTAGAGGGTGAAGCCTCCCGGATCCGTCCGGGCGGCCCGCAAGGATTGCAGGCTCGAAGCGCAGGTCGAAGGCACATTGACGGGTGAGGTCGGGCTGAGGTGCCAACTGACCCACCGACCACCGCGCAAGGGCTTGGCTCAGGCCGCCGGCGGATCGCCGGCGGCCTTCGTTTTACCGACGTCTTACTTTCAAGCAACGCGCGGGACACCGACATGGGGAGAATGAGGAACATGCGGAGGCTCGTCGCCATTCTCGCCGCCCTCTCCCTTCTGGCGTTCTCGGCCGGTGCCGCAGCCGGCTTGCGCGGCGGGCCTCCGACTTTCCCCAGCCTTCCGGGGAACTGGTCGCACGCTGAGATCAACGTGATGATCAAGAGACAGCCCCACACGTTGATCCTCGACCAGGGCCGCATCGTCCAGGCTTCGCCGACACAGCTCGTCCTCCGGCATCCCGACGGGACGCCCG
Source organism: Gaiellaceae bacterium (assembly GCA_036518135.1). Taxonomy (GTDB): domain Bacteria; phylum Actinomycetota; class Thermoleophilia; order Gaiellales; family Gaiellaceae; genus PALSA-600. The sequence continues at coordinate 18,831 of DATDNT010000074.1, read as the reverse complement.
CGACGATCCAGCTGTCGGCCTCGACGGTCGTCACGCCGCGCACGTTCCAGCTCCGCAGGGGCTGGTGGGCGGTCGCGATGGCGGTCGACGGCGGGCCTGCGGTGCGCGTGAAGGCGACGCCGCGCCCATAATCAGGGCATGGCCGGAACGATCCTCCTCGTCGAGGACGAACCTTCAGTCGGACAGCTCGTCCGCGACTACCTGCAGCGCGACGGCTATCGCGTGATCTGGGTCCGCTCCGGCGAGGACGCGCTCACCGAGGTCGAACGCCATCCGGTGAAGATGGTCGTGCTCGACATCGGCCTGCCGGGAATGGACGGCTTCGACGTCTGCCGGGCGATGCGGTCGAAGTCGCAGGTGCCGATCCTGATGCTGACCGCGCGCGACGAGGAGCCGGATCGCGTCGTCGGCCTCGAGGTCGGTGCCGACGACTATCTGACGAAGCCGTTCTCGCCACGCGAGCTGGTCGCGCGGATGAAGGCGATCTTCCGGCGCACCGAGCCGCAGGAGCGCCACGACCAGTTCTCGCTCGGGGACGTCGTCCTCGACCGCGAGTCGCACGACGTCACCGTCGCGGGCAAGCCGATCGAGCTGACCGCGAAGGAGTTCGACCTGCTCGCGTTCTTCATGGCGAACGCGGGCGTCGTCGTGTCGCGCGACCTGCTGCTCGACCGCGTGTGGGGGCAGGAGTACCCGGGCGGCACGCGCACGGTCGACGTCCACGTCGCACAGCTCCGGCGCAAGCTCGGCCGCCCCGACCTGATCCGCACGCTTCGCGGAGCCGGCTACAAGGCGGTAGCGGCCCAGGCGTAGACTTGGCGGAGCCTGGCATCAGCGGAGCCGGCGGCATGGCCGGCGGTGGAGCAGCTCGGCCATGAGGTCGCTGCGCGCGCGGCTCTTCGCGTCGACGCTTGCGGCCCTGGCTCTCACGCTCGCGCTCACGCTTGCGATCGGCGCCGTCCTGACACGGCGGCAGGTCGACCGAACGCAGGCCGCGGCGCTCGCGCGACGCGCGGACGACCTCGCGCAGCAGCGCCGCCAGTCCGTCTCGTACAAGACGCAGGACACGCGCAGCGGCAAGGTGCGGATCATCGTGCAGCCGCGGCCGTACTTCGCCGACCTGGTGCCCGACGTGAACAGGTCGAGCGACGGCGAGACGACCGTCGACGGCCACCGCCAGCTCTACTCGTACCGGACGCTGCCGCACCGCGGCCTGCTCTTCCTGCGTCCCGCGGCGCTTCGCTCGGCGGCGTGGCGGCCGTTTCTCGTCGACCTGCTGCTCGCGGCGCTCGTCGGCGTCGCCTTCGCCGCGGCGGTCTCGTTTGCGCTCGCGCGTTCGATCGTCCGCCCGCTTCGCCGAGTCGCGGCGGCGACGCGTGCGCTCGCGAACGACGAGCGTCACGAGCCGCTCGAGCCCGAGGGGACGATCGAGCTCGCGGCGCTCGCGAACGCGTTCAACCACATGACCGAGGAGCTCGCCGCGTCGCGCGCCGCCGAGCGCGAGTTCCTGCTGTCGGTGAGCCACGAGCTGAAGACGCCGCTGACCGCGATCCGCGGCTACGCCGAGGGTCTCGCCGAGGGTGTGTTCGACGCCGACGACGCCGCGCGGACGATCACCGTCGAGGCGCAGCGGCTCGAGCGCCTCGTCCGCGACATCCTCGATCTCGCGCGCATGAACCGCGCCGAGTTCTCGGTGCGGCGCGAGCCGGTCGACGTCGCGGAGGTCGCGCGCGAGGCGTGTGTGCGGCACGAGGCGACGGCCCGCGGCTTCGACGTGTCGCTGACGATCGACGCGCACGAGTCGTGGGTCGAGGGCGACCACGACCGCCTCCTCCAGGTCGCGTCGAACCTGGTCGAGAACGCGCTGCGCGAGACACCGGCGGGTGGAAGCGTGACCGTGCGCGCGGCCGACTCGAGCCTCGTCGTCGCCGACACCGGCCCGGGCATCGCGCCCGGCGACCTGCCGCACGCGTTCGAGCGCTTCTACCTCTACGACAAGGCGAGCCGCGAGCGGCCGGTCGGCAGCGGGCTCGGCCTCGCGATCGTGAAGCAGCTCGTGACGGCGATGGGCGGCGACGTGCGCGTGGAGAGCGGTGCCGGGGGAACGACGTTCACGGTGCGGCTACGGCCGCAGCCTCGAGGTATCGACGACCTCGAAGTCCGAGCCGTGCAGCGCGCCTAGCGCGTGGAGTTGGTCGTTCGACCAGTGCGGGCTCGGCGCGCCGCTCACGTACCAGTTCGACCCGTTGTCGGCCAGGATCATCCCGTAGGTCTTCATCGCCTCCGCGACGATGCGCGCCTGGCGCGGCAGGTGCGAGATGTCGACGGACGCCTTGAGGCGGACGCGCAGCCCCATCGGCGGCCGCGACGGGTCGGTCGAGTCGCTCGCGTAGTGCCGCGCCGGGTAGACGTACGCGCGCCGTGTGCGCTCCACCGTGAAGCGCAGCGCATGCCGGATCGCACCGGTCGACGCGTCGCCGTCCCAGCGCGCGAGGCCGGGCAGGATCGGCAGCCCCGCCGCGTCCGCGGACGTCCATCCGGCGGGCCGGAGCCGGTTCGAGCGGAGGTCGAAGATCGCGCCCGACCCGGCGGCCCAGCCGTTGCCGCTTCGGTGCAGCGCATAGAGCTCGTAGAGCCGGCAGCTGTCGCGGTCGACGATCAGCGCGTGCCGGTCGCCGTCGTTCGACGGCGCCGGCTGACCTTCGATCGGCACGTTGCTCGGGATCGGGTACGGCCCCTTGTCGCTCTCGTCGGCGTAGTCGAACGACACGCGCGACTTCGGCGTCGTCTTCCCGTGCACGACGACGTAGGGGATGCCGATGCGCGAGCCGTCCCACAGGCCGCTGCCGAAGTCGGCGTGCACGCCCGAATCGCCGATCGACGCGATGATCGTCGCCGAGTCGGCCGCGACCGGCAGGCTGTCGACGCGCTGGTTCCAGGCGCTCGACGCCGGGAACACCGGACAGCCTCCGAGCTTCGGCGGCCCCGATGCGGCGGTGAGCGAGACGGCGATCGCCGCGGCTGCGATCAGCTTCACGGTTGGAGGAGTAGCAACTGCCATTCGCCGGCGCGTCGCCTGAACAGGTGACGCTCGTGCAGCCGGTCGTCGCGATGGCGCCAGAACTCGTATGCGTCCGGGACGAGGCGGTAGCCACCCCAGCGCTCGGGACGCGGCGGCTCCTCCGGCTGCGCCGCAACGGCGGCCTCGAGCTCCTCGCGCGATCCGATCGGCTCCGACTGGTGCGACGCGGCGGCGCTCCGGCGCGAGCCCTCGGGACGGCTCGCCCAGTAGGCATCGCTCTCCGCCTCGGGCACGCGCTCGACCGCGCCTTCGACGCGGACCTGGATCCCCGGCCGGTGGAAGAGGAGCGCGGCGTGCGGGTTCGCCTCGAGCTCGCGTCCCTTGCGCGACGTGTAGCCCGTGAAGAACGTGAAGCCGCGCTCGTCGGCGCTCTTCAGGAGCACCATCCGCACAGACGGCTTCCCGTCCGGCGTCGCCGTCGCGAGCGCCACCTCGGGCCCCTCCACCCATTCGTGGAAGAGCGCCAGCGGATCCCGCGTCACGGCATCGCCTCCGCGGGCACGTCGTGCAGCGACCGGATCGGCGACGGCAGGAGGAAGATCAGCCCGGCGAGCGCTCCGACCGTGCCGATCCACAGCGTGGTGCGCACGCCGATCCACGTGCCGAGGACGCCGCCGAGCGCGGTGCCGACGGGACGCACGCCGTTGTTCACGACCATGAACGCGCCCGACACGCGCGAGCGGAGCTGCTGCGGGATCACGCCGGCCGAGATCGCGCCCGCGAGGATGTCGAGCAGCATCAACCCGAAGCCCGACAGCGTCTCGGCGCACAGCAGCAGCACGACGACGAGCCAGTGGGCGCCGCGCGCCGCCGGGATCAGGATGAGCGGCGCCGGGAAGAGGAAGCAGCCCGCGATGAACACGGGTCCGACGCCGAAGCGGCGCGCGAGACGGCCGGCGGCAAACGACCCGGCGAGCGCGCCGATCGAGGCGCTGCCGAGGATCACGCCCACGGTCGCGGGGCGGATCCCGAGCGTGCGCGTGACGTAGAGCAGGTAGAGCGACGCAAACACGAAGTTGAAGAGGTTGAGCGTCGCGACGCCGAGGAGCTCGGCGCGGATGATCCCGTTGCCGCGGATCCAGCGCGCGCCCGCAAGGATGCTCGTGTCCGCGTGCTCGGCCGGAGGGTCGTCGGCGCGGATCCGTCCCAGGAACCACGCCGACCAGAAGTACGAGAACGCGTCGACGGCGATCGCGTACGGCCCGCGCAGGAGCTGCACGAGCACGCCGCCGAGGCTCGCACCGGCGAAGAACGAGAACGCGCGCGTGCCGTGCGTCAGCGAGTTCGCCGCCACGTAGTCCTCGCGCGCGACGATCGCCTGGAAGAACCCGCCGTACGCGACGTAGAAGAAGACGGAGAGCGTCCCCGCGAGGAACGCGACGACGTACAGCTGGGCCCACGTGAGGTGGCCGAACGCGAACGCGATCGGGATCGTCGCCATCAGCGCGCCGCGGCCGAGGTCGGTGAGGAGCATCACGCCGCGCCGGTCGCCACGGCGGTCGACCCAGCTGCCGGCGTGGAGTGCGAAGAGGAGGTTCGGCACGAGCGCGACGGTCGTCAGCGCGCCCATCTGCGCGGGGCTCGCGTGCAGCGCGAGCACCGCGGTCAGCGGCAGCGCGACGAGCGAGATCTGGTCGCCGATCAGCGACACGCCCTGCCCGAGGAAGTACCGCCGGAAGTTCCGGTTCTCGCGGAGGAGCGGCGGGATCACCCGCGCGACGGTAGACGATCAGTCGACGAGGACGCCTGCGCCGTCGATCACGGCGCGCACCTTCTCGGTGAGGTCGTCCGCACTGAACGGCTTCTGCAGGAAGGCGATGCCGGGCTCGAGGACGCCGTGGTGGCCGATCGCCGAGTCGGTGTATCCCGAGATGTAGAGGACGTGCGTCCCGGGGCGCATCGACGACACCGCGCCCGCGACCTCGGGGCCGCTCATGCCGGGCATGACGACGTCCGTGATCAGGAGGTCGATGCCGCCCGTGTGCCGGCGCAGGAGCTCCAGCGCGGACGGTCCGTCCCCGGCCTGCAGGACGGTGTAGCCGGCGGACTCGAGGATCTCGGCGATCAGCTGGCGGACGACGGTCTCGTCCTCGACGAGCAGGATCGACTCCGCGCCCGTCGCGGCGTCGCGCGGCGCCGCCTGCGCCTCGGCGGGTGCGGCTTCGCCCTCGGCGGCCGGGAAGAGGATGCGGAACGACGAGCCGAAGCCCGGCTGCGACTCGACCTCGATCGCGCCGCCGCTCTGCTCGACGATGCCGTACACGGTCGCGAGCCCGAGCCCCGTCCCGAACTCCTTCGTCGTGAAGAAGGGGTCGAACAGCTGCTGCCGCTCGTCGTCGGTCATGCCGACGCCCGTGTCGGTGAGCCGGAGCTCGACGAAGCTGCCCGTGTCGGTGACGACGTTGGACGTCTCGATCGTCACGGAGCCGCCGTGCGGCATCGCGTCGCGCGCGTTCACCGCGAGGTTGACGATCACCTGCTCGACCTGCGTCGGATCCGCGCGCACCGGGGCGGCGTCGGGGTCGAGGAGCGTCACGAGCTCGACGTCCTCGCCGATCAGGCGGCGCAGCATCATGTCCATGTCGCTGACGACGGCGTTCAGGTCGAGGACGCGCGGCTGCAGCACCTGCCGGCGGCTGAACGCGAGCAGCTGCCCGGTCAGCGACGCGGCGCGCGCCGCGGCCTTCTTGATCTCCTCTGCGTGACGGCGGTTGCGCTCGTCGAGGCCGGCGCCGATCAGGAACTCGCTGTACCCGGAGATCGCCGTGAGGAGGTTGTTGAAGTCGTGCGCGATCCCCCCGGCGAGACGGCCGACCGCCTCCATCTTCTGTGCCTGGCCGAGCTGGGCCTCGAGCTCCTTCTGGCGCGTCAGGTCGCGGATGACCGCGATATGGCGCCCCGGCTGCACGCCGGCGGTCGCGGTGAACTCGATGCGGTGCCGCTTGCCGTCCGGCGTGTGCAGCCACGCCTCCCGTTCGCTCGTGCCGGTGCGCAGGAAGCGCTCCCAGTTCTCCTCGATCGGATCCTCGGGGAGGAGCGCGTCGATCGTCACCCCGATCGCGTCGTCGTGCTCGACGCCGAAGAGCGCCGCCGCGGCGCCGTTGACGTCGACGATCGTGCGGCTGTCGTCGAAGACGATCTTCGGGACGACGGAGCGCTCGAACGTCGCCTCGAAGAGCAGGTGCGCTTCCTTCTGCGCCGTCACGTCGTGGACGTGCGAGACGACGTGGGTGGGCGTTCCGTCGTATGCACGCACGAGCGACGACGTGAGGTGGCCCCAGACGACGGAGCCGTCGTTGCGGACGAACCGAGACTCCCGATCGAAGCTTTCGATCTCACCGGCCAGCATCCGCTCGAGCAGGAGCCCGATCTCGGCGGCGTCGGCCGGGTGCGTGATGCCGCGCATGCCGATCCTCATCAGCGACTCGTTCGTGTGGCCGAGCATGGACGCCAGGCGGTCGTTCACCTGCACGAAGGAGCCGTCGAGCGCAGAGAGCGACGCGCCGACCGCGGAGGAGTCGAACGCGCCGCGGAAGCGCGCCTCGCTCTCCTGCAGCGCACGGCGCGACCGGCTGATCTCGGTGACGTTGTCGAACGTCACCGCGACGCGCTCGCCGGGAAGCGGGAATGCCTTGACGGCGTAGATCCCGGGCGCGATCCGCGCGTCGCCGTACTCGATCTCGCCGAGGTCGACGACCTCGTTGCGCGCGAGGACGTCGAGGAAGATCTCGTTGAACGCGTCTGCGTGCGCCATGTTCTCGTGCAACGTGCGGCCGAGCGCCTCGGCGCGCTTCATCCCGATCGCCTCGTCGACGGCGTTGTTCAAATAGACGGTGCGGAAGGTCGACCCTTCGCGCTTCAGCACGCACAGCGCCGTCTTCATCTGCTCGACGACCTCGCCCTGCGTCCGAAGCTCGTCCACCAGCAGGCGGCGCTGCTCGAGCTCCTGCGCGTTCCGGATGACCGTGCTGACGAACGACGCCATCAGGCGCGCGGTCTCGATCGCCAGCTCGTCGAACGCGTTCTGCCTGCGCGCGAGGAGCGACAGCATCGCGACGACTTCGCCGTCGCGGTGAAGCGGTGCGCACACGAGCGAGGCGGCACCGACGCGGGCGCACGCCGCTCGGTCGACGCGGGGATCGGTAGCGGTGTCCGCGGCGTAGAGCACCTCGTCCCGCTCGGCGGCGAGCCCGGCGAGGCTGCCGCGGCGGCCGAGTCGCAGCCCGACGTGGCCGGTGGCGGTCCCGGCGCAGTGCGTGTAGACGAAGTCGTCGCCGTCGAACCAGACGACGGAGGCGCCGTCGGCGAGCGTCAGCATCTGCGTGCGCTCGACGATCATGCGCGTCAGCGCGTCCGCGTCCTGCTCGAGCGCCGAGATCTCCTGCTGCGTCTCGACGATCGAGTGCAGCCGCGCGAGGTGCGTCTTCATCCGCTCCTCGTCGTGGCGCCGGGAGGTGACGTCGCGAAGCGACGCGTGGATCCGGCCGTCCTCGAGGAGACGTGCCGAGTACTCGACGAGGATCTGCGTGCCGTCCTTGCGCACGATCGTGCGCTCGCCGCGCGACGCGCCGTCGTCGAAGCCGCCGCCCGCTTCCGGTGTCGGGAGCAGCAGCGAGTCGGCCGACCGGCCGCGCAGCTCCTCGAGCGGCCACTGCAGGAGCGCAGCCGCCTCGGCGTTCGCGTCGAGGATCGTCCGCGCGTCGCGGTCGACGACGACGGTCGCGTCGGCGCCGCTCTCGTGCAGCTCCCGGTACGCGTGGAGCAGCGTGAGGACGTGCGCGTTCCGGAGCGCGATCGACGCGCCTGCCGCGAGCATCCGGATCTGCTCGACCCCCGCGTCGTCGAACGCGTCGGCCCTGCCGCTGCGCACGCCGAGGATGCCGCGGAGCGCACCGTCCCATGTGAGCGGTGCGAGCACGATCGTGGCGGCGCCCGGCGTCAGGCTGCTGTCGACCTCGGGCCCCGTCGAGCGCCGCAGCACGACGAGGTCGTTCGTGTCGAAGCAATGGACTCCGAGCGTCTCGTCCATCGGGATGCGCCGTCCCTGGAGCACCTCGTCGGCGCCGGCGCAGACGTCGAAGACGGCGATGTCGCCCTCGATCGTCGACAGCGACGCGCCGTCGGCGTGCGGCAGCGCCATCAGGCGGTCGACGATGCCGCGCATGACGGCGTCGACCTCGCCCGACAGCGCAGCGACCTCGAGATCCGGGCGCGCATCCGTCATGCGATCAGGCCGAGCCTCAGCGCCGTCGCGACCGCCTGCGTCCGCGTGCTCGCGCCGAGCCGGTCGCAGGCCTTGCGGAGGTGGGTGCGGACAGTCTCGGAGCTGATCCCGAGCCGGCGGCCGATCTCCTCGTGCTGCATTCCCTCCGCGAGCAGGCAGAGCACGTCGACTTCGCGCTGCGTCAGCTTCCCGACCTGCGCGCCGGAGCGCCGCACGGCGGGGTCGAGGTAGGAGCGCCCTGCCAGCGCCGCCTCGAGCGCGCGCACGAGGTCGGCGAGCGGAGCCTCCTTCAGGACGAGCGCCGCGGCGCCCGCCGCGAGGCAGTCGTTCGCGAGCTGCTCGTCGCCGTCGGCGGTGTAGACGCAGATGCGGGTCTCGGGCGATGCCTCGCGGAGCGCCGCGATCAGGTCGAGGCCGGCGAGCCGCGGCATGCGGAAGTCGACAAGCGCGAGCTCCGGCTTCGTCTCCTCGGCGAGGAGCACGGCGCGGCGGCCGTCGGGAGCAGGCCCGACGATCTCGAAGCCGTTGTCGGCGAGGTAGGCGGAGACGGCGGCGGTGAGAGCGGGGTGGTCGTCGGCGACGAGGCAATGTGGGTCGTTCACGTTCGTCCCTTCCTTCAGGCGGCGACGAGGCCGCGTACGCGGGTGGTGAGGGCGTCGACGAACGCGCCGCCCTTGACGACGTAGTCGGAGGCGCCGTGGCGGAACGCCTCGATCGCGGTCTCCTCCGAGCCCTGGCCCGTCAGCATCACGACCGGCACCGACGGGTGCGCGGCGCGCAGCGCGACGAGGACGTCGAGTCCGCGCCCGTCCGGCAGCTGGTGGTCGACGACGGCGAGGGACCACTCGGCGCCGTTCGCGAGCTCGGCGGCGCCCGCGACGCTCGCGGCGCGCGAGACGACCGCACCGTCGAGTGCCCGTTCGAGCGCCTCGCTGACGAGCTGGGCGTGCACGTCGTCGTCCTCGACGAGGAGGACGGCGAGGGTCGGCAACGGCGTCTCCGCGACGGTCCGGTCGAGGAGGTGCAGGCCGTCCGCGCCGAAGACGAGCTCGCCGCTCGCGATCAGCCGGAGCACGATCTCGACCACGGCCGGATCCCATTGCGATCCCGAATGGGTCGTCAGCTCGGCTGCGATCTCCACGGGCGTGAGGGGCGTGCGGTAGAGCTGACGGGACGACATCACCTCGACCGCGTCGGCCGTCGCGACGATGCGCGCGCCGAGCGGGATGTCGGCGCTGGCGAGGCGGTCGGGGTATCCGTTGCCGTCCCAGCGCTCGTGGTGGTGGCGGACGACCGGGCGCGCGCCCGCGAGCAGGTCGAGCGGCTCGAGCAGCTTGTCGCCGATCTCCGGGTGCGTCTCGACGATCTGCCGTTCGGCCGGGTCGAGCGGGCCCGGCTTCAGGAGCACGCGATCGGGGATGCCGATCTTGCCGATGTCGTGGAGGATCGCGCCGAGCCGCACCGTCTCGACGGCCTCGGCGGACAGGCCGAGCTCCTCGGCGATCCGCACCGCGAGGGCGGCGAGGCGTTCGCAGTGACCGTGGAGATACGAGTCCCGCGCCTCGATCGCGTTCGCGAGCGCGCTCGCGAGCGTCGGCGCGAGCAGCCGCTCGCGCAGCTCGTCGCGCGCGCGGCTCGACCGCTCGAGCGCGTCCGCGACGGCGGCCTGCAGCTCCGCGTGCGCGAACGGCTTCGTGACGAGGCCCGCGGCGCCGCGCGTCAGCGCGCGGTTCAGCGTCTCGTAGGTGCCCGCGCCGGTGACGAGGACGACGGGCAGCGACGCACGCCGCACGTTGACCGCCTCGAGGAGCTCGAGCCCGGAGAGGCCGGGCATGATCACGTCGCTCACGACGAGGTCGAACTCGCCGTCCTCGAGAAGCGTCAGCGCCTGCTCGGCGCTCGCCGCGTCGACGACCGTGTGGCCCGCCGCCTCGAGGATCTCGACGACGAGCATCCGGATGATGTCCTCGTCGTCGATCACGAGGATCCGGCTCACGCGTCCACCTCCTCGGTCGCGATCGGGAGGCAGAGCGTGAACGTCGAGCCGCGGCCGACCTCCGAGGCGGCGGTGAGCGTGCCGCCGTGCGCCTCGGCGATGCCGAGGCTGACGGAGAGGCCGAGGCCGGTGCCGCCGGTGAGACGCTTCGTCGTGAAGAACGGCTCGAAGATCCGGCCCATCACGTCCTCGGGGATGCCGGGGCCGTCGTCGGTGACGGTCGCGAGCACCATCGCGCCCTCGCGGCGCACGTCGACGTGGACCGTCCCGCCGTCCGGGAGCGCCTGGCGCGCGTTCGCGATGAGGTTCAGGAAGATCTGCTTGAGCTGGTTCGGGCTCGCGTTCACGAGCGCGCCGTCCGCGACGTAGGAGTCGACGAGCTCGATGCCCTTGTGCGCGTTCGTGCGGCGGACGAGGTCGACCGTCGCCTGGACGACGTCCTCGAGCGCGACGACGTGGCGCTCCTCGGCGTTCTCGCGCGCGAAGTCGAGCAGCGCGCGGACGATCTCCTTGATCTCGAGCCCCGTCTGCTGGATCAGCTCCAGTCGCTGCTGCGCGCGGGACCCGGGCTCGGCCTCCTTGAGCAGGAACTCGGTCAGGCCGAGGATCGCGAAGAGCGGGTTGTTGATCTCGTGCGCGACGCCGGCGGCGAGCTCGCCGATCGCCGCGAGCTTCCCGCTCTGCACGAGCTGCTGGTCGAGCCGGCGCTTCTCGGTGAGGTCGGTGACGACACCGAGGAGCAGCGCCGTCTCGCCGTCGTCGCCGGGGATCCCGTGCGACGCCACCTCGACGGGCAGCGGCCGGCCGTCCTTTCGCCGGTAGACACGGTGGATGACGCTGCCGGGATCGAAGCCGGCGTGCGCGTCCTCGTCGGCGTTCCACCAGGGAAACGGCGGCGTCGCGCCCACGATGTCCTCACGGTCGAAGCCGGTGAGTTCGAGGAACGACTGGTTGACGTCGATGATCTCGTGCGTGTCCGCAGGCCCGACCGTCAGCGGGATCGGCAGCGCGTTGAAGAGGGCGTAGAGGTACTGCTCGTTCAGCACCTGGCGCGCGTGGTCGGCGGTGACGTCGCGGAAGACGATGACGGCGCCGCCGCCGACGGGCGAGACCGTCCCGTCGAGCACGAGCTCGCGGCCGTCGAGCGCCGTCGCGCGGATGCGGAAGCTGCCCGCCCTGCCGGTCGCGGCGGCCGTCTCCCCGACCATCGCCCCTGGGGCGACGGCATACGGCTCGCCGTCGAGCGTGCGCGGATTGAACATCGCCGTGTCGAACTCGTCGTCGCCGGCGATGCCGAGGATCGCGCGCGCCGTCGCGTTCGCGCGGACACCGGTCGGCGTGCTGACGACGACCCCGTCGGCGACGCCGTCCAGGACCGAGTCGAGCCGCGTCAGGTCGCGCTCGCGGCGCGAGCGCTCGGCGAGCGAGGAGAGGCGGGTGAGCGTGCGGAGGAGGCCTTCGGCGTCCTCGAGCTCGTACGGCTCGAGCTGCGAGCCCCACGTGGCCTGGAACGTCGCCTCGAAGCTGTCGGTCGAGACGGGGACGCGGACGACGGTGCCGACGTCGCCGCTCGCCGCCCCGGCGGTGACGACGCCGCCGTCGGGGGAGACGATCGAGAGCCGGTCGGCGCCGAGGAGCGCGAGGCCCGTCTCGGCGAGCACCTGGAAGGCGTCCGTGAGCGTCGGCGCCTCGTTGACGGCGATCGCCGCGTCGATCAGCTCGCCCGCGCGTGCGTGGTTGACCCGTAGTGTGGTGCTCTGCCGCATGGTGGTTACCGTCCCCGCCTCGTGGTGACGTAGTAACTATTGGCATCGACCGTGCATACCTGTATCCCTAGAGCCGTGCGCACCCCCTCCCCCGAATCGGGGATCCGGTGAGCGCCGCTCCCGTCACCTGCGTCGTCGCAGACGACCATCCCGCCGTCCTGGAGGCGGTCGCCGAGTTCATCGCGGAGGGCGGGATCGAGGTCGTCGGCAGGGCCCGCGACGGCGAGGAGGCGCTCGAGCGCATCGAGCAGCGAAAGCCGCGGATCGCGCTCGTGGACGTGCGCATGCCGAAGCTCGGCGGCATCGAGCTCGCGCGCCGCGCGAAGCGGTCGACGCCGGGGACGTCGGTCGTCCTCTACACGGGCTACGGCGACCGCGCGCTCCTGACGGAGGCACTCGACGCGGGTGTCGCCGGGTTCGTCCTCAAGGAGGCGCCGATGGACGACCTGCTGCGGGCGCTCAAATCCGTCGCCGAAGGCGGCACCTACGTCGACCCGGTGCTCGCGGGGACGCTCGCCGCGTCGTCGGTGGGCTCGAAGCTGCCGCAGCTGACGCAGCGCGAGCGGGACGTGCTGCGCCTCCTCGCCGACGGCCTGTCGAACGAGGAGATCGGGAAGAGGCTGTTCATCTCCGCCGAGACCGTCAGGACGCACGTCCGCAAGGCGATGGAGAAGCTCGACGCCGACACCCGCACGCAGGCGGTCGCCCGTGCGCTGCGCGACCACCTGATCGCGTAGGCGCTAGCGTTTCCGCGAGAAGGCCACGACCGTCGGCGCGCCGATCAGCTGCGCGAGCAGCGCGCGGAATGCTGCCGGCGGCATCGCCGAGCCCTCGGGCCCGCGCATGCAGTTGTCGGGCGACGGCCAGTACGCCCACGAGAGCTCGCTCGCGAACCGCTCGCAGCCGTGGTCGGAGTGCGCGACGTCGGCGCCCTCGTAGCACCAGTCCGCCGCGCCGAGCGCCTGCTGGAGGACGGCGCGCTTCGCGGGGTCGAGCAGGAAGAAATCGACCTGGTGCCCGAACTCGTGCTGCACGACGCCCCACGAGAAGCGGCCCGCGTCGAGCAGCGAGCCGTCGAAGTAGACGTCACCGGCGGTCGCGTACGACCCGCCGTAGCTTCCGATGTGCACCGTGATCGTCTGCGTGACGAGGCCGTAGTCGAAGCTCGACGCGTTCAGCGCGGAGCGAACGGTCGCCTGCTCCTTGGGCGTCCCGCCGTCGAAGACGTAGGTGCCGCCGCCCGCGAGCGCAGGCTGCGCGACCACGCCGAAGGCGATCGCGAGAACGCCGATCAGGAAGAGCCGCCGCATGTCCTCACGATCGGGGCGGCGCGGCCCGGCGCCCATTCCCGCGATGCAGCCCGAGGAGCCGCGGAACCGGCGCGGCGCAGGTCCCCGTTCCGGGTGACCCCCGTTTACGAATTCGGCGAGCCGGTGAATTCCCGGCCCGTGAGCAGCAGCACGATCGAGACGAACATCCCGAAGCGCCTCGACAGGCTCCCCTGGGCGCGCTGGCACTGGGTGGTCGTGTTCGCGCTCGGGTTCGTGTGGATCCTCGACGGCCTGGAGGTGACGATCGTCGGTGCGATCGGGCCGACGCTCGAGGACAAGGCGACGCTCGCGTTCTCCTCGTTCCAGGTCGGGCTGATCGGCGCGTTCTACGTCGCCGGCGGCTGCGTCGGCGCCCTCGCGTTCGGCTACATGACCGATCGCTGGGGCCGGAAGAAGCTGTTCATGGTGACGCTCGGCCTCTACCTCGCAGCGACCGTCCTCACCGCCTTCTCGTGGAACGCGTGGTCGTTCTTCCTCTTCCGCTTCCTCGCCGGGGCGGGCATCGGCGGCGAGTACTCCGCGATCAACAGCGCGATCGACGAGCTGATCCCGGCTCGCGTGCGCGGCTGGGTCGACCTCGCGATCAACGGCTCGTGGTGGCTCGGCACCGCCGCGGGCGCGCTGCTGTCGATCGTGCTCCTGAACCCGCACGTGTTCTCGACCGACCTCGGCTGGCGCCTCGCGTTCGGCCTCGGCGCCATCCTCGGCATCGGCGTGCTCCTGACGCGGCGCACGGTGCCCGAGAGCCCACGGTGGCTGATGCTCAAGGGGCGAACCGAAGAGGCGGACGGGATCGTCGACGACATCGAACGCCAGGTGTCCGAGTCGACGGGCGAGAAGCTCGACGACCCCGACAAGACGATCGAGCTGCACCCGCGCGACTCGACCGGCTTCGTCGCGATCACGCGCACGATGTTCTCGCGATACCCCGGACGCACCGTCCTCGGCCTGACGATGATGAGCGCGCAGGCCTTCGCGTACAACGCCGTCTTCTTCACCTACGGCCTCGTGCTGACGACCTTCATGCACGTCGGCAAGGGCAACGTCGGCTACTACATCGTCCCGTTCGCGATCGGCAACTTCCTCGGGCCGGTGCTGCTCGGGCCGCTGTTCGACCGGATCGGCCGCCGCGCGATGCTGACCGCGACGCACGCGCTCGCGGGCGGCGTCCTCGTCGTGACGGCGATCCTCTTCCAGGCGGGCTCGCTCTCCTCCTACACGCTGACCGGTCTCTGGTGCGTCGTCTTCTTCTTCGCGTCCGCGGCCGCGAGCGCCGCGTACCTGACGGTGTCCGAGGTGTTCCCGCTCGAGATCCGCGCGATGGCGATCGCCTTCTTCTACGCGGTCGGCACCGCGCTCGGCGGCATCATCGGCCCGGCGCTGTTCGGCAAGCTCATCTCGACCGGCACCGGCGCGACGACGGTCGGCTTCCTGATCGCGGCGGGCTGGCTGCTCGCCGCCGCCGTCACTGCGTTCTTCCTCGCCGTCGACGCCGAGCGGAAGTCGCTCGAGGACGTCGCGGAGCCGCTCTCGGCGACGAGCGACTCGGACAGCGGCGAGCTCGACCCGAACGCGCAGTCGGACTCCGACGCCGACGAGCCGACGCACCGCGAGCGGCGCGAGATCTCGGGGTACCCGGTGCGCGCCGGCGCGCACTGGTCGCCGCGCTACTCGTTCCACGGCGTGGACGACCCGCTCGAGGGGCAGGTCGCGGCGATCGAGCGGGCGGCGGCGGAAGCCGACCGGCCGCTGCCGGAGCGCGAGCTGCTCGCACGGACGAACGCGCGGCACTGGGGGCCGGGCGTCGCCCGGCGCGCGCTGCGCCGGGCGGTCGCGGAAGGCCGCCTCGTGCGCGACGGGAGCGGCTACCGCGCCGGCTCCCGCGTGACGTAGCGTCCGTGGTGTGATTGCGGCCCTCGCCGCGCTCGTGATCGGCTGGTCGGTCGAGCATCGCCCGATCGAGCTCGTGCACGTCCCCGGCGACGGGCCGCGCGTGCTCGTGGTCGGCTGCATCCACGGGAACGAATGCGCCGGGATGGCCGTGATCCGCGCGCTCGAGCGTGCGCACCCGCACGAGGACCTGTGGCTCGTCCCGACGCTGAACCCGGACGGCCTGGCCCACGGGACGCGCCAGAACGCGCACGGGATCGACCTGAACCGCAACTTCCCGTCGGGGTGGCGGCCGTTCGGCGCGCCGTGGTCGGTCTACGCCTCGGGGCCGCGGCCGTGGTCGGAGCCGGAGACGCGCGCGGCCCGCGCCCTGATCCGGCGGGTGCACCCGCAGGTCACGATCTGGTTCCACCAGCACATGGATCTCGTGTGGGCGTACGGCCGCAGCTCGCGCGCCGGGCGGCGCTACGCGCAGCTCGCGGGCATGCGGTACCGGCACTGGCAGTGGCTCGCAGGCACCGCGGCGAATTGGCAGAACCACCTGCCGGACGGCGAGCAGAGCTTCGCGGTCGAGCTACCGGCGGGCCGGCTCGACGCGCGCGGGCTCGGGCGCCAGGTCCGTGCATGTCTGCGGGTCGCCCTCGCAGCACCCTAGTTTCCACTTGCAGCGGGGGCACTGCCAAGTGGACTGGATCCACAGCATCGACGCGCCGCAGCGCCAGCAGCTCTCGGCCTCCATGCGCCGGAGCCTAAGCAGCGCAGAGGACGTCGGCTAAAATGCGCGCGCGTGGCGGCGTAGCTCAGCTGGTTAGAGCGTCGGACTCATAACCCGAAGGTCGGTGGTTCGAGCCCACCCGCCGCTACTCACTCCGCTCGACGCTCCGCGTCGACAGCGTGGTGACTCCCGGGCTTTCCGTATCGAGGGATCTGCGGATGTGCGGGCGGTGCCTACGCGGGATGGTCGTATCGAAAACGTGCCGCGACGCGCTGCGGCCGCATTCGCGGAACCATCGCCCGATAAAGGGGGAGCGATGCACGCGATGCTGTGGAGGTCGAGGCTGCTCGCCCTCGCGGCCGCTGCGCTGACTGCGGCGGTCGCGAGCGGGACGGCACGGGCGGACGATCCGCCGACGTGCCCCAGCTCGACCCAGGACGCATACGGAATGAGCGCGCTCGCGCTGACCGGCCCGAGCGCAACCGACCTGACGCTGACGTTCGACGCGAAACCCGGCTGCGGCGCCGTCGTGCTCGTCAAGCACATCCAGGTTAAGACGTTCACGGCAGACGGCGCAGTCGCCGCCGTGAAGAACGTCAAGAACGAGGAGGCGAAGGACGGCGTCGCAGCGATCGCGCTCGACCGCGTCGACCGCGGCCTCCGCATCGAGACGGACGCCGAGGTCCAGACCGGGGAGCCGACGCGCACCTTCGTCCTGCGGGACGCGACGACGTCGAAGCTCCGGCCCGACCTGGTCGTCACGGCGATCGACGCGCCGAAGTCCGTGCTCGTCGGCACCGACGTCTCATTGACCGCGAACATCGAGGAGTTGAACGGCGACGTCGGCGCGACGGCCACCGCGACGCTGAAGGGCGCGCTCGGGCCGATCGGCGACCCCATGCCGCTGACGGTCGCCGCCGACGGCTCGACGACCGTGACGCTGCCCGCGGGCACGCTCGCCACGGCGACGCCGAACGAGTTCACGATCGAGGTCTCACAGTCGAAGCCGGCGGAGTACGACGTCACGAACGACACGCGCTCGGCGACGGTGGAGGTGACGAAGAGCGAGCTCAAGAGTCCGCCGCTCATCCTGTTCCCGTCCCTCGTGGGGTACGGCGCGCAGTTCAACCACCACCTCTATGCACCCGTGACCCAGAAGAAGATGCCCCCGGGCGGGACGCAGGACGTCGAGCAGAAGGTGGAGCAGCTCGAGCCCCAGCTCGTGCGCATCTTCTACAACGACAACTGGGAGGAGAACATCGACGGGAAGCACCCGTCTCCCGAGTTCGAGCAGAACTACCAATCGTTCGTCCGGGTCGTCGAGCTCGCGCAGAACGCGGGAGCGACGATCCTCATCAGCTACCAGAACCTCGCGAACCTGAACTCGGGCAAGAACCCCTATGCAAAGGCGATGGCGAAGTTCGCCGACGTCTTCTACGACCTCGTCGTGACCCACGGTCTGACGAACGTGCGGTGGGCGGAGGTCGGCAACGAGCCGAACTCAGGCCTGACGACACTCGACCAGTACAAGCGGTACTACCAGGCGCTCAGCGACGAGCTCGTGGCCCGCGCGCTCCGCGACCACGTCAAGCTGATGGGCGGCGGCCTCGTGGAGAACGGCGTGGGCCCGCGTGACCACTACGAATGGCTGAAGTGGATCGGGGCGAACATGGGTGACCTCGTCGACGCGTACGCCGAGCACGTGTACTGGTGGTACGACCGGCCCGGCCGTCTCGAGTACCGGATGCGCGACATCGAGCATCTCGCGAAGGTCGAGCTCCCGGAGGCGCAGCAGAAGCCCATGTACATGATGGAGTTCGGCATCCGCGGCGACAACGCGTGCGGCTCGAAGCCGAATGCGACGAACACCTACTACGGCGCCGACGCTGCGAACTGCCCCGAGATCTGGCGCACGAACCTCGCGGGATTCCAGCAGTTCTGGTTCAACGTCCACTCGGGCCAGTTCGGCGTGCCGGGCACGTCGAAATGGGACGCCTACTGGGCGATCTACGACAACACGCTCAACCCGCCGCAGGTGTACTGGATGACCGGGCCGGCGTCCGAGGGGTACCCGCTCACCCCGACCTACAACGTGATGTCCATGCTCTTCCACACGACGGTGCCGGGGTGGCAGATCATCCGGGTGCTGCCGTGGCAGTCGAACGACGAATCCGTGCCGGACGACCCTGGCTTCCACGCGAGCAACGGCCAGGTGAGCAGCGACACACCCGAGCAGGAGCTCGCTGCGTACGCCGGGCCGACGGGCGAGCTCACGGTGGTCGGCCTCGACACGAACGGTCGGTTCCTGAACGGCGTGTCGCCCGACCCGCCGTCGGAGTACTCGATCGGCAACCTGCCGGCGAACAGCGCGTTCTCCCTCGTGGTCTGGAACGCGACGGGTGACGGCACGAACTCGATCGCCGGGACGGTGACGACAAACGCCGCGGGCGTCGCGCGCTTCGAGGTGCCGCTGCAGGCGGCGTTCGCGTTGACGAACGTCCCCGTCGAGTGAGCTCCCGGGTGTGGGGCCGGCGCGGCGGCCCCACACGCGGGAGCCCGCGCATACGCCACGACGCCCGCGGCACGTCGCGTCCTTCGATCGTGCCCGGAACGGGCCGAGCAGCGTCAGCTCCACGCGGGCCCTAGCCCACGATGACGCGGCGGCCGCGCGCGGCCAAAACGTCGAGGTCCCGCTACAATCCCGCGGCCCGGAGGCAGTGCGTCAGCGTGCCCGGGGTCGTTTTCCTCACGAGAGAAGAGATATGGCCAAGACCGGAGTCAGAGTTGCGATCACGCTCGCCTGCACGAACTGCAAGCGTCGGAACTA
>DATDNT010000073.1:0-36874 GCA_036518135.1 Gaiellaceae bacterium | reverse complement strand
CAGGAACGTGACCGCTTCCTTGCCGTTCTTGCGCGCGGCGTAGTTCGGGATGTACTGCATCGGGCCCGGCCGGTAGAGCGCGACGAGCGCGATCAGGTCCTCGAACTCCGTCGGCTTCACGGCGCGCAGCGCCTCGCGCATACCCGACGACTCGAACTGGAAGACGCCCGCCGCCTCGCCCTTCTGCAGCATTGCGTAGGTCTTCTTGTCGTCCATCGGGATCTTCTCGATGTCGAGGTTCCCGATCAGGGCGCACGCCTTGTCGATCACGTCGAGGTTCCGTAGCCCGAGGAAGTCCATCTTCAGCAGGCCGAGCGCCTCGATGTCGCCCATGTTGAACTGGGTGACGATCTCCTGGTCGGCGCCCTTCTGCTGGAGCGGGACGACGTTGATCAGCGGCTCGGCGCCGATCACGACGCCGGCCGCGTGGATCGAATCCGCGCGCGTGAGGCCCTCGAGCGGCTCGGCAAGGTCGAGGATCTCCTTCGCCGTCGGATCGGTGGCGACGATCTTGCGCAGCTCGGTCGCCTCGGCGAGCGTCTGGCCGGGACCTTCGGGGATGAGCTTCGCGATCTTGTCGACGACGCCGTAGGGGATCTCGAGCACGCGCCCCGCGTCGCGGACGGCGGCGCGCGCGGCCATCGTCGAGAAGGTGATGATCTGCGCGACGCGGTCCGAGCCGTACTTGTCGCGGACATAGTTGATGACGCGCTCACGGCCTTCGACCGCGAAGTCGATGTCGATGTCGGGCATCGACTTGCGGCCGGGGTTCAGGAAGCGCTCGAACAGGAGGTCGTACCGGATCGGGTCGAGGTTCGTGATCTCGAGGCTGTACGCGACCAGGCTCCCAGCCGCAGACCCGCGGCCGGGGCCGACGCCGATCCCGTTCCGCTTCGCGAAGCCGATGAAGTCCCAGACGATCAGGAAGTAGTCGGCGAAGCCCATCTCCTTGATCGTCTTCAGCTCGAAGCGGAGGCGCTCCTGAAGCTCCGGCGTGACCTTGTCGTAGCGGCGCGCAAGGCCCTTCTCGCATTGCTCGACGAGGTAGTCGAACGAATCGCGCCCTTCCGGCACGTCGAACTTCGGGAGCAGGATGCGGCCGAGTTCGATCTCGACGTTGCAACGCTCGGCGACCTCGAGCGTGCGGCGCATCGCGTCGTCGTGGCCCGGGAAGTCGAGCGCCATCTCCTGCGGGCTCTTGAAGTAGAAGTGGTCGGTCTCGAACTTCCAGTGGTTCGGGTTCTTGAGCGAGTCGCCTGACTGGATGCAGAGGAGCGCCTCGTGCGCGCGCGCGTCGGTGTCGCGGAGGTAGTGGACGTCTCCCGTCGCCACCGTCGGCAGGCCGACCTTCTGCGCGAGCTGCGCGAGCTGCGGCAGGATGCGCGCCTGTACGTCGAGGTGCGCGTTCTGGAGCTCGACGTAGACGTTGTCGCGCCCGAACGTGCCGGCGAGGCGGTCGAGCTCCGCCTCGGCGTCGGTGAGGCGGTTCTCCTCGAGCGCCTTGCAGACGCGGCCGGAGAGGCAGCCGGACAGCGCGATCAGCCCGTTCGAGTGCCGCTCGAGGAGCTCCCAGTCGACGCGCGGCTTGTAGTAGTAGCCCTCGAGGTAGCCAAGGCTCGACAACTTGATGAGGTTGGAATACCCCTCGTTGTCGGCGGCGAGGAGCGTGAGGTGCGCGTTCCCCTTCTCGTGCGCCTTGCGGTCCGATGCGACGTAGACCTCGCAGCCGATGACCGGCTTGACGCCGGTCGACCGGGTCTGCTTCCAGAGCTGGACGGCGCCCGCCATGGAGCCGTGGTCGGTGAGACCGACCGCCGGCATCTCGAACTCCGCCGCCCGCTCGACGAGATCCTTGACGCGGCAGGCCCCGTCGAGGATCGAGTACTCGGAGTGGACGTGCAGGTGGACGAAATCGGCCTGGGCCATCGCGGAGGGTCATAGTACGCCGGGCTCCGGCGGGCATCCCGCTCGGTGTCTGACGGCGCTCGACGTGCCTTGCGCCGTTACGTCAGCGCCCGATTCGAGCGGTTCCAGGTAGCGGACTAGAACGCTCGGTAGACGCCGGCGAGCGCCTCGACGAGGTCGCCGGCACCCGTGCCGATGCCGCTGCGTCCGAGCCGATTCGGCACCGACTCCGGAGGCCGGCGCTCGTGCTCCGGAAGCGACGGCAGCTCGCCTCCGCGCCAAGGATTCGAGTTCGCATCACCCTCGCCGTAGCCCCGGAAGCGGAGAAGAAGCGTCGCGTCGCGCTCGACCGCGTTCGCGAACGCGGCGCCGAGCGACGCGACTGCTTCGGCGGACCCGACTCTCGTGATCTCGCCCGGTACGAGCGGCTCCTCCCACGTGTGCTCGAGCGTCTGCGCGAGCATCGACGAGTCGACGTCCACCTCCGCCCACACACCGGCCGGGATCACCGGTGCGGCAAGCGTTGCGCCGCCGCCGGTGACGAGGCCGGGCTCGACGCGCAGGTCTGGCACGTCGCCGTCCGCGTCACCGAAATGCGCGCGCAGCGCTTTCGCCCACTCGTGCACTACGCCGCCGCCTCCTGCTCGTACGCATCGGGCGCGAGCGCGACCGCCTCACGCAGCGCGCCGAGATCGAGATCGCCGAGCCAGTCCTCACCCGTCGCGGCGAGCACCTTCGCGACCAGCTCGCGCTTCGACTCGAGCAGCTGGTCGATCCGCTCCTCGAGCGTCCCCTCCGTGATCAGCGAATGCACGAACACCGGCTTCTCCTGCCCCAGCCGGTGCGCACGATCTGTCGCCTGCTGCTCGACCGCCGGGTTCCACCACCGGTCGAAGTGGAAGACGTGGTTCGCAGCCGGCAGGTTGAGGCCTCGTCCGCCGGCCCTCAAAGAAACGACGAGCACCTGCGGCCCCTCCGGCGAGGCGAACTCGCGCAGCAGCTCCTCGCGCTGCGCCGCGTTCAGGGACCCGTGGAAGAACTCGACCCGCTTGCCGAGCTTCTCCGCGAGGTACGGCACCAGGGCGCCGAACCGCACGTACTGCGTGAACACGAGGCTCTTGTCCTGCGGCGGCACCATCAGCAGCAGCTCGACGAGCCGTTCCAACTTGCCGGAGCGCCCCTCCAGCGGCCCGCCCTCGTGCAGCAGCATCTCCGGGTGGTTGCACACCTGCTTCAGCTGGCCGAGCATCGCGAGCACTGCCCCTCTGCGGCCGAAGCGGTCCTCGTGCGCCTCCACCTTCGGCAGCCACAGATCGACCGTCTGCTGGTACAGCGCCGCCTGCTCCACCGTCAGCCGGCAGTAGTCCTTCATCACCGTGATCGGCGGCAGGTCGAGCTCCACCTGCGGATCGTCCTTCGTCCGCCGCAGGATGAACGGCTGCACGATCCCCTTCAGCCGCTCGAGCGCCTCGCGGTCGTCGTCGAGCTGGATCGGCTCCGCGAACGCGCGATGGAACCACTCGCGCGAGCCGAGCAGCCCCGGGTTCAGGAAGTCCATGATCGCCCACAGCTCGCCGAGATGGTTCTCGATCGGCGTGCCCGTCATCGCGACGCGCCGCCGTGACCGCAGCAGGCGCAGCGAGCGCGCGCGCCGCGTCTGGGGGTTCTTCACGTCCTGCGCCTCGTCGATCAGGATGCGGTCCCACTCGATCAGCTGCAGGTCGTCGAGATCGCGCGTCGCCATGTCGTACGACGTGACGACGACGTCCGACGCGCGCGCGACCTCGGCAAACTCGCGCGCGTGCAGCCGCTCCTTCCCGTGATGGAGGTGCACGCGCAGCCCCGGCGCGAACCGCTCGATCTCCTTCACCCACTGCCGCGCGACGGACAACGGGCACACGACGAGCGTCGGCCCGAACGCCCCACGGCCGAACTGCTCGCGCTCCGACACGAGCGTCGCGATCGCCTGCACGGTCTTTCCGAGCCCCATGTCGTCGGCGAGCACCATCCCGATCCCCAGGTCGCCGAGCATGCGCAGCCAGCCGTGCCCCGACTCCTGGAACCGGAACAGGTCGAACTCCATTCCCTGGGGAGTGGGCAGCGGCTTGAACTTCGCGTCGTCGTCGAGGAGACCCGACAGCTTCTCGTCGAGCGCGACACGCCCGACCTGCAGCCCGAAATCGTCCGTCTCGAGCCCCGAGACCGCGCGCACGAGGTCGATCAGCGAACCGGAGTGCGACCGCTCGAGGAACGCCAGCGCGCGCTGCACGTCCTCGCGACGCACCGCCTGCCACCGGCCGCCGGCTTCGAGCACCGGATGGCGCTGCGACGCGAGCTTCCGTAGCTCGTCGACGTCGAGGCCGACGTCGTCGACGCGCAGGTTCCAGTCGAAGTTCGCGAAGTAGCCCTGCGTCGCCCGCGCCTCGAGATCGGCGGAGATGCGCGCGGGCCGCGTCGTCCACGCCGTCGGCAGGGCGACCGGGATCGTGAGCTCCGGCAGCACGCGGCGCAGGAAGTACGACGTGTCCTCGCGGTCGAGCTCGACCTCGTCCGGCCGCTCCTCGTCGAACGCGTACCCGTGCTCGCGCAGCCGCGGCCCGAGGTCCGCCCAGTGCCGCCGCACGTCCGCATGGACGTCGGTGTCGCGCAGGAAGTCGAACGCGTCCGCCCCCGCCGACCACAACAACGAGGCGGGCAACGCGACCGTCGGGTCGTCCTCCGCGTGCAGCCACAGCTGCAGCACCCAGTAGCCCGCGCGCTCCTCGAGATGGAGGCCGAGGCCCCACGGCGCTGCGACGATGCGCGACAGCCCCTCGTCGACCCACCTCTCGATCTTCTTCGCGAGCGTGCGGTAGCTCGCGCCGTGCGGCAGCTCCGGTTCGGCCGACGTCAGCCCGTGCACGAACGCCTCGACTGCACGCCCGCGGCCGAACGTCCGCGACGAGCCGAGCGACACGCCGGCGGCAACGAGGCGGTCGCGCGCGATGCGGTCGACGAGCCGCGGGTAGAGGTCGTTGACGACGGCGACGCGGTCGCCGTGGAAGTAGTCCGCGATCACGGGCGGCGCGGCGGCGGCGGTCGCGACGAGCGTCGTCTCGATCTTCGGCTCGAGCATCGCGCCCCAGAAGGCGAACCAGTCGCCGCCGATCTCCTCGAGCTGCGGGAACACGAGCCCCTCCGACACCGCGCGCCGAGCGAGCTCGCGTACGTGCAGCAGCGAGCGCGCCGAGTCGGCGAGCTCCTCGTCCGGCTCCCACCCGCAGAACTCGTCGACCGTCAGGAAGCGGCCGTGGTACTCGTCGCCGAGGACGTCGAGCGTCTCGTCGCCCGCGTAGGAGCCGTCGCGCGAGAACGCGAAGACGTACGCCTCGGGGTGCCAGATCGCTTCGAGCACGGCCAACCATCGTAGGCGGACCTGCGCCCCTATCGCTGGATCTGCGAGCCCCCCACGATCGCGTCCCGCCCGTCCGGGTACCGCACCCACGCCTTGTGCGTGCCGTCGTAGTCCGGGCCGAACAGGATCAGCGTCGCCTCCTCGCCCCGGACGAGGCACGGTTCGGTCCCTTCCGGGTCGAGTCCGCGCCAGATGCGGATGAACGGGTTCTGCTCCCATTCGTCGCCGATCGTCGACGGCAGCGTGTGGCCCGGATGGATCCGCACCGAGTGCGGGAGCCCCATCAGCACGTCCATGATCGAGTGCCGCTGGTCCTCGTAGCCTGTCGGGCCGCCGTTGCCGGTACCGCCGATCGTCCCCTTGAAGAGGCAGTCGCCGGTGAAGCAGTCCGTGCCGTTCACATAGAGCGACCAGTGTTCCGGCTTGTGGCCCGGCGTCGCGATCGGCTCGACCTCCATGCCGCCCGCGGTCAAAGAGCCGGAATACGTCGTCACGACCGGCACGCCCCACCGCTCCGGATCCACGACATGGTCGCCGTCGGTGTGGGTGACGAGGACGTGCGTGAGCTCGATGCCTTCGTCCTCGACGATGCGACCGAGACGGTCCTCCTCGCCGTTCGAGTCGACGACGAACCCCGACGACCCCTCCCACACGAGATACGTGTTCGACGTCCACTTCGGGTGCTCGACGCGCTCAATCCGCAAAGCGGATCACGCTCCTGATCCCATCCTGCGCCTCCATCAGCTCGAACCCCTTGTTCACCTCGTCGAGCGTCAGGCGGTGCGAGACCATCGACTCGACGTCGATCTCGCCGGCGAGCCACCTCTCGACGAACGCCGGCACGCCGTCGCGGCCCTTCACGCCGCCGAACGAGGAGCCGGCGACGCGACGGCCCGTGATGAGGAAGCGCGGGACGATGTCGAGCGTCTCGCCCTTGCCGGCGACGCCCGCGACCGTGCACAGTCCCCACCCCATCCGCGCCGACTCGACCGCCTGCCGCATGACTGCAACGCTGCCTGTCGCCTCGAACGTGTAGTCGGCGCCGAAGCCGCCGGTCATCTCGACGATCCGCTCGACCGCATCCGGGCCGCCGACCAAGGTCTCCGTCGCGCCGTGCGCAACGGCCGTCGCCAGGCGGTCCTCCGAGAGATCGACGCACACGATGCGCTCGGCGCCTGCGAGCCGGCAGCCGATCACGGCGCCGAGCCCCACCATTCCCGCTCCGAACACGACGCACGTCGCGCCCGCCTCGACCTTCGCCGTGTTGAGCGCCGCGCCGATGCCCGTCGAGAGCCCGCACGCGAACAACGCTGCACCCTCGAGCGGAGCCTCGCGCGACACGACCGCGAGCGCGATCTCCGGCATCACCGTGTACTCCGCGAACGTCGACGTGCCCATGAAGTGGCGCATCGGCTCTCCGTCCAGAGACAACCGAGTCGTGCCGTCGGGCAGGTAGCCCTTGTTCTGCTGCTCGCGGATCGCGAGGCAGAGGTTGGTGCGGTCGGACAGGCAGTGGATGCACTCGCGGCACTGCGGCGAGAAGAGCGTCACCACGTGGTCTCCGACAGACACCGACGTGACGCCGTCGCCGACGCGCTCGACCACACCGGCGCCCTCGTGGCCGAGCACGGTCGGCGCGTAGCCGGACGGATCGGCGCCCGACGCCGTGTAGAGGTCGGTGTGGCAGACGCCGCACGCAACCAGCCTGACAAGCACCTCCCCCGCCTTCGGCTCCGCGAGCTCGACGTCGCGCACCTGCAGCGGTGCGCCGAACTCCTCGAGGACGGCGGCGCGAATCCGCAACTACGCGGACGGCGGCGTGTCGTCGCCGGAGCGCTTGCGCCAGAACGTCGCGACGCCGACCGCGGACGCGATCAGCAGCGCGATCGCGCTCTTGTTCGGCTTCTTCGTCTCCGGGTCGATCGCCGGGACGGCGTCCTTCGCCTTCTTCTTCATCACGCGCTTGCCGACCGCCCAGGCGACCCAGCCGAGCGCGGCGTTGCGGCGGTTGAAGACTCCCATGCGCTGCACCCTACAAAAAACGGGGCCCCGCCTCCTGCGGCTCGAGGCGGGGCCCCTGGGAGAGTGCCGGCAGCTTGCGGGCGGGCGAAGCTACCGGCGGGACGAGGGCACGTCCGATCAACAAGATGCCCGTATCTCGGAAAACTTGCAGCCGATTCGGCACGTCTTACGTCCTTTTTACGTTGTGGATGGATCGGGTTCCGTACTACAGTCAGCAGCCGGTGGGATTGGGGGAGACTCTCGCGCCGCTCCAGGAGCGGCGGTACCGGCTCCTATGGCTCGGCCGCGTCTCGAGCGGGGTCGGTGACGCCCTCGTACCGGTCGCGCTGACGTTCGCCGTCCTCGCGATCGACCGCTCCTCCACCGCCCTCGGGGTCGTTCTGGGGACGTTGACGGTGTCGCGCGTGGCCTTCACGCTCGCAGGCGGGGTCGTCGCCGACCGGCTCTCGCGGCGCACGATCATGGTCGGCTGTGACCTGGTTCGCATGGCGGTCGAGGCGTTCACGGCCACGATGCTCTTCACGCACAACATGACGCTGCCGCTCTTCGTGGCGACGGGCGCCCTCTTCGGTACGGCGTCCGCGTTCTTCGGGCCTGCATCCGACGGGCTCGTGCCGCAGACCATCACGGCCGCGAATCTGCAACCCGCGAACGCGCTCCTCGGCATGAGCCGCAACACGCTCATGGTGTTCGGGCCTGCCGTCTCGGGCGTGATCGTCGCAGTTGCGGGACCGGCGTACGTCTTCGCGATCGACGCCGTTACGTTCGCGGCGAGCGCGTTCTTCCTCGTGCAGCTCGACGTCGCGGCGCCGCTGCGGCCACCGCGGCACTCGTTCGCGCGCGAGCTCGCGGCGGGCTTCCGCGAGGTGCGAAGCCGTGGCTGGGTGCGCTCGTCACTCGCCGGCTTCGCGGTGTCGAACATGGCGTTCGCGGCGTTCCTCGTCCTCGGGCCGCTCATCTTCCTCGCGCATTTCCACGATGCGAAGCAGCTGTGGGGCGTCGTCGCCGCGTGCGGCTCGTTCGGAGCGATCGTCGGAGCGATCCTCTCTGTGAAGCTGCAGCCGCGGCACCCGCTGTACGGCGCGTTCGTCGCCTCGACGCTCGTCGCCGTTCCGATCGCGGCGCTCGCGGGGCCGCTGCCGTGGCCC
The DNA here is from genome assembly GCA_036518135.1 of Gaiellaceae bacterium. Taxonomy (GTDB): domain Bacteria; phylum Actinomycetota; class Thermoleophilia; order Gaiellales; family Gaiellaceae; genus PALSA-600. Next base: position 28,405 of record DATDNT010000073.1, on the reverse strand, counting down.
GCGATCGCGCTCGCGTGGGGCGTCGGCGGCGGCGCGATCGCCGTTGCGAACACGTGGTGGGAGACGACGCTGCAGCGCCTCATCCCGGAGCACGTGTACTCGCGCGTGCGCTCCTACGACATCCTCGTGTCGTTCGTCTTCATGCCCGTGGGGATGGTCGCGTTCGGGCCGATCGCGGACGCCGCCGGCTTCGAATGGACGTTGCTCGCCGCCGCTGCGGTGGCGGCGACGGCGAGCATCGCAGTGGCGTTCGTTCCGGGGGTGCGGGCCGTTACCGGGCCGCTGTCGCGCGCTTCTTATTCGGAAGATGAATCGCGCGACCTAGCGCGACCAATCCCGCTTCCTTGATCGCCTCGGAGAGGGTCGGGTGCGCGGCCATGCCGTCCGCGACCGTCTCGACCGTCGACTCCGCGTCGATCGCGACCGTCCCGACTTCGATCATGTCGGTCACGTGCGGGCCGACCATCACCATCCCCAGGAGCTCGCCGTACTTCGTCTCGTGGATCGACTTGACCCAGCCGACCGTCTCGTTCTGCATGACGGCGCGCGCGTTCGCGACCCACGGGAACACGCCGACGGAGACGTCGTCGCCGTACTGCTCGCGCGCCTGCGCCTCGGTGAGGCCGACGCCCGCGATCTCCGGGTCGGTGTAGATCGGGCGCGGCACCGCGCGGTTGTCGACGATCGAGTCGTGGCCGCACGCGTTCTCGGCTGCGACCTCGCCCTCGCGGAAGGCGGTGTGGGCGAGCTGCCAGTAGCCGGCGCAGTCGCCGACCGCGTAGATGTGCGGCACCGTCGTGCGGCGGCGCTCGTCGGCCGAGATGCCCTTCCGCTTGTCGAACTCGACACCCGCGGCCTCGAGCCCGATGCCCTCGACGAGCGGAGCCCGACCGACCGAGACGAGCATCAGGTCGCACTCGACCGTCTCGCCCTCGCCGAACGTGACGCGCAGCTGGTTCCCCTGCTGCTCGACCTGCGTGCACTGCTTCCCGAGCTGCAGGTTGATCCCGCGCTTCCCGAACTGCTTGGCGAGCTCTTTCGCGGCGTCGGCGTCCTCCTGCGGGATCAGCGTGTCGAGCATCTCGATGATCGTCACCTCGGAGCCGAACCGGTTGAAGATCGACGCGAACTCGGCGCCGATGATCCCGCCGCCGAGGATGACGAGCCGCCGCGGCACCTCGGTCTGCGCGAGCAGTCCGGTCGAATCGACGCAGAGGTCGCTCTCGAGGCCGGGGATCGGCGGGCGGAGCGGGAACGAGCCCGTCGCGACGATCGCGCTCTTGAAGCTCACGTCCTCGCCGCCCTCGACGCGCATCGTGTTCGGGCCGCTGAACGCGCCGACGCCCTTGACCCACTCGACGCCGTTCGCCTTGAAGAGGCCGGCGACGCCCTGCGTCATCTGCTTGACGACCGCGGCTTTCCACTCGTTCGCCGCGGCGAAGTCGAGCTGTGGCTCGCCGACCTTCACGCCGAGCTTGCCGAAGCTGTCGTGCGCCTGGTGCATGAAGTGCGCCGTCTGCACCCACGCCTTCGTCGGGATGCACCCGACGCGCAGGCACGTGCCGCCGAGGGCCGCCTCCTTCTCGATGCACGCGACCTTCGCGCCCAGCTGGGCCGCGCGGATAGCTGCGGTGTAGCCACCCGGGCCCCCGCCGAGAACTGCGATGTCTACGTCCATGCGGGCGATGCTAGCGACGTGCGCTACGCCGTCGCCGTCACGACCCACGCCGACGAGCCGGCGTAGACGCCGTCTGCCGTCTCGAACTGCGCGAGCGCGTCGCGGAGAAGCTCGGCGAGCTTCGGCCGCAGCGCGTCGCCGTCCTCGCCGGCGAGGCGGACCGCCTCCGCCGCCGGGCCGAGCGCGAGGTTGAACTCGACCGCCTCGTCGAGCGTCGAGCCGATCTTGATCGGCAGGTCGACGCGCAGGAACGAGACGTCCGTGAAGCCCGCGCCGAGGAGCTGTGCGCTGACGGTGTCGGCGCCCGCCATCGCGAACGGGCCGGGGCCGCAGCGCGCCTCGTCCGTCTCCTCCGGGATCTCGACGAGCGGCTTCACGACCTGCTCGGCGACGTACACCCACGGGTTGTCCTCCCGCTTCCGCCAGACGACCATGACGAAGCGGCTCCCCGGCTCGAGCGACGCGCGAATGTTGCGAAACCCGGCGACGGGGCTTGCGAAGAACATCGTCCCGAAGCGCGCGAACGCGTAGTCGAACGTCTCACCGAACGGCGACGCCTGCACGTCCATCGCCTCGAACCGGACGTTGTCGCGGGGGAAGTCGCGCCGCGCCTGCTCGACGAACCGCGGCGAGATGTCGACGCCGAGCACCGACCCTTCCGGGCCGACGAGCTCTGCGAGGTCGGACGCGCTGTCGCCGAAGCCGCAGCCGATGTCGACGACGCGCGCGCCGACCGGCGGCGGACAGGCGTGCATCGCGGCGTGGCCGTGGTCCGCAAGCGCGATGATCAGGTGGCGGAAATGCAGGAAGCGGTCGAAGAGGACGCCGTCCCAGGCGCGCTGCGCCTCCTCGTTCTCCGGGAGCACCTGTGTCATGTGCGGAATCATACGACTGTGGTTCGTCCGGAGGGACGACGCGAATCGTCCGCGGAGCCGACCCGTCCCGGCGTACCGTGGCGGCATGACCGCGCTCGCCGCTCTGCTCACGGCCGTCGCCACCCCCTTCTTCACTGCGGCCGCCGTCGGCACGTGGCACGGCCTCGTCGCGTCGGACGGGTCGCGCGTCACGATCCCCGCCGCCCGCTTCGGCGGTCTCGACCTCTCCCCCGACCGCCGCTCCACGGTCGCGCCGGCCGGCCCGGCTGCGATCTGGCTCCGCGGCCGTCGCCTGGCCACGCCGGGGCGAACCTCACTGCCCGTGTTCGCGCCGAACGGCCGCGTCGTCTACGGCGCGGGCACCGCGATCCGCGTCGTCGGCGGCGCGTCGATCCGCCCGCAGCTCCCGGTCGGCTCGCGGATCGTCGAGATCGCGGTCGCGCGCGACGCGTACGCCGCGACCGTCGAATCGGGCAACGGCAAGGCGGGGACGCTGAGAAACGCGCTCTACCTCGTCCAGGGAACGAGGACGCGGCGTCTCGTCGCCGGGTTCGACGCGTACTCGGAGCGCCCGCACCCGGAGTTCAGCCCCGACGGGCGCATGATCGCGTTCGAGAAGGCAGGCGACGTCTGGGTCACCGACCGCGCCGGCGAGACGACGCAGATCAGCCGGACGAAGGTGGCGTCGGAGACGGGCGCGCGGTGGTCGCCGGACGGCACGCGCCTCGCCTACACCTCCGGCCGCCACGGCATCAACGAGGTGTACGTCGCGACGCTCGACGGGCGCGAGACGCGCCTGACGCACACGAAGCCGGTCGGGCCGGACGTGCCGCAGACCGGCTCGATGATGGGCGCGTGGTCGCCCGACGGGACGACGATCGCGTTCACGTCGTACAACGCGATCGCGACCGTCCCCGCTGCCGGCGGGCCGCGCACCGTCATCAGGACGTTCGAGCCCGCCGCGCAGACGTACCTCGGGCCCATCTGGTGGTAGCGATCGCCCTGTGACCTACGGCACGAGGACGATCTTCCCGAACTTCCCGCCCGCCGCAAAGCGGTCGTAGGCGTCGTTCGCGCGGTCGAGCGGGAACGTCTCCTCGACCGGAACGCGGAAGCGGTGCGGGCGCATGAAGGCCTCGAGGCGCTTCAGAACGTCCTCCTTCTCCTCGCGCGTCCGTGACCGCAGCGTGGAGCCGCTGATCCGCGCGCGCTTCCGCATCAGAAGCCCGAACTCGACCTCCGCCCGCGAGCCGGCGCCCGTGCCGATCACGACGATGCGGCCGTGCAGCGCGAGCCGCTCGAGGTTCCGCGAGAGGTTCTGGCCGCCGACGAGCTCGAGGATCACGTCGACCTCGCCGACGCCGTCGTCGATCTCCGCGCCGAGCCCGCGCAGCTCGTCGTGGTGGTGGCGCACGCTCGCGAGGACGTGCGCGCCCGCCGCGCGCCCGAGCTGCACCGCCGCGACGCCCACCCCGCCCGCGGCGCCGTTCACGAGGAGCCGCTCGCCCCGGTGCAGGTGGGCCTGCGAGAAGAGCGCGTCGTGCGCGGTCGCGAACGTCTCGACCAGGCCGCCCGCCTCCTCCCACGCCATGCCCTCCGGGACGCGGAGGACGTGCGTGTGGTGCACGGCGACGAGCTCGGCATGGCCGCCACCCGGGAGCAGGGCCATCACGCGCTCGCCGTCTTCGGTCTCGCCAGCGCACTCGAGGCCCGGGATGTCCGTCACACCTGGCGGCGGCGGATAGCGGCCCGCCCGCTGCATCAGATCGGCACCGTTGATCCCGGCCGCGCGCACACGGATCAGGAGCTCGCCGTCGGCGGGGACGGGATCCGGGCGCTCCTCGATCTCGATCCGCCCCTCGTGGATTACCCCGGCGCGCATTCTGGGATGCTTACCGAACGTGAGGCTCGAAGGCGTCCACCACGTGACGTGCATCACCGGCGACGCGGCCGGGAACGTCGAGTTCTACGCCGGCGTCCTCGGCCTCCGGATGGTCAAGAAGACCGTCAACCAGGACGACCCCTCGGTCTATCACCTCTTCTACGCCGACGAACGCGGCTCGTCCGGGGCCGACATCACGTTCTTCGAGTACCCCGGCGCGCCGCCCGGCCGCGCGGGCGACGGGATGGTGCACACGGTGTCGTTCCGCGTCGGCTCGCCCGCGTCGCTCGACTTCTGGGAGGAGCGCGTCGGCGGCGAGCGCAGCGACTCGTCGCTCACGTTCCGCGACCCCGAGGGGCTGCAGCTCGAGCTGCTCGTCGACGACACCGGCGAGGAGCCGCTGACGGCGGACGCGCCGGACATCCCGGAGGAGCACCGCCTGCGCGGGTTCGCGGGCGTGCGCGCGTACGCATCCGAGGCGACACGCAGCGAGCGGCTGTTGAACGCGCTCGGGTTCGAGCCCGGATGGGAGTCGCGCGGCGAGAAGCGTTCGGGCTTCTACGTCTACGACACGCCGCCGGAGCAGCGCGGGCTGCAGGCGGCGGGAACGGTGCACCACGTCGCGTGGGCGTCGCAACCGGACGAGCACGAAGCGTGGCGGCAGAAGGTAATGGAAGGCGGCGGCCAGCCGACGCCGGTCATCGACCGCTTCTACTTCAAGTCGATCTACTTCCGCGAGCCGTCGGGCGTGCTGTTCGAGATCGCGACGATCGGACCGGGCTTCACCGCCGACGAGCCGTTCGAGACGCTCGGCGAGTCGCTCTCGCTCCCACCAAACTACGAGCAGTACCGCGCGCAGGTCGAGCAGATCCTGACGCCGCTGCCGAACCCGCGCCGTGACCGTACGCGAGCGGCCGGTTCCTGACCCGCAGGGCGCGCTCGTGCTCTTCCACGGGCGCGGCGCCGACGAGCACGACCTCTTCCCGCTGCTCGACGTGCTCGACCCCGAGCGCCGCCTGCACGGCTATACGCCGCGCGGGCCGCTGTCTCTGCCGCCGGGCGGCGCGCACTGGTACGTCGTTCCGCGCGTCGGGTTCCCGGATCACGAGACGTTCCGGTCGTCGTACCGCGCGTGCGTCGAGTGGCTCGATGCGCTGCCGTACGAGCGCGTCGTCATCGGCGGCTTCTCGCAGGGGTGCGTGATGTCGCTCGCGCTCGGGCTCGGCGGCGACCTTGCACGCGAGCCGATCGCCGTATGCGGCTTCTCGGGTTTCGTGCCCGTGGTCGACGGATGGTCGCTGCAGCGGACGCCTCCGGTCGCGCTCGGACACGGGGCGTACGACCCGGTGATCCCGGTGGACTTCGGCCGCCGCGCGCGCGACGAGATCCTCGCCGCGGGCGGCGAACTGCTCTACGAGGAGTACCCGCTGCCGCACGCGATCGACCCGCACTTCACGGTCGCCGTGGGCGAGTGGGTCGCGGCCAAGCTGTAGAGGCACCCGGCGGCGCCCCCAGCGAAACCGGGTGCCTGAGATAGTTCGGCGGGCGCACGTCGGTGGTTTCCGCCGGGGCGTGGGACGGAAGCTGGGTTCCATGTGGATCCATTCACTCGGTCATAGCGCCACGAGCTCCGGCTGGCGGAAGCAGGCAGCGGAGGCGATCGCGCCGCGCGTGCCGGTCGACGACCGCAAGGTGCGGACCGCGCTCGGCCTGATCTTCCTCGCGAGCTCGATCCGCTACGTCGTCAAGACGCTTCGCGGCGCGGCTCGGTAACGCACTTCAGCGCCTCGCGCGGATGCGGAATCGGCCGCGCCTCGAGCGGCTTCCCGACGATCTCGCGGGCGTCGCCAGCGGCGCGGTTACGCCGAAGATCGTCCCGGACGCTCGACGCCTCCGCGAGCACCTGCAGCCAGAGGCCTGCGACGTCGTCCGGTGTCGGCTGACGTGCCTTGTTCGCGCCGCGATCGTGTCGCGGTTCGCCCCCGCTGCCGTTCGATCCGTGTCTGCGCCAGCTCGCACCAGTCATTCGAGGCGAGCAATGCGACGATGACCTCGTGAGGCGTCTTGTGCAGGTCGGGGACTGCGGCGACTCACATCAGAGGCGCTTGAGCATCACGACGCCGCCGTCGGACTCGCGCACGTGCTCGAAGCCGTTCCGTTCGTAAAACGAGACCGCCGGGGAGTTCGCCTCGACCGACAGCGACACCTGCGCGTGCCCGGCGGCGCGCGCCGCTTCGAGGAGCGCGTCCATCAGCTCCTGCCCAAGCCCGTGCCGCCGCCGCGACGGCACGACCGCGATCGACAGCTCCGGCGTCTGCTCGTCGACGAACGCATAGCCGGGTGCCGAGGAACGGAACAGCCGCAGCCACGCCGCGCCGACGCGGTTCCCCGTTTCGTGCGCGATCACCGCGACGTCTCCCGCGCGACCCCAGTTGTCGACGTACCGCGCGAGCGGGATGTCGGCCTCGAACGCGTTCACCCGCCAGGCGTACGCGTGCGCGAGCATCGAGCGCATGAACGGGACGTCCGCCGCCGACCCGCTTCGAATCATCAGAGCTCTTCCGTCAGCTGCACGCGGTTGCCGTCGAAGTCGTAGACGTCGACGATCCGCATCTGCCCCGCGAGGTCGAGCACCGTCCCGACCTCGATCCCTTCGCCGCGCAGCCGCTCGGCTGCCGCTTTCACGTCGTCGACGTCCACCGCCGCGACGCCGCCCGAGAGCGTCGGCTCGCCCTCCGCGAGCGCGATCCGCATCTGCCCTCGCTCGAGCTTCGACCACTTGTCGTCCCAGTCGACGTACGTCTCGTCGAATCCGAGCAGCCGCTTGTAGAAGTCGCGGCCGCGATCGAAGTCGCGGACGAGGTACCAGACGCGAGGTTCCGGTTGGCTCACAGGGCGAGGGCGGGATCTTCCACGAACGTCTTGACCGTCCGGAGGAAGTCTGCACCCTCGGCGCCGTCGACGGCGCGGTGATCGACCGTCAGCGTCATCGACATCATCGGCCTGATCTCGACGGCGCCGTTCCGCGCCACCGGCGTGTCGATCGTCGCGCCCACCGCGAGGATCGCCGCCTGCGGCGGGTTGATCACGGCGACGAACTGCTCGATGCCGAACATGCCGAGGTTCGAGATCGTGAACGTCCCGTCCTCGAAGTCCTGCGTCGTCAGCTTGTTCTCGCGCGCACGGCCGACGGCGTCGGTGCGCGCGCCGGCGACCTCGGCGAGCGAGAGCCGCTCGACCGAACGCAGCACGGGGACGACGAGTCCCTGCGGCGCCGCGACCGCGATGCCGACGTTCGCCGTCGGGAACTTCACCAGCGCGTCTTCGGTGTACTGCACGTTCACGTCGCGATGGCGCATCAGCGCCTGCGCGCACACCTTCGCGAGGAGATCGGTGACGGTCACGCGCACGTCGGGGTTCAGCTCGCGCGCCCGTGCGACGAGCTCGTTCGCGCGCGTCATGTCGGCGCTCACCTGCAGCTGGAAGACGGGCGCCTGCCAGGCAGCCGTGAGGCGGCGCGCGATCGTCTTGCGGATGCTGGTCAGCGGCACGGACTCGACCTCGCCCGCCGGCACGGAGGCGGCGGCCGCGGCCGGGCGTGCGGATTCGATGTCCTTCGCGACGATCCGTCCCTCGGGCCCCGAGCCCCGGAGCGTCGAGAGGTCGATGCCGCGCTCGCGCGCGAGGCGGCGTGCGAGCGGGGAGGCCTTGATGCGGCCGTTGCTCGTCCCCGTTGCCGGCGCGGCGGTTGACGGCGCCTCCGCCTCGGCAGCCTCGGCGGCGGCCGCGCGGCCTTCCTCGCGCTCGGGCTCGCGCTTCGGCGCCTCGGCGGGCTTCTCGGCGGACGCGGGGGCGCCGGTGTCGCCGAGCTCCTCGCCCTCCTTGCCGATCCACGCGATCGTCTGTCCGACCGGCGCCTCGCCCTCCTGCAGCGCGATCTTGAGAAGGACGCCGTCGAAGTCCGACTCGACCTCCTGCGTCACCTTGTCGGTGTCGACCTCGAAGAGCGGCTCGCCCTTCTTCACCTGCTCGCCTTCGGCCTTGAGCCACTTGCGGACGGTGCCCGCTTCCATGCCCTGGCCCAGGCGGGGAAGCTTCACCTCGTTCATTTGCCGACGGTCCTCTTGATGGCAGCGAGCACGTCCTCCGCGTGCGGCACGACGTACTGCTCCATCACCGGCGCGAACGCGAGCGGCGCGAACTTCGCGCCGACGCGCTCGATCGGCGCGTCGAGGTAGTCGAACGCCTGGTACTGGAGGATCGACGCGATCTCGGCGCCGACGCCCATACGCGTGACGGCCTCGTGCGCGACGACGGCCCGGTTGGTCTTCTTCACGGACGCGACGAGCGTCTCCTCGTCGAGCGGCGTGAGCGTGCGCGGGTCGACGACCTCGACGGAGATGCCGGCCTCCTCCGCCTGCTTCGCCGCCTCGAGCGTTCGGTGCACGAGCGGGCCGATCGCGATCACCGTCACGTCGGTCCCTTCGCGGATCACGCGCGCCTTGCCGAACGGGATCGGCTCGAGCTCCTCCGGCACCTCGCCCTTCACCGGGTAGAGGAGCCGGTGCTCGAAGAAGATCACCGGGTTGTCGTCGTGGATCGCGGTCCAGAGAAGCCCGCGCACGTCCTCCGGCGTCGACGGGTACGCGACCTTGAGACCCGGGATGTGGACGAGCCACGCCTCGAGCTGCTGCGCGTGCTGCGCGCCCGGCGACCAGCCGGCGCCGCCCTGCGTGCGCACGGTCAGCGGCACGGTGATCTGCCCGCCCGACATGAAGCGGTGCTTCGCGGCCTGGTTGACGATCTGCTCGAGCGAGAGCGTCAGGAAGTCCTCGTACATGATCTCGACGACCGGCCGCATCCCGGCCATCGCGGCGCCGATGCCCGCGCCGACGATCGCCATCTCGCTGATCGGCGTGTTGCGCACCCGCTCCGGCCCGAACTCCTCGAGCAGCCCCTGCGTGACGCCCATCGAGCCGCCCATCTCGGCGATGTCCTCGCCCATGATGAACACGGACTCGTCGTCGCGCATCGCGCGCGCGAGCCCGTCGCGGACGGCTTCGCGGTAGGTCAGCTCAGGCATAGATGTTCTTCAGCGCGTCTTCGGGCTTCGGGTCCGTCGCGTGCTGCGCGAACTCGAGCGCGTCGTCGACACGGCCGACCGCTTCGTCGTCGAACTGCTGGAACTCGTCGTCGCCGAGACCGAGGCGCTCGCGCATACGGGTGATCGGGTCGTGGTCGGCCGCCTCCTGGCGATCGTCCTTCGACCGGTACACCTGCGGGTCGCCGATGTAGTGGCCGTGCATGCGGTAGGTCTCGACGTCCAGGAACACGGGGCCCTCGCCGGAGCGCGCATGCTCGAGCGCATCCTGCGCCGCCTCGTACACCGCCTCGACGTCCTGGCCGTCGACCTTCAGCGACCGCATGTCGTACGCGAGCGCGCGCTTCGACATGTCGTCCCACACCGGCGAGTGCTGCCAGCCCGGAGTCGACTCCGCCCAGTGGTTGTTCTCGCAGACGAACACCGTCTTCGTCTTCCAGAGCTGCGCGAGGTTGAGCGACTCGTGGAACGTGCCGATGTTGGTCGCGCCGTCGCCGAAGAACGCGACCGCGACGCGCGGCTCATCGCGCAGCTTGAACGCGAGCCCCGCGCCGGTGACCGCCGGCAGGCCGCCGCCGATCACCGCGTTCGCGCCGTAGTTGCCGCGCTCGATGTCGTAGAGGTGCATCGAGCCGCCGTAGCCGTGCGAGATCCCCTCGACCTTCCCGTAGAGCTCCGCCATCACGTTGTTCGGGTGCGACCCGCGCGCGAGCGTGTGGCCGTGGGCGCGGTGCGTCGACGCGAAGATGTCGCCCTCCTGCATCGCGTGGCAGACGCCGACGGCGACCGCCTCCTGCCCGATCGCGACGTGCAGGAAGCCGGGCAGCTCACCCGCGCGGAACCGCTCCTCGACGCGCTCCTCGAAGCGCCGGATCAGGAGCATCTCGCGCAGGAAGTCGCGCAGCAGCTCCTCGGTGACAGTGGGTTTCTTCTCGACCTTCGCCAAAGTTCCGGGAGTGTACGCTCACTTTCGTGAGCGTCGCACAGCAGTGGAATGCCATCGGATCCAGCCTCCCCGACGGCTGGGCGCGCGCGCAGCTGCGGCTCGAGCTGAAGGACAAGGACGCCGCCGACCGCGCCGCCGCGATGCTCGGGCCGACCGGCGCGTATCGCGCGGCTCCGACGGTGCTGATGTTCGGCGTCGCGCGCGACGGGACCGCGACGAGCCCGGACAACCTCGTGCGCCTGCTGCGCTACGTGCCGAGCGGCACGCTGTCCCTTTCTGGATCCCAGGCGGCGCCGGAACGCGCGCTCGGCCGCGTCGTCTCGGCCTTGACAGCGTCGTGGGACGCCGCCGTCGCGGGGCTTCCGGCCGACTGGAGCGACATGTTCGCCGAGGCGCAGCTGACCTCGACGGACTTCGTCGAGCGCGCGTCCGTGTTGATGGTGCAGTGCAACCCGCGCCGCGACGGCGAGCGCGCAGCCTTGCGTTTCCGCTGCGCACGCGTCGCCGGGTACGGCGTGTCGCCGGAGATGGCGCGGCGGTGCCTCGAGCGCTGCGAGGCAGAGCGGATCGAGGGGTCGGTCGTCGTCCTGCGCGTCGTGTCGGGGTCGCGGCATGCGCACACGCAAGGCCCCGTGTGGCTCGCCGACGGCCTCACGCTCTGATGGACCCCGTCTCGTGGCTGCTGATCGAGCCGGGCTGGCGCGTCCTGGACGGGAACGGCGACGACGTCGGCGTCGTCGACAGCGTGCGCGGCGACCAGCAGGCAGACATCTTCGACGGGCTGATGGTGCGTGGCGGCGTCTTCAGCGAGCCGACGTACGTCTCGGCCGACGACATCGAATCGATCGTCGAAGGGCAGATAACGCTCGCGTGACCGGAGCGCTCGACCTCGCCGCGTCGGTGCGCGCGGGCGAGGTGTCGCCGCGCGAGCTGTACGACGCGGCCGTCGCGCGCATCGAAGCGCTCAACCCGGAGCTCAACTTCGTGACGACGCTCGCGGAGTACGAGGAGCCGCGCGAGGGCCCGTTCCGCGGCGTGCCGATGCTCGTCAAGGACCTCACGGAGACTGCCGGCATCGAGACGACGTTCGGCTCGCGCGCGTTCGCCGGATACGTGCCGGAGCAGGACGCGGCGATCGTGCGGCGCATGCGCGACGCCGGCTTCGTGATCGTCGGCAAGTCGACGACGCCGGAGTTCGGCATCACGTGCGTCACCGAGTCGGAGCTGCTCGGGGCGACCCGGAACCCGTGGGACGCGTCGCGCACGCCCGGCGGCTCGTCAGGCGGAGCAGCGGCCGCCGTCGCGGCCGGCGTGCTCCCGCTCGCGCACGGCTCCGACGGCGGCGGCTCGATCCGGATCCCGGCGTCGTGTTGCGGGCTCTTCGGGCTGAAGCCGTCGCGTGGGCGCGTCTCGCCGGCGCCGTTCGTCAGCGGCTCGCTCGAGCTGTCGCAGAACGCGGGGATCTCGTTCACGGTCCGCGACGCCGCGGCGTTCCTGGACGTGCTTGCGGGCTACGAGACCGGCGACGCGCACTGGGCGCCCCCTCCGGACATGCCGTTCCTCGACATGACGGGGTCAGGCTCCTACAGGTCTCGAATCGCCATGACCGTGGAGCCGCCGATCCCCTACGACGTCGACCCGCGCGTCGCGCAGGTGGCGCGCGACGCCGCGACCGCGCTCGCCGACCTGGGCCACGACGTGATCGAGGCGACGCCGCCGTGGCGCGACGAGGTGCTCCTCTGGACGTTCTCGCGCCTGTGGCAGCTGACGCCCGCCCTCTACCCCGTCGACGACGAGTCGCTCCTGATGCCGATCAACCGCGCGCTCGCGCAGCGGGCGCGCGAGACCACGAGCGTCGAGTACGCACAGGCGGTCGCGGCGCTGCAGCGGCTCGCGCGGCGCGTCGTCGCGTTCTGGGACGACGTCGACGTCGTGCTGACACCCACGCTCGCGAAGCCGCCGGTCGAGATCGGCTGGGTGTTCGCGCCCGACGACCCGTGGGAGCAGTTCGCGCGCGGCGGCGAATTCACGCCGTTCACGCCGATCGTCAACGTGACGGGGCAGCCGGCGGCGAGCATTCCGTTCGGCTCCGTCGCCGGGCTGCCGGTCGGGGTGCAGCTGATCGGGCGCCCTGCCGGGGAGGCGTCTCTCTTCGCGCTCGCAGCGCAGCTCGAGGCTGCGCACCCGTGGTCGCTACCCGAGCTCTGAGGCGAGCTTGCGCGCGCCCGCCGCGTCCGCCGCGACGAGGAGCACCGTGTCGTCGCCCGCGAGCGTGCCGACCACGAGCGGATGCCGGACGCGGTCGAGCGCGCGGGCGATCGCGGGCGCCGACCCGATCTCGCAGCGGAGGACGACGATGTTCTGCGCCGCCGTCGCGTCGCGTCCGAACTGGCGAAGCAGCGACCGGAGCGTCTCCGCCGGCGCCGGGCGCCGCGCGCCCGGGACGACGTACCGCTGCCGGCCGAGCGGGTCCTCCTCCTTCTGGAGCCCGAGCTCGCGGATGTCGCGCGACACCGTCGCCTGGGTCACCGAGCAGCCCGCGGACGCAAGCGCGTCGAGCAGCTCCTGCTGCGTCCCGAGCGCGAGCCGGCCGACGAGCCCGAGCACGAGCTTGTGGCGCTCCTCCTTCTGCATCCCCGGTCGATGTTTGCAGCCATCCGGGGCGGGCGAAAGAGGTTGCATGCTGCGCAAGGCACTGTGGACGGGCCTCTACGCGGGGCTCGGCGCCGCCTCGACCATGGCTGCGCGCCGGCTCGCGTCGAAGGTCTGGCGCGTCGCGACCGGCGAAGAGCCGCCCACGAAGAAATGACGACGAAGGCCGACCAGGCGGTCGAGTCGGCTGCCGACAAGCTCGACACGTTCGTCAAGGAGGCGCAGGCCTCCGGCGGCGTGAAGGCGAAGGTCGGGCAGGCGCTCGCCGACGACCCCGAGTTCCTGCGCAAGCTGAAGCCGTCGCTGATCAAGGCGCGCGCGAAGGGCGAGCTGCCGACGGACGAGCCGCCCGGCGGACCGCGCAGCGCGCCGTCCGGGCCGCAGTTCGAGCGGCCGAAGCCGCCGAAGGCGAAGCGAAAAGGCGGGGTCAGCCCGTTCCTCGTGGTCGGGGCCGCGCTCGCGGCGGGCTACATCCTCGCGAAGGCGATCGACTGGAGAGGCCATGCCCACCCCCGCGTCTAGCAGCAACGGCGTCGGCGGCGCTGCGAAGCTCGTCGCCGACCACGCGTCGTCGATCGCGAAGCTCGAGATCGAGCTCGCGGTCCTCGAGCTGAAGAAGAAGGTCGTCGCTTTGGGGCTCGGCATCGGGCTCGGCGTCGGCGCCGCGATCTTCGGCCTCTTCATGCTCGGGTTCCTGTTCGCCACGGTCGCGGCCGTGCTCGCCACGTTCCTGTCGACGTGGCTCGCGCTGCTGATCGTGACGGTCTTCCTCGGCGTCCTCGCAGGGACGCTCGGCATCCTCGCGCTCGGCTCGATCAAGAAGGGATCACCGCCCGTGCCGGAGCAGGCGATTCGCGAAGCGAAGCTGACGACGGCGGCGATCAAGAGCTGATGCCGCAGCAGCGCACAGCAGAGCAGGTCCGGCAGGACATCGACAGCGAGCGCGAGCAGCTCGCGAAGGCCGTCGAGGAGCTGCGCGAGTCGCTCGGCGAGGCGACCGACATCGCCGGCAAGCTGAAGGCGAAGCTGCCGCTCGTCGCGGGCGCGGCGGCATCCACCGGCTTCGTCCTCGCGGGCGGGATCGGAGCCACCATGCGGTACTTCGCGCGGCGCAGCCGCGAGGGTCACGAAAAGGCGCGCGTTGGCCGTTTCTCGCTCTTCGACCGGGACTAGGCCCGAGCCGGACGAGGCGCCGGTCGGCCGCACCCCGGGCAAGCCGACGCGGCTCTCGCGCGGCGAGTGGATCGCGATCTTCAAGCGGACCTTCAAGGAGTTCATGAAGGACGACTGCATGGGCCTCGCCCAGGAGGTCGCGTACAGCTCGCTGCTCGCGTTCTTCCCCGCGATCGTCGCGCTCGTCGGCCTACTGTCGATCGTGCACGCCTACGACGCGCTGCAGAGCTTCCTCAACCCGGTGGCGCCCAAGGCGGTCACGCAGCTGATCCAGTCGTTCCAGCAGGACTCCGGCGGCGGCGGCTCGATCGTCGCGTTCGTGCTCGGCATCTTCGGCGCGGTGTGGGCCGCGTCCGGCGCGATGGGCTCCGTCGTCAAGGCCGTGAATCGCGCCTACGACCGGATCGAGACGCGGCCGTTCTGGAAGGTGCGCGGCATCTCGATCGTCCTCGTCATCGCGTCGGGGATCGTGACGGCCGGGATGCTCCTCCTCATCGTGCTCGGCGGGACGCTCGGCGACGCGATCGCGAAGAAGGCCGGCCTCGGCGGCGCCTTCACGTGGACGTGGAACATCGCGCGCTGGCCGCTCGCGTTCGCCGCGGTGCTGCTCTTCTTCGCGCTCATCTACTTCCTCGCCCCGAACAAGGAGCAGCGGCACTGGCAATGGGTGACGCCAGGGTCGCTGTTCGGAGGGATCATGTGGCTCGCGCTCAGCGGCCTCTTCGCGCTCTACACCGCGTTCTCGAACTCGTACACGAAGACGTACGGCGCGCTCGCGGGCGGAATCGTGCTCCTTCTCTGGCTGAACTACACCGCGTGGGCGATCCTGTTCGGCGCCGAGCTCAACTCCGAGCTCGACCGACAGGCCGATATCCACGCCGCGGGCGGCGAGCATGCCGGGCTGATCAAGCCTGCGCGCCGCGGCCGTTAACGGTTCTTAAGGATCGCGCAAGGGATCCGTAGCGCAGGGCCTACGCCGCTCCAGCACGGGAACACCTCTCTGTCCCCTGAAGAAGGAGCAGGCGAGTGAAGAAGAACATGCTCACGGCACTGGTCGCGACGATCGTGGCGGGGCTCACCCTCGCGGCGAGCGCGTTCGCGGCTGCGCCGGCCAACACGACCGCACCCGCGGTCTCCGGAACGCCGAAGGTGGGTCAGACGCTCACCGTGTCGAACGGCACGTGGAGCGGCTCGCCCACGTCGTACGGCTACCAGTGGCAGCGCTGCACGTCGTCGACGTCGTGCACGGACATCACCGGTGCTTCGAACCAGACGTATGTCGTTCGCTCCGCCGACGCCGGCCGCACGCTGCGCGCCGTCGTGACGGCGACGAACGCCGACGGCTCGTCGACCGCGAACTCGAACCAGACGGCGACGGTCGCCGCAGGCACCGGCCCGCAGAACACCGCGCGGCCCGTCGTCAGCGGCACGGCCACACCGGGCGAGGTGCTCACCGTCTCGAACGGGACGTGGACGGGCTCGCCGACGTCGTACAGCTACCAGTGGCTCCAGTGCGCCGGTGCGGGCAGCGCCTGCACGCGGATCGTCGGCGCCACCGGCAGGACGTACACCGTCCGCTTCGCCGACGTCTACTCGTCGCTGCGCGTCGACGTGACGGCGAAGAACGCGTCGGGCTCGACGACGATCCGCTCGACGAAGAGCGACATCGTCGTTCCGCTCGAGCCGATCTCGACGCCGGGCAACAAGGCGCCGTCGATCTCGTTCCTGTCGCTGCGCCGCACCGGCGTGCGCGTGTACGCGCGGTTCCGCGTGTGCGACGACTCGCCGAAGGCCGTCGAGGTGATCGAGCGCGACGCGAAGGCGGGCCAGCTCGCGTACGTGCGGCGGTTCAACGTCGTCCCGAACTCGTGCGTCACCGCGTCCCGGACCTGGACGCCGGCACCGCGCTTCCGGACGAAGGGCCGCTACGTGGTGACCCTCCGCGCCGTCGACAAGTCGGGCGCGTCGAGCCGGTTCGCCTCCCGCTCGCTCGTCCGCAGGTAGCACGTCCATCGCGGCCACGGCCCGGTGCCTGGCACCGGCCGTGGCCGTAAAGGGCGTGCAAATCGGCACACGTTGGCCGTATCCCTCCTCGTAAGTCATCCGTTTACGGCGCGTAAGTCATATGCCTAAGCGGAATTCAACGTATTCGAGGAGAGAAAGATGAGACACCGCTTCGTGGCCACGATCGTGGCCTCGCTCGTGCTCGTCCTCGCCGCGTTCACCGGCGCCGCCCTCGCGGGGAACGGCCACGGGAACGGCGGTGGCAACGGGAACGGCAACGGCAATGGCAACGGCAACGGCCAGCCCCAGCCGACGCAGCCGGCTCCGGCACCGACCCCGGCTCCGGCGCCCGCGCCGACGCAGTCCGAGCCCGGGATGCCGAAGGATCCGACGCCGAAGACGCAGGGCGGCTCGCATGCCTCACACGGCAACCCGCACGCTGCTGCGACAACCTCCGGCTCGTCGTCCACGGCGGCCTCGGTCTCGACCTCGGCTTCGGCGCACGGGCACGGCAGCTCGTCCAAGCAGAGCTCGACGTCGGCTTCGAGCCCCGCGACGGGCGGCAGCAACGCGCAGGGCGTGAAGCCGTCGAACTCGACGAAGCACGACACCTACGCGACGGCGTCGTCCGCCTACACGAAGCAGTACGGCAACGGCAAGACCGCCGGCCAGATCGCGACGGCGGCGGGCTACGGCAACGCGACGCTCCACGGCCCGGGCAACAGCCAGCCCCACAAGACGATGTGCGGCGGCCACGAGGTCGACGTGCACGCGCTGAAGGCGAAGGGCGCGAAGTGCGGCGAGACGCAGTCGCAGAGCTCGGAGCAGAGCGGCCAGCAGACGCAGCAGCAGACCGAGCAAATGCAGCAGACGCAGTCGCCGTGTGCCGCGACGACGCAGACCGTGACCGAGCAGGTCGTCACGGGCGTCATGCACAAGACGGGCCACGGCTACGTCGTGATCCACCCGAACTCGCACTCGGCGCACCTGACGGGCAAGCACCCCGACGACAAGCCGATCGTCGCGACCGTCACGCACACCGTGTCGGTGCCGGCGGCCGCCAGCTGCTCGAGCACCTCGGAGACCGGGTCGTCGCAGACGCAGGCGTCGGTGACGCAGTCGTCGCAGACGCAGTCCTCGAGCCAGGTCTCGGCGGCGACGACGGCGAACGTGTCGTCGGCGACCGTGACCGCAACGAAGACCCCGTCGACGGCGACGTCGGCCGGTGCGGTCAAGGGCGCGACGGTCGCGCTCAAGCCGAAGACGAACCGGACGGCCGCTGCGGCGACGTCGAAGCCGAAGCCGGCCGGCGGCGTCCTCGGCGCGACCACCCGCCTCGGCAGCACCGTCACCTCGACGCGCCTGCCGTTCACGGGCCTGCCGCTCTGGATCTTCGTCGCCGTCGCGGCGGCGCTGCTCCTGCTCGGCGCGGCCGTCCGCCGCTCGGCGGCCGACCGGGTCTAGCCCCGCAAGACGGCGCCGAAACGCGCCTCCAGCTCACCGACGATGGCGCCGCGCAACCGCGCGGCGTCGTCGTCTGTGAGCGTGCGCTCCGGTGACTGGAACGCGACGGCGAACGCGATCGACTTCTTGCCGTCGGGGATCTGGTCGCCGCGGTAGTCCGAGAGGAACCGCGCCTCGCGCAGCTCGCCGCCCGCGGCCTCGCGTGCGGCGGCGAGCACGTCACCCACCGGGACGGTCTCCTCGACGACGACGGCGATGTCCTGACGGACGGGCGGGAATGTGATCACGTCCCGATAGGCGACGCGTTCGGGGACGAGCGCGAACAGCTCGTCGAGGTCGAGCTCGAACGCGCTCCAGTCGCCGTACGCGCCGACCCAGCCCGACTGCACCGCCGCAGCGACGACCATGCCCGGCAGCTCGAGGCGCGCCACGACCGGTTCGACGCCGAGCGATTCGAACAGCACCTCGACGAGCCCCTTCGCACGGAAGAAGTCGCCTTCGACGACCACGCCGACGTGCCAGCGCTCCTCGGGCACCGGGCCGGGCGGCAGGTACACGTGCGCGATCTCGAACAGGCCGACGTCGCGGTTCCCCATGTCGACGTTGTGCTTCGCGGCACGCAGCAGCCCACCCGCGAGCGTCGTTCGCAGCACGCGCTGCTCCGACGAGAGCGGCTCGGGAAGGACGAGCGCGTTCGGGTCGGGGTCGTCCGGCTGCAGCGAGTAGGTGTACGCCTCGTAGAGACCCGCGCCGACCAGCACGTCCGCGACCTGCCGGCGGAGCCGTTGCTCGTGCGTGAGCCGTCCGAACATGGCCTGCCGCCGTGGCAGCGTCGGCGGAACGTCCTCGAGGCGGAACCGCCCGACCTCCTCGACGAGATCCACGTCGCGCTGCACGTCCTTGCTGCGCCACCATGGCGTGTGCACCGTCCAGTCGTCGGCGACGTGGAAGCCGAGCCGCGTCAGACGCTCACGCTGTTCGGCCTCGGGGATCTCGAGCCCCATCGCCTCGCTGGCGTACGCCGGCCGGTACGCGATCGTCGGCAGCGGCTTGGGCTCGGCGCGCGCTTCGGCGGCGCCCGTCCAGCGCGCGTCCGCAAGCTCCACGAGGAGCTGGGACGCGTACCGCGCCGCGTGCTCGGCCGCTTCCGGGTCGACGCCCTTCTCCCAGCGCGTCTGGCTCTCGGAGCGCATGCGGTGGCGCTCGCCCGTGCGCAGCACGGTGAGCTGGTCGAAGTTCGCCGCCTCGAGGACGACCGATGTCGTCTGCTCGGTCACCTCCGTCTCCTCGCCGCCCATCACGCCGGCGAGGGCGATCGGCCGCTCGGCGTCGGCGATCACGAGGTCGTCCCCCGTCAAGTCGCGCTCCGTCCCGTCGAGCGTGCGGAGCGACTCGCCGGCGCGCGCGCGGCGCACGACGATGCGGCCCTCGACGAGCGTGTCGGCATCGAACGCGTGCTGCGGCGAGCCGAGCGCGAGCATCACGTAGTTCGTCACGTCCACGACGTTCGAGATCGGACGCATGCCCGCGCCGGTGAGCCGCGCCTTCAGCCACGCCGGCGACTCGCCGACGCGCACGTCCCTGAACAGCCGCCCGATGTAGCGCGGGCAGCCGTCGTAGTCGTCGATGTCGACGCGCAGCGCGTCGTCGCCGTCGCGCGCGGGCTCCGTCCCCGGCAGCGGCTTCAGCTCGGCGCCGGTGAGCGCCGCGACCTCGCGCGCGATGCCGTAGATCGACGTCAGGTCGCCGCGGTTGTACAGCGTCTCGATCTCCAGGATGTCGTCGCCGAGCGGCAACACCTCGGCGAGCGGCGTCCCCGGCTCGAGCTCGTCGGTCAGCACCATGATCCCGCCGTGGTCGTGGCCGAGCTCGAGCTCGCGCTCGGACAGGATCATCCCCTCGGAGACCTCGCCGCGCAGCTTGCGCTTCTCGATCTTGAACTCCCCGCCCGGCATCAGACCGCCGGGCGTGACGACGGCGACGGTCGCGCCGGCGCCGAAGTTCCACGCGCCGCAGACGATCGACTTGACGTCGCCGCCGACGTCGACCTTCGTCAGCTGCAGCTTGTCGGCGTTCGGGTGCTTGCCCGCCTCGAGCACCTTGCCGACGACGAAGTGGCCGTAGTTGCCGTCGACATCCGGGACGCCGCGCCGCACGATGCGGTCGACCTCGCAGCTCGTGAAGACGAGACGGCGCGCGAGCTCCTCGACCGGCAGGTCGAAGTCGACGTATTCGCGCAGCCACGAGACTGGGACTTTCAAAACTGCTCCAGGACGCGGATGTCGTTCTCCCAGAACGCGCGCAGGTCCGGCAGCCCGTGCCGAAGCATTGCGATGCGCTCGATGCCGAAGCCGAACGCGAAGCCCTGCCATTCGCCCGGGTCGAGGCCGACCTGCCGGAACACGTCGGGATCGACCCAGCCGGCGCCGCCCATCTCGATCCAGCCCGAGTGCTTGCACACGGCACAGCCCCGCCCGTTGCAGAGGAAGCACGTCACGTCGAACTCGACCGACGGCTCGGTGAACGGGAAATGGCTCGTCCGCATGCGCACCTCGCGCTCCGGACCGAACAGCAGCCGGAAGTACTGCAGCACCGTGCCGCGAAGGTCGGCGAGCGTGATGCCGCGGTCGACGGCGAGGCACTCGACCTGCTGGAACGTCGGTGAATGCGTCGCGTCCGGCGTGTCGCGGCGGTACACGCGGCCGGGCGACACCATGTAGATCGGCGGGGTTCGCGTCATCATCGCGCGGATCTGGTCGGGCGACGTCTGCGTGCGCAGGATCGTGTCGTCGTCGAGGTAGAACGTGTCGAGCTTCGAGCGCGACGGGTGCCCCATATCGGTGTTGAGGGCGTCGAAGTTCTCCCAGACGGTCGCGACCTCCGCGCCGTCCCACACCTCGTAGCCCATGCCGAGGAAGATGTCCTCGATCTCGCGGCGGATCTGCGTCAGCAGGTGCAGGCGGCCGCGGCTGACCGGGTGGCCCGGGATCGTGACGTCGACGCCACGCTCGGCCGCGGCTCGCCGCGCGAGCAGCGCGAGCTCCTCGTCGCGCGCCGCCACCGCCTCCTCGAGGCGCGAGCGGATGCCGTTCAGGAGCATCCCGCTCTCGCGGTCGCGCACGCCGCGCAGCGCCTGCGCGAGCCCGGACTTGCGGCCGAGGAAGCGCACGCGCACCTCGTCGAGCTCACTCTCCGCGAGCGCGTCGCCGATCGCGGCGGTCGCTTCCTGTTCGTACGCCGTCCAGTCCACGGCGGCGACACTATCCAAGCTTCCTCCTTCGTTCGCTGCTGAAAGGGGTCAGGCCCCGGCGCGGCTTCCGGTGGCGCACCGGGGCCGCGTAAACAGCGTCGTGCGAAGGAACATGCGATGGAGAATAGCGGCGTGTCCGCTTACGACGCCATCGCCCGCGTCTACGACCCGTGGTCCGCGAGCGTCGTCGAGGATGTGCCGTTCTACCTCCAGGAGGCGGTGCAGTCGGGCGGGCCGGTGCTCGAGCTCGGCGTCGGAACGGGCCGGATCGCGGTGCCGATCGCCGTGGCCGGGATCGAGGTCGTCGGCGTCGACCTCTCGGCGGGGATGCTCGAGGTGGCGCGGGAGCGCGCGGAGCTCGCGGGCGTGCAGGTCGACCTTCGCCGCGGCGACATGCGCGATCCGCCGGTCGACGGCGAGTTCCCGCTCGTCCTCTGCCCGTTCCGCTCGCTCCTCCACATGGAGACGGACGCCGACCGGCGCATGGCCCTTCGCGCCGTGTCCCTGGGTCTGACCCCGACCGGCAGGTTCGTCTTCGACGTGTTCGCGCCGGCCGCCGACGACATCGCGGACACGCACGGGAAGTGGCTCGAGCGCGAGCCGGGAATCTGGGAGCGCGCGGACTGGAACGAGGAGACGCGCACGCTGATCCTGCGACTGCGCACACGCGAGACGCAGACGGAGATGTCGCTCGCGTGGCTGTCGGTCGCCGAGTGGAGCGACCTCCTGCGCGAGGAGGGCTTCGTCGTCGACGCCGTCTACGGCTGGTTCGACCGGTCGCCCTGGCGCGGCGGCGAGGACGCGATCTTCGTCTGCCGGCGGGCGAGCTCGTAGAGCGCGACCGCGCCCGACGCTGCCACGTTCAGCGACTCGGCGCTCCCGATCGGGATCGTCGCGTCGACGTGGCGCTCCACCTCCGCCGGCAGCCCCTCGCGCTCGGCCCCGAGCAGGAACGCGACCCGGTCCGGCAGGTCCACCTCCGCGAGGGGTGAGCCGCCGTGCGCCTCGAGCGCGACCTTGTAACACTCTGTTACTTGCTCCCACGCGCCGAGGGGCACACGCCAGATCGAGCCGGCGCTCGCGCGCAGGGCCTTCGGCGACGTGGGATCCGCGCACCCGTCCGACAGCGCCACGGCTGCCCCGAACGCGTCCGCCGTGCGGATCAGCGTGCCGACGTTGCCCGGGTCGGAGAGGCGCCAGAGGGCCAGCGTCGCCGGCCGCTCCTCCCACGCCGGCAGGTCGGCCCGGCGATGGACCGCGACCACGCGAGGCGGGTGCCCCGCCGTCGCCACCTCGGCGAGGAGCGCGGGCTCGACGTCCTCCCCCGCCCGCAGGAGATCGACGGGCTCCACCGTCGCAGCGGCGACGGCGTCCTCCCCCTCGACGAAGAAGAGCCCGAGCTTGTCCCGCCAGCGCTTCTCGTGCAGCTTGCGCACGAGCTTCAGGCGCTCGTTGTCGCGCGACGTGATGATCTAGCGCCCCCAGTCGAACCAGGCGCCGTGGAAGTCGAAGACGCCAAGGCGCTTCGACCGCCCGTCCGGGAACCGCTCGACCTCGAGCGCGAACCCGTCGTCGTCCGGCGCGCGACCCGTCGTAACGAAGACGAGCGCGTCCTGCCGCCCCGCCCCGTGCAACGCCGCGCGGAGGCGCTCCGCAGCGCCGCGATCGAGGTACATCGTGGATGCGGTCTGGAAGACGACGAGCTGCGCGCCGTCGACGCGGTCGCGCAGCAGGGTCGGCAGCAGCTCGACGTAGTCGCCCTTGACGAGGTCGAGGGGGACGTGCCGCACGACGTCGATCGCGCGGCGCAGCCGGTCGAGCCGCTCCTCCTGGTCGGCCCACACGAACGACTGCAGCAGGCGCGAGCCGTGCTCGGTCGTCGCGTCGACCGGGTTCAGGTCGATGCCGCGCCGCCGCACGACCTCCGGCCGGCGCATCAGGAGCTCGGCGGGCGGCGGGATCCGGTCGTCGCCGGCGAGCTCGAGCGGGCCGTCGCCCCAGACGCCGGACGAGTAGACGTAGCGGTAGTGGTCCCAGACGAGGTTGAGCCCGGCGGACGAGCCGAGCTCGACGAGATCGAGCGGCCGCCCGTCCCAGACCCACAGGAACGCGGGCAGGAGACCCCACGACCGCTGCACCTCGTTCGTCTGGACGTCCTGCTCGGCCGTCCAGCTCGAGAGGAAGTCGGCGTGCTCGTCGAGCGCCGCGTCGAGGTCGTCCCACGACGCGTCGCCGCGCAGCACGAGGTAGTGCAGCCCGGCGAGGAGCCGCAGCGGGAAGTCCCACGAGAGGTCGCGCGCGATGCCGTCGACGCGCGGATCGTCCGCGAGCCGACGGCACACACGCGCGTAGAGAGGCGAACGGCCGTCGCAGTACGCGGCCTGCCGTTCGAAGATCTCCCGCTGTCTGCTTATTTCGAGAGAGCTGCCTTCGCCTGCTCGACGATCTCGCCGAACTTCGCGGGATCGGCGACGGCGAGGTCTGCGAGCACCTTGCGGTCGAGCTCCACGTTCGCCGCCTTCAGGCCCGCCATGAACTGGTTGTACGACATGCCGTTCGCGCGGGCGCCCGCGTTGATGCGCATGATCCAGAGCTTCCGGAACTCGCGCTTGCGGACCTTGCGGTCGCGGTAGGCGTAGGCGAGCGAACGCTCGACCTGCTCCTTCGCGTACTTGTAGTTCGACTTCTTGAGCCCGAAGTAGCCCTTCGCCTCGTCGAGGACCTTGCGCCGCTTCTTGCGGGCGTGGACGGAACGCTTGACGCGAGGCATTCGCTACCGCCTCCCCAGCATGCGGTTGACGGTCTTCTCGTTGGCGGCGTCGACCGGCCGGTCCTTACTGAACTGGCGCTTTTGCTTCGGCGACTGGTTCATCAGCTTCCCCGACATCTGCGCGCGCCGGACCAGCTTCCCCGTTGCCGTCACCTTGAACTTCTTCTTCGACGTTGAGTGTGTCTTCTGTTTCGGCATCTTTCTTCGCTCCTGCGTTCTTCGTCGGGCCGAGCACCATCGTCATGTTCCGCCCTTCGAGCAGCGGCTGCGTCTCGATGAGGCCGATCTCCTTCACGTCGTCCGCGAGCCGCATCAGCAGGTCGCGCCCTCTGTCCGGATGCTCGCGCTCGCGGCCCCGGAACATGATCGTGATCTTGACCTTCGCGCGCTGGTTCAGGAAGCGCTCGACGTGGCCCTTCTTGGTCTCGTAGTCGTGGATCCCGATCTTGGGTCTGAGCTTGATCTCCTTGACGTTGATCTGCGTCTGGTGCTTGCGGGCGAGCTTTGCCTTCTGCTCCAGCTCGTACCGGTACTTGCCGTAGTCCATGACCCGGGCGACCGGCGGATCGGCCTGCGCCGCGACTTCGACGAGATCGAGGTTCTTTCCGTACGCGTACTCGCGCGCCTCGTCCGTCGTCTTGATGCCGAGCTGCTCGCCGCCTTCGCCGATCAGGCGCACCTTGGGCACGCGGATCGCGTCGTTGATGCGGGTCTGCGGCTCGGGCCGGCGGGGTTGTTCGAACCCCCCGGAGCGCCGACGCGGCCTCAAATGTCCTTCACCAAGCTCGTTGTGACCTCCCTGAAAACGACAAAAACCGCTGGCATGCAGCGGCGCGGGATCTCGATCAACCTCACTCGGTTGAACCTCCGAAGCCGGTGGCTAGGAGGTGAGAGACGGTTCCGCCCCTGCTTGCCAGGGCACAAGGGTAGCAAGTTTCGCCTGGAAATCCTGCAGCGACAGCGTCTCCTGCGCACCGCCGTGCTCGCGGATCGCGAGCGACTCGTCGGACTCCTTGTCGCCGAAGACGAGGACGAACGGGATCTTCTCGACCTCGGCGTTCCGGATCCGCTTCCCGACGGTGTCGTCGGACACGTCGACGTGCACGCGATACGGCTCGAGCTTCGCCGCGAGCTCGTGCGCCTCGGGGCGGTGGCTCTCGCCGACCGGGAGGATGCGGATCTGCTCCGGCGCGAGCCAGAACGGGAACGCGCCGCCGTAGTGCTCGACGAGGATGCCGATGAACCGCTCGAGCGAGCCCATGATCGCGCGGTGGATCACGAACACCGGATGCTCGACGTTGTCGGCGCCGACGTAGGTGAGCCCGAAGCGCGCCGGCATCTGGCGGTCGAGCTGCACGGTGCCGAGCTGCCAGGACCGGCCGAGCGCGTCCGTGACGTGGAGGTCGATCTTCGGCCCGTAGAACGACCCCTCCCCTGCGCCGACGACGTAGTCCATCTGGTTCCGCTCGAGCGCCGCCTCGATCTCGCCTTCCGAGAAGTCCCACTCCTCGTCGGTCCCGAGCTTGTTCTCCGGGCGAGTGGAGAACTCCGCACGCGCCTCCAGCCCGAAGAGCCCGAACAGGAACCGCACGTAGTCGAGGCAGCCGTCGAGCTCGTCCGCGATCTGGTCGCGCGTGCAGAAGATGTGTGCGTCGTCCTGGGTGACGTAGCGGACGCGGGTGAGGCCGTGCAGCGCGCCGACGAGCTCGTTGCGATGGAGGGGCGACGCCTCCGCGTAGCGCAACGGCAGCTCCCGGTAGCTCCGGAGGTCGCTCCCGAAGAGGAGCATGTGCCCCGGGCAGTTCATCGGCTTGATCGCGTAGGTGTGGTCGTCGCCGAGCGGGATCAGGAACATGTTCTCGCGGAACTTCTCCCAGTGGCCCGAGGTCTCCCACAACGCCTTGTCGTAGATGAGCGGCGTCTTCACCTCGCTGTAGCCGCGCCTCGCGTTCTCGCGCCGACGCAGGTCTTCGAGGGTGTTGAAGAGCACCATTCCCTTCGGGTGCCAGAACGGCGACCCGGGCGAGTGCTCGTCGAAGTGGTACAGGTCGAGCTGCACGCCGAGCCGACGGTGGTCGCGCGCGCGCGCCTGCTCGAGCCGCTCGAGGTGCGCGTCGAGATCCTCCTGTGAGTAGAACGCGGTGCCGTAGATGCGGGTGAGCTGGGTGTTCCGCTCGTCGCCGCGCCAGTACGCACCGGCGAGGCCGGTGAGCTTGAACGCCTTGATCGGCTTCGCGTTCTGCAGGTGCGGGCCGCGGCAGAGGTCGGTGAAGTCGCCCTGCGTGTACAGCGAGATGTCGCCTTCGGCGGTGCCGACGAGCTCGACCTTGTAGGGCTCGTGCTCGCGCTCGAAACGCTTCGCCGCGTCGTCGGCGGAGATCTCCTCGCGCGACCACTCGCGTCCCTCCTTGATCTCGCGCCTCACCTCGGCCTCGATCTTCTCGAGGTCCGCTTCGGTGATCGGCTCCGGGAACTCGAAGTCGTAGTAGAAGCCGTGCTCGATCGGCGGGCCGATCGCGATCTTCACGCCCGGGTACAGCCGGCGCACGGCCTCGGCGAGGAGGTGCGCGGAGCTGTGGCGCAGCACGTACAGCGCGTCCTGGTCGTCCTTGTCGCGCGTCGTCAGGAACTGGACGCGCTCGCCGTCGCGGAGCGGCAGGCGCAGATCGCGCATCTCGCCGTCGACGCGCGCGAGCACCGCCTGCTCGGCGAGCTTCGGCCCGATCGCGCGCGCGGCGTCGAGGCCGGTCGCGCCGTCTTCGAGTTCAAGTTCGGAGTTGTCGGGAAGCAGCACTTTCATGGAAGACACAGTCAATCACCCCCGCGAGGACGACAGGAACGACGAAGTAGAGGGGTCGCCGGTCCCCGATCCGACAGAGGGGGACACCGATACCGGGGACATCCCGGAGGCCGATTAGCCCGCGTGCGGTCCGGCGAGAGTCGCCCGCACGCGGCACAGCGTGAGCGTCGTCGTCAGCCGGAGCATGCGTCCAGTCTACCCGCGGAATCGCATCAGCACGCACTTCTCGTCGCGTGAGATCTCGACGAAGCCGGCTCTCCCCCACGCGCGGATCGCGGACTCGTTGCCCACGTACGGGTCGACGGTGACGTACTGCCAGCCCTCGTCGAGCAGGCGCTGCGCCAGCGCGCGCGCCGCCGCCGGCATGATCCCGCGGCCGCGCGCCGCCGGGACGAGGAAGCCGTCGAGGCCGCCGCGCCGCGGCTCGTCGTCCTCCCACCACGACTGCAGGTAGCCGACGGGGACGCCGTCCTCCTCGACGATCCACGGGTCGACGAGCTGCCGCTCGAGGCGGTCGTGGATCTCCTCGACGGTGAAGGTCTCGTCGTCCCAGTAGCGCGACACGTCCGGATCGGCGTGCCAGGCGGCGAGCATGTCGGCGTCGCTCCGCGTCGCCGGGCGGTAGCTCACCACTCCCACATCACCGCGTCGCTGCGGCGCCCGCCGAGCGAGCGGTACGTCGCGTTCGCCGCGTCGTTGTCGGGCTCGGTGAGCACGAAGGCGCTCTCGCGACCGGCGAGCAGCTCCTGCATCAGCCGCTTCGCGATGCCCCGCCGCCGGTACGCCTCGTCGACGCCGAGCTCGTACACGAAGAACTCCGTCGCGTTCCCGTGGCGGCGCGGCAGCTCGTAGCCGAACGCGAAGCCCACCGGCTCGTCGCCGTCGAAAGCGACCAAGAAGACGACGTGCGGATCGGCGAGCAGCCCGGGCTGCGGCTCGTGCTCGGCGAGCCGCCAGACGACGTCCTCGTCGCCCGGGCCGAGCCGCCGAATCGTTTGGGAGCCGGGAGCCACGGAGACAAGCCTGCCATGGGACAGATCAAGGAGCTCATGACCGTCAAGCCCCGCACCGTCAAGCAGGGCGACTCGATCGTCGAGGCCGCCAAGCTGATGAAGGGCGAGGACACCGGCATCGCGCCGATCGTCGACGGAGACCGCCTCGTCGGGGTCGTCACCGACCGCGACATCGCGATCCGCGTCGTCGCCGAGGGGAAGGACCCGCAGGCGACGAAGGTCGAAGAGATCGCGTCGCAGAACCTCGTCACGATCGACCCGCAACAGGACCTCGACGAAGCGCTTCGCCTGATGGCGCAGCACCAAGTGCGCCGCCTGCCCGTGGTCGAGGAGGACGGGAAGCTCGTCGGCATCGTCGCCCAGGCGGACGTCGCGCGGCACGCGTCGGCCGACCGCACCGGCGAGGTCGTCGAAGAAATCTCGGAATGAGCGGAGTTTTCGCGTGGGCGCCCCTTGTGCGGGGCGCCCACGCGTCGTACATTGCGGCTCCCGTCGAGTGCGGAGCGCGAGTAGGTCGAAGCCCCGCCGAGTGACTGCCAGAGGCGCAAGCCCGAAGCGGCCAGTCGGTTGGGTGGACGAAAGCGCCACCGGCTCGGCGGGACTTTTTTTGGTCCTAGACGTCCGCCGCCGTGAGGAACGCCGCCTGGTGGATGTCTTCGTACGGAAGCCCGGCACGCCGCTGGACCTCCTCGACCGCGTCTGCGGACACGCTCTCGAAGAGGCAGTAGCACTTCTCGCCCTCCGGGACGTACGTCGAGCGGATGTACGTCGTCTGCTGCCCTTCCGCCGTGAGCTCC
>DATDNT010000072.1:0-9038 GCA_036518135.1 Gaiellaceae bacterium | reverse complement strand
GAATGGCCGCGCTCTTCGTGATGTCACCCTCCGACGACGAGTAGACGACGACGTTCGGCGTGCGCAACCCAGCGCCGAACACCCTGAGCACCTTCAGGCTCGTCTCGTACGCCGGCTTGCCGGGGATCGCCGTGCTCTGATACCAGCGCGTCGAGAGCTTTCCGGCCGCCATGCCGCCGACGAGCGTCAGGACAATCCAGACGGCGATCACCGGCCAGCGGTGGCGCGCGGTGAAATGCGCGAGTTTCCCCAGCCGACTCGCATCTCCCGGGTTCGACGTGGGTGTTGCGGGATGACTCGTGCTCGGCGCGTCCATGTGACCCCTCTCAAAACGGCTACCTGGGCGCCGGCCGGTGCCACAGTGCGCGTCTTCTCGAGGTCACTCCCGGCCAGCGGGCGGCGGCGAAGCTATCGAGCGGCACGACATCCGTTTCAGGACGTGCCGGTCAGCGATTCATCCACTCTACTCCTGGATGCCGCGAATACAAGGCGCTCTGCACCGCGCCTCCTTCTAGGCTTGCCGACGTGAAGGCGGCGCTCATTGCCTGGTACGCGGAAAACGGCCGCGACCTGCCGTGGCGGAGGACGCGCGACCCGTACGCGATCCTCGTGTCGGAAATGATGCTGCAGCAGACGCAGGTCGAGCGCGTCGTCCCGCGCTACCACGCGTGGCTCGAGCGGTGGCCGACCGCCGAGGCGCTCGCCGCTGCGTCGGCGGCCGACGTGATCGTCGCGTGGCAAGGGCTCGGGTACAACCGCCGCGCGCTCAACCTGCACCGCGCCGCGCAACACGTCGCGAAGCACGGTTGGCCGGACGACCTCACAGAGCTGCCCGGAGTCGGGCCGTACACCGGGGCCGCCGTGTCGAACTTCGCGTTCGGCCGCGACGTGCTGCCAGTCGACGTCAACATCGCGCGCGTCCAGGAACGGACCGGCGAGCAGTTCGACGGCACGTGCGCGCAGGCGCTCTTCGACCTCGGCGCGACGATCTGCCTCGCGCGCATCCCGCGCTGCGGCGACTGCCCGCTCGCACGCGGCTGCCCGTCCCGCGGCCGCCGTTACGAGCCGCTGCGCAAGCAGTCGCGGTTCGAGGGGTCGTTCCGGCAGCGGCGCGCGATCGCGCTCCGCGCCGTCGCCGCAGGCGAGCAGCCGCGTGACGGCGACGCGCTCGTATCGCTCGCACGCGACGGGCTCGTCGTCCTGCGCGACGGCGTCGCGTCGCTACCCGCCTGAGCCGAACGCCCACTGCAGGCCGTCGTCGAACTGCGCGCGCCATTCCCCTTTCGGGTCGGCGTAGTAGTACGTGCGCACGCGAAGGCCGTTCGCCTGGAGCTCGCGCGCGAACGCCCACGTCTGCGCGGGCTTGAACCAGTGCGAGTGCGCCGGGCCGCTCGAGACGAAGAAGCGGACGCCGCGCAACGCACGAGCATGGCTTGCGACGACCCGCGTCGGATCGTTCGCCGAGAGTTGCGAGGGCGTCGCGTCCTTGAACGGCCCGTCGCGCAGAGGGTGGAAGTACCCGCTCCACGACTCGACCGCTCCGAACAGGTCGGGGTGGCGCACGCCGATGTACACCGCGCCGAACCCGCCGGCGGAGAGACCGGCGATCACGCGTCCCGCGGGCGCGCGGATCGTCGCGAGATGCGAATCGACGAACGGCACGACGCCGTCGACGACGGCGGTCTCCCACGGGCCCGCCCACTCGCCGTTGTACTTCCGCGCCGGGCCGGCCGCCGGCAGCACCGCGATGAACGGTCGCACCGCGCCTGAGGAGATCGCGGTGTCGGCGAACGTCGTGAGGTCGGTCCCCGCGAGGTACTCCGTCGGCGACCCCGGCATCCCGTGGAGCAGATAGAGAACCGGATACCGCTTCGCAGCGTCGTACCCGGGCGGCAGGTAGACGTAGCCCGCCCGCTCCGTCCCAGGGAAGACACCGGAGAGCACCGTGCCCCCGTCGGGGCCGGTTGAGAACGGCGCGAAACCGGGTAGGAGCGCTGCGGCAGCGACCACGGCGGCTAGGCTCGCCATGGGGCGAAGGTAGCGGCGGGCATGTGAAGGACGTGTTGTGCACATGAAGCGCTGGACCCGCATCACGATCGCCACCGCCGCTCTCGCGGCCGCCGCCGGTGCAGGCGCGGCCGTCCTGCACCAGTCCCGCGATCTCGACGAGCCGATCGGCTCCGTCGCCTTGCGCGGCACGGTGCACGCGCGCGTCGTCCTGCCGAACGGGTACGCGACGAGCCGCAAGCGCTATCCCGTCGTCTACTTCCTGCACGGCCTCCCCGCGGGCGCGTCGGCGTACCAGGGGAACGATTGGCTGCTCGACGCGATCGCGAAGGTCGGGCCGGCGATCCTCGTCATCCCGCAGGGCGCACGCACGAACGACACCGACCCGGAGTACCTGAACTGGGGCGCCGGCCGGAACTGGGAGACGTACGTCGCCGAAGAGGTGCCGCGCTACGTCGACAGGCACTTCCGCACGATCCGCTCCCGCGCGGGCCGCGCGATCGTCGGTGTCTCCGCAGGCGGCTACGGCGCGATGATCCTCGGTCTCCACCACCTCTCCACGTTCGGCGTGATCGAGTCGTGGTCCGGCTACTTCCATCCGACCGATCCGACCGGGACGACGCCGCTGGACCGCGGCCCCGCGGCGACGGCGCACACGTTCGTCTCCTCGATCGCGCGCGACGAGAAGCGCCGCTCCACCTTCATCGCGTTCTACGTCGGCAACGGCGACGACCGCTTCCGGGACGAGAACCTGCGATTCGACCGCGAGCTGAGCGCGGCCCACGTCCGCCACGTCTTCGACGTCTACCGCGGCGCGCACGAGACGTCCCTGTGGAGCGCGCACGCCGTCGCATGGCTCGCGATGGCGCTGCGCCACATGTCGCCCGCCTCCTGAACCTCCGCTTAACGCAGCTTTCAGCCGCGCTTCAGGCGTCGCGCAGTACATAAGCCGTGTGACGGCCGTACTCGCGCCCCGCACTGCTGCGCTGCTGACCGCGGCGTTCCTCGCCGTCGGCGCCCTCGGCGTGTACCGCTACGTCGACAACTACTGGCTGTACCGCGGCTTCGCCCCGCCGCACGACGCGTCGTTCGTGAAGGTGCGCGGCACTGCCGACCGCTTCTATGTCTCGAGCCCGGCGCTCGGCGGCCGGCGTCAGCCGGTCGACGTCTACCTGCCGCCGGGGTACGCGACTCACCCGCACCGCCGCTACCCCGTCATCTATCTCCTGCACGGCGTCCCGGGCCGCCCTGGTGCGTTCCTCGCGACGGTGCGGATGGGCGTCGTCGAGGACGAGCTCGTTGCGCTGCACCGCGCAAAACCGGCGATCCTCGTGATGCCGTTCGGGTCGACGAGCGCGTTCACCGACAAGGAGTGGGCGAACGGCATCGGGAAAGGCAGCGGCTGGGAGACGTTCGTCGCGCGCGACCTCGTGCGCGCCGTCGACGCGCGTTACCGGACGATCCCGCGCGCGTCGGCGCGCGGCATCGGCGGCCTCTCCGAGGGCGGGTACGGCGCGATCAACATCGCGGTCCACCACCCGCGCGAGTTCCAGGTCGTCGAGAGCTGGAGCGGCTATCAGAAGGCCGATCCGATCCGCGCGATCTTCGGCACGAGCAGCCAGCTGCTCGCCGCGAACAGCCCGCTCACGATGCTCAACGGCGTCGCCCCGACCTTGCGCAGCCGGCACGTGTACTTCTGGTTCTACACCGGGACGACCGAGAACAAGGGACTGAAGAAGGAGAACCGCGAGTTCGCGCGCGCGCTCACGTCGGCGCACATCGGCTATCGCTTCTTCGTCGTCCGCGGCGGCCACAACTGGGCGCTCTGGCGCGGCAACGCCGCGCGCGCGTACCTTGCGTTCTCGCGGAGGCTCCATGCTTCGTAGAGCGGGGGCGCTGCCGTTCACGCTCCTCGTGGCGACCGCCGCGACGGGATGGCTCTATCTCGTCCGGCCGTCGCTGCCGGGGCCGCGCATCGGCGAGGCGCTGCCGCTGGACGAGCTGTCGCGGCACGCCTCCGCACCGCTCGTCTGGTTCGCGGTCGTGTGGCTCGCCGCCGGCGCCGCGATCGGCCTCTACGCACGTTGGTCGCGCATCGACCGGCTGACGGCCGCGCTGCTCCTCGGCCTCCTTGTCAGCGGCTTCGCCTACCTGCAGTCCGGCGTCTCGATCTCGGTCGTTCGTCAGATCTCGATGCGCGATGCGCTCGATGCCGCGGACACGCTGAAAGTCGTCTACCTCGAGGCGATCGCCGTCGCCCTCCCGGTCGCGGCACTCGCGCCGGCTCGTGCGCGGGCGCGCCGCGCGCCCGTCGTCGTCGCGGCGATCGTCGGCGGCGGAGCGGTCCTGAACCTCTTCCACATGATGCTGCCGGGCGAGGACACGGGGCTCCTGCGGTCCGTGACGCCGGACTCCGTCGGTCCGTTCGCGCACGCGGCCGGCGCGCTCCTCGCCGCGGCGCTGCTCGTCGCCGCGCGTGGGCTCGCGCGGAGGCGACGCCGCGCATGGCAGGTCGCGGTGGGCGTCGCATCGGTCTCGCTCGTGCTGCACGTGCTGCACGGCATCGGCCACGGGACGACGATCACGGCCGCGATCCTCGTCCTCCTGCTCGCACGCCGCCACGACTTCGACGGCCCCGGCGACGAGACGACGCGCCCGCTGATCGCGAAGCGCGCCGTCGCCGCAGTGACGGCGGTCGCCGCGTACGGCGTCGCCGCGCTCTGGCTCAACCAGGCCGCCGCCGACCAGCCGTTCACGCTTCGATTCGCGCTCCGCGAGCTCGTCCACGGTCCGTTCGGCCGCTCGCCGCACCTGAGCGGCCCGTTCGCGGACTGGTACCCGTGGTCGATGCTGCTGCTCGCGCTCGGCGCCGTTCTGTGGGTCGTCGCGGGTTGGCTCGCGCCGTGGCGGCACCGCGTCGTGCAGGTCGAGCGCGAGCGGGAGCTCGCCCGTGCCCTCGTGCACGCGTGGGGTGTCGACACGCTCGCGCCGTTCGTGCTCCGCGCCGACAAGTCGTACTTCTTCAGCGAGGACGAGCTCGCGTTCCTCGCCTACCGCGTCGTCGGCGGCGTCGCGATCGTCTCCGGCGATCCCATCGGTCCGCCGGATCACGGCGACGCGCTCGTCGCGCGGTTCGTGGGGCACGCGCGCGCACGCGACTGGCGCATCGCGATCCTCGGCGCATCGGAGGCATGGCTGCCTGCGTATCGCCGGCACGGGCTGCACGCGCTGTACCACGGCGACGAGGCGATCGTCGATACGGAGACGTTCTCGCTCGACGGTCGGCCGATCAGGAAGGTCCGGCAATCGGTGCACCGCCTCGACAAGGCCGGCTTCACGACGCGCGTCCTGCGGCCGAGCGAGATCGACGGCGCGCTGCGGGCAAGGCTCGAGGACGTCGCGCACGACTGGCGCGGCGACCAGCCCGAGCGCGGCTTCGTGATGGCGCTCGACGCGCTGTTCGCGCTCGGCGACGACGACGCGCTGTTCGTCGTCGGGCTCGACCCCGAGGGCGACCCGGCCGGGTTCCTGCACTTCGCGGTGTCGTCCGCGGGGAACGCGCTCTCGCTCTCGTCGATGCCGCGCCACCGCGACACGCCGAACGGCTTCAACGAGTGGCTGATCTGCGCGTCCATCGACTGGGCGCGCGAGCACGGGTTCACGCGCGTCTCGCTGAACTTCGCGCCGTTCGCGGCGCTGCTCGCGCCCGAGACCGACCTCTCCGCGATGCAGGAGGTTCAGCGGCGCGCGCTCATGACGCTGAAGGGCCACTTCCAGCTCGACAACCTCCTCCTCTTCAACCGCAAGTTCTTCCCGCGCTGGGAGCGACGCTTCGTCGTGTACGAGAAGCGTCGCGACCTGCCGCGCGTCGGCATCGCTGCGCTCGCCGCCGAGGCGTACCTGCCGTTCCAGGGCGAGCGCCGGTGACGATCGCCTTCGGCCTGGCGCTCTCGCTGGCGTCGGCGTTCGCGCTCAACTGGGGCTGGATCGCGCAGCACGGCGCCACGAACGCGCTGCCGCCGCTCTCGCTGCGCCGGCCCGTGCGGTCGCTGCGGTCGCTCTTCGGCGACCGCAGCTGGCTCGTCGGCTTCGGCGTCGGCATCCTCGGGTGGGCGCTCTACATCGCCGCCCTCGCCCTGGCGCCGCTCTCGCTCGTGCAGGCGGTGTCGGCCGGCGGGATCGGGATCCTCGCGGGGCTCGCGCACCGTCGCGGCGAACACGTGCGCTGGTGGGGCGTCGCGGCGGCCGTCGCGGGGCTCGCGCTTCTCGCGATCTCGCTCGCCGGCGGCGCCGCCGCGGCGCATCACCCCGCGCCCGCCGACGTCGCCGTGTGGCTCGTCGCCGGCGCGGCCGCCGCGGCGGCCGTCGGCGGCTTCCGCTCCGGCGCGGCGCTCGGGCTCGCGGCGGGAGTCCTGTACGGCAGCGGCGACGTCGCGACGAAGGCCGCGACCTTCGGCGGCCTGTGGCTCGTGCTGGTCGCCGTGCTCCTCGCGGCGCACGGCGCCGCGTTCGTCGTCCTGCAGCTCGGCTTCCAGCGCGGCGGCGCGCTGGCGACGGCCGGAGTCGCGACCCTCGTCACGAACGCTTTGCCGATCGCCGCCGGGCTTGCGCTCTTCCACGAGCACCTGCCCGGCGGCGCACTCGGCGCGTTACGTGTTCTCGCCTTCGCGCTCGTGGTCGTCGGTGCGACGACGCTCGCACGCGAGGGCGAGGCAAGCGACCACGCAGCGATCCTGGCTCACGTGGATTAAGACGGCGTTACGGATTCGAGAAGCGCCACGGCGTGCGCCGCGAGCCCTTCGCCGCGCCCGGTGAAGCCGAGGCGGTCCGTCGTCGTCGCGCGGACGTTGACCTCCCCCCCGCCGACCGCGTCCGAGAGGCGTGCGCGCATCTCGTCGCGTCGGTCGGCGATCCGCGGCTCCTCGCCGACCAGGATGCAGTCCGCGTTCACGAGCCGCCAACCCGCCGCCTCGACCCGGCGGTACGCCTCGCGCAGGAGCTCGATGCTGTCGGCGCCCTCGAACCGAGCGTCGCCCGACGGGAACAGCGACCCGATGTCGCCGAGCCCCGCTGCGCCGAGAACGGCGTCGAGGAGCGCGTGCGCGAGCACGTCGCCGTCCGAGTGGCCGGCGAGCCCGCGCGGGTGGTCGAAGCGGATCCCGCCGAGCACGAGCGGCACGCCGTCCTCGAGCGCGTGCGCGTCGACGCCGATGCCGACGCGCACCGTCACGCGAGCACCGCAGGCAACTCGTCGAGCGTCTGGATGCGGATCGCGGCGGCGGGCGGCGTCTGCAGGTGTCCCCACGGCCCGCGCCTGATGTGCACGCCGACCATCCCGGCGGCGAGCGCCGGCGCGACGTCGTTGTCGGCGCGGTCGCCCACGTACGCGATCCTCGCAGGCTCCGTCGCCGCGAGCTCGGCCACGCGCGCGAAGAACTCCGGCGCCGGCTTCGCAACGCCCCAGCTCTCCGACGAGGCCACGCCGTCGAAGTGCGGCCGCAGGTCGCCCTCCACGAACGCGGGCGTGTTCCCGCTCGCGTACACCCGGTAGCCGGCGGCGCGCAGCCGTTCGATGCACGGCAGCGCGTCGGGGTACCAGTCGTCGAGCGTCCACGTGCCCGGCGGGTGCTCGATGCCGAGCAGCTCCCACACGTCCGAATGCGGCCGCTCGAGCGCGATCGTCGCGCCGAGCCCCGCCATCAGCGTGAACGGCGTCACTCCGCCTGCCTCGGCGACGCGCGTCCACATGTTCGTCTCGTCGACGAGGGTCTCGCCGACGTCGAAGACGACGGCTTCTACAGCCACGCCGCGACCCGGTCGAGGTCGGCCTTCGTCGTCACCTTGAGCAATCGCTCGTCGCCGGCGACGACGGTGACGCGGCCGCCCGCACGCTCGACGAGGGACGCGCAGTCGGTTCCCTCGCCCGCGACCGCTGCGCGGAGCACCGGCGCGACGAACGCCTGCGGCGTCTGCACCGCGACGAGCTCCGAGCGGTCGAGCGTCTCGACGACGACGCCGGCGTCGACGCGCTTCACGGTGTCCTGCACCGGCAGCGCGGGGACTGCGCCGTCGAAGCCGCCCGCGAGCGCCTCGATCACCCGCCCGATCACCTCGTCGGGCACGAGCGGCCGGGCGGCGTCGTGCACCACGATCACCGCCGCCTCGTCGGGTACCTCGGCGACGCCCGCGCGGACGGAGTCGCTACGCGTCTCGCCGCCGGTCACGCACGCGGTGACCTTCGAGGCGCCGACCTCCTCCGCGAGGAGAATCGCCGGCTCCTCCCACTCCGGCGGAGCGACGACGACCACGTGGTCGATCCAGTCGCTCTCGTCGAGCCGCCGCAGCGGCTCGGCGAGCAGGGGAAGCTCACCGAGGCGCGCGAACGCCTTCGGCTTTCCCTCCCCGAGCCGCTCCCCTCGCCCGGCGGCGACGAGCACGGCCCAGACGCTCAACCGCTACGCCTTCGCGGCGGTCTTCTTGGCGGCCGGCTTCTTCGCCGCCGGCTTCTTGGCAGCGGCGCTCGCCGTCGACTTGCGCGCGGCGGTCGCCGCCGACGTCGCCGGCTTCTTCGCGGCCGGCTTCTTCTCGGCGGCGGGCTTCTTCTCCGTGCGCGCCGCCTTCGGCTTCGCGCCTTCGGTCAGCGTCGTCTCGAGCCACTCGAGCGCCTCGTCCTCGCTCATGTTCTTCGCGTACATGAGCTCGGACGCGAGGATCTTCTTCGCCTTCACGTACATCTGCTTCTCGCCGGTGGAGAGGCCCTTCTCGCCGTCGCGCAGCGCCAGGTTGCGGACGACCTCGGCGAGCTCGTAGATGTCGCCGGTCTTCATCTTGTCGCGATTGTGCTTGAACCGGCGGTTCCAGTTCTTCGGCATCTCGGTGCCGCCGGAGGTCAGGTACTTGACGACCTTCTTGACCGCTTCCTCGTCGATCACCTTGCGAAGACCGACGCGCTCCGCGTTGTCGGCGGGGACGTTCACGGTCATGTCGTTGTGCAGGATCTTGATCGTGAGGTACTCGCGCTTCTCGCCGAG
>DATDNT010000071.1:0-10563 GCA_036518135.1 Gaiellaceae bacterium | reverse complement strand
CGCTTCAGCTCGAGGTGCTCCTGGATGACCTGCGCGAACATCGACGGGGTGTCGACCGCCATTGATTCCTCCTGCTCCGAAGCCATTTCTCTCTCCCGGCGGGCAGTTTAGACGATCTCTTTCGAGGCTGATTCACGCGCCCGGACGACCTGGTTCTTGCCGCGGCGCTTCGCCTCGTAGAGCGCCTCGTCGGCGGCGTCGAGGAGCGAGCGGGCGTCGGCCGCGTCGGGGAACGACGCGACGCCGAAGCTCGCGGTGACCTGCACCTCCTCGCCGCCCGGCAGCTGCACGCGACGGTCGCGGAACGACGCCCGCGCGCGTTCGGCGAACCGCGCCCCGCCCTCGGCGTCGGTGCCGCTCAGGATGAGCGCGAACTCCTCGCCGCCCCAGCGCCCGGCGGTGTCGCTCTCGCGCACGGCCTCGCGTAGCGTCACGGCGAACGCCTTCAGCACCTCGTCGCCGGCGGCGTGGCCGTGCTTGTCGTTCACGAGCTTGAAGTCGTCGAGGTCCGCGAGCACGAGGCAGGCAGCGTTGCCGAACCGCGCCGCGCGTGCGATCTCCGCGCGCAACGTCTCCTCGAGGCTGCGGCGGTTCGCGAGGCCCGTGAGGCTGTCGACGAGCGCCTGCCGCTCGACGATCCGGTGCAGGCGCGCGTTCTCGAGGGCGACGACGACCTGGCGCGCGAGCGACTGCGCCGTCTCGGCCTGGCCCGCGTCGAACGGCCGCTCGGCGCACAGGACGAGCTGGCCGAAGTCGGCGTCGCCGACGCGCAGCGGGAACGCGATCCGCTCGTGACCTCCGTCGGGGTCGCCGGCGCGGGCGAGCTCGCCGTGCGGACCGAGGACGACGCCGCCGACGGCGCCGGTCGCTTCGACGGCCGACTCGACGACGACGCGGACGAGCTGCGCCGGGTCGTGCGTCGCGGCGAGCGCCTCGCCGAACCGCGTGACGGCGCGGCGGACCCGCAGCCTCTCCTCCTCGAGCTCCTCGAGCCGCGCCTCGAGCTCCGCAGCCATGTGGTTGAACGCGCGCCCCACCTGCGCGAACTCGTCGTTGCCGTGCACGTCGACGCGCTCCTTCAGGCTTCCGCTCGCCAGCGCGTTCGCCGCGCCGGCGAGGCTCCCGAGCGTGCGGACGATCGAGCGCCCGAGCAGGTACGTCGCTGCGAAGAACAGGATCAGCGACAGCGCGAGCGCGACGCCGATGCGCCGCTCGGACGCGCGCGTCGCCGTGTCGATCGTCGACTGCGGCGCGATCGCCGCGAGCTGGTAGCCGGTCTTCGCCGCGAGCGGCGCCGTGAGCAGCACGCGGTACGAATGGCCGCCGAGCTTCACCCGCGACGGGCGCCCCGGCTTCGTCGTGAGCACCTCTCCGACGCCCGTGCCTGCGACGACACGATGGTTCCTGATCGCGATCAGCTCGTCCTGCGGCCCGAGGCCCGCCTGCAGCCGGTCGAGAAGGCCGCGGTCGATCGGCAGCCACTGCGTGACGATCCCGAGGATCCGCCCGCCGTCGACCACCGTGACGCTGCGCGCGACCGACGGCCCGATCGGCTGCGGGCCGATCAGGCGGCGCAGCGCAAGCAGGTCCTCCTTGCGCATCGCGTCCTGCATCGCCGGCGACGCAGCGAGGCGCCGGGCGCGGCGCGCGGTCGCGTCGACGCGCGCGCCGTAGCCGGCGACGGCTGCGCGGAGGCCGGCCTCGAGCGTCGCGTCGACGCGCCGTGTCTCGCTACGCCGGGCGAGCGTGTCGTAGCCGTAGAACGCGAACCCGAGCGGCAGCAGCGCGAGGAGCGCGAACCACCCGACGAGCTTGACTTTGAAGCTTCCCATTGCGATTCAAGCCAACGTCCCCCGGTGCCGATACCTTGGTAACACACAGTCGTTGTCGGCGCGAACGGGGGGAACCATGAGTTCTTGGAGCGCAGCGGCGACGGGGGCACTGATCGGAGGAGCCGTGGCGGCGGTCCTGATCCTCGGAAACGCGCTTGCGCCGAGCGTGCCGCCACCGCCTGCGATCGCGCTCGCTCCTTCACCCGCGGCCGCGCCGGTCGTCGCGAGGCCGCTGCCGAAGCCGACGCACGTGGTCGTCGTCGCGCCGCCCCGCCGCCACGCGCCCGCGCCGCCGCCGGCTTCCCGGACCGGCCACGCCGTCCTGGCGTCCGCGCCCCTGGTCGTTCACACGGCGACGCCCCCGGCGACGGTGCCTGCACCCGCGCCGCGTCCGGCGCCGGTCGTGCACCACGTCGCCCCCGCCGTCGTCCGTCACGTCGCGCCCAACCTCGACGTCGCCGCCCGTCACGCGCCGCCCGAGCCCCGCCACGTCCCGGCGCCGAAGCCGGCCCCTGCGCCCGCACCGGCGCCCGCACCGGCGCCGGCCCCCGCACCTGCGCCCGCACCTGCGCCCGCCGCCACACCCGCCGCGGTGCCGGCACCTGCACCTGCGCCTGCGCCGGCTCCGGTCGTGACCGTCGCCGTCTACGCCGACACGCTGCAGCCGAGCGCTGCGATCGCAGCCGGACCCGCCGACGACGGGCACCACGACAACGGCAACGACAAGGACCACGGTCAGGGGCATGGGTACGGCGTCGACGGCAACCACGGCCACGGCCACGGGAAATAGGCAGAATGCCCCGATGCCGCGCGTCAGACTGACCCGTCGCCTCGGCCCCGTCGGGGTCGCGCTCACGATGTGGGACATCTGGCGCCGCCTGCCGCCGCGGCAGCGCCGGTGGCTGATGCAGCAGGCACGCGCGCACGGCCCGCGGGTCGCCAAGCAGGCGATCGCCGCGCAGAAGAACCGCCGCCGGCGCTAGCGCGCGCCGGTCACAGCGTCAGCGCGTCGCGCGCGATCCGGTCCTGCTCGACCAGGTGCGCCGTCGGGTAGCCCTCGGACGGGCTCGCGCGCCACGGGCGGCCGACGAACCGGAGCGGGACTCCGTTCGCCGCCTCCTCGAGCCGGTGGCGGATCGAGCGCCACGGGCCCATGTTCTGCGGCTCCTCCTGCGCCCACACGATCTGCTCGAGCGACGGGTACGACGCGACGAGCGCGGCGGCCGCCTCCGTCGGGAACGGGTAGAGCTGCTCGATCCGCGCGACCGCGACGCCGTCGGCACCCGCGCGCGCCTCGTGGCCGACGAGGTCGTAGTAGACCTTGCCGCTGCACAGGACGAGCCGGCGTACGGCGCTCTTGTCGACGCGCGTGTCGTCGATCACCGGCTGGAACGTCCCCTCGGCGAGCTCCTGCAGCGTCGAGGTCGCCTCCTTCAGGCGCAGCAGGCCCTTCGGCGTCACGACCACGAGCGGGCGGGCCGCAGCGTCGAGCGCCTGCCGCCGCAGCAGGTGGAAGTACTGGGCGGCGGTCGTGCAGTTCGCGATGCGCAGGTTCTCCTGCGCGGCGAGCTGCAGGAATCGCTCGAGCCGCGCGCTCGAATGCTCGGGGCCGTTGCCCTCGTACCCGTGCGGGAGCAGCAGCGTCAGGCGCGAGGTCTCCCGCCACTTCGACATGCCGGACGAGATGAACTGGTCGATCACGATCTGCGCGCCGTTCGCGAAGTCGCCGTACTGCGCCTCCCAGAGGACGAGCGCCTCGGGCGCGGCGGCGGAGTAGCCGTACTCGAAGCCGAGGCACGCGTACTCGGACAGCGGCGAGTTGAAGACCTCGAACGAGGCTGCGCCGTCGTCGAGGTGCTGCATCGGCGTGAACGTCTCGCCCGTCTGCACGTCGTGCAGCACGAGGTGCCGCTGCGCGAACGTGCCGCGCTGCACGTCCTGTCCCGTGAGGCGAACCGGAATCCCGTCGACGAGCAGCGACGCGTACGCGAGTGCCTCCGCGTGGCCCCACTCGATCCCGCCTTCGGCGAGCGCCGTGCGGCGCCGCTCGAGCTGCCGCGCGAGCTTCGGGTGCACCGTGAACGTGTCCGGCGTGCGCAGCAGCTCCTCGTTGAGGTCGGCGAGGCGGTCGGCGGGAACCGCCGTCAGCACGTCGGCGTGCGTCGCGCGCGGGATGGCGCCGTCGTGCTCGACCTTCGCGCCGAACGACGCCTTCAGCCGGTCGTGCGAGGCGCGCAGCGCCTGCTCGACCTCTGCGACGTAGCCCTCGGCCTCGTCGCGCGTCAGGACGCCGTCCTCGACCAGCCGCTCCTCGTACAGCTCGCGGACGCTGCGGTGCGCGTTGATCTGCTCGACCATCAGCGGCTGCGTGTACGCGGCCTCGTCCTGCTCGTTGTGGCCGAAGCGGCGGTAGCCGACGAGGTCGATGAGCACGTCCTGCGCGAACCGGCGGCGATACGCGAGCGCGAGCCGCACCGCGGCGACCGACGCCTCGGGATCGTCGGCGTTCACGTGGATGATCGGGACGTCGAAGCCCTTCGCAAGG
This sequence comes from Gaiellaceae bacterium, assembly GCA_036518135.1. Taxonomy (GTDB): domain Bacteria; phylum Actinomycetota; class Thermoleophilia; order Gaiellales; family Gaiellaceae; genus PALSA-600. The sequence continues at coordinate 6,186 of DATDNT010000071.1, read as the reverse complement.
TCGGACGAGTACCGCGTCGAGCGGCCTTCGTTCGGGTCGGTCGTGAACCCGATCTGGTTGTTCGTGATCAGGTGCAGCGTGCCGCCCGTCGAGTAGCCCTCGAGGTCGTGCAGGTTGAACGTCTCCGCGACGATTCCCTGTCCCGCGAAGGCCGCGTCGCCGTGCAGCAGCACCGGCAGCGCGACGTTCGGGTCGTGCGCGCCGTTCGCCGTCGAGCGGTCGGTCTGCTCTGCGCGCGCGCGCCCCTCGACGACGGGGTTGACCGCCTCGAGGTGGCTGGGGTTCGCGACGAGGCGCACGCCGATCTTGCCGCTCGCGGTCGTGCGCGTCCCGGCGGCGGCGAGGTGGTACTTCACGTCGCCGGTGCCGCCCTCGGGGTCCGCGGCGACCGCTTCGATCGTTCGCTCGCCCTCGAACTCGCGGAGGATGTACTCGTAGGGCATGCCGATCGTGTGCGCGAGCACGTTGAGGCGGCCGCGGTGCGCCATCCCCATCACGACGTCGTGCGCGCCGGCCTCGGCCGCGAGCTCGATCGTCTCGTCGAGCATCGGGATCATCACGTCGAGGCCCTCGAGCGAGAACTGCTTCTGGCCGAGGAAGCGCTTCCGCAGGAAACGCTCCATCCCCTCGACCTCGCACAGGCGACGGAAGAGGCGCTTCTTCTCCTCGGCGGCGAGCGGCTGCCGGTAGCGGCCCGACTCGATCGCCTGCCGCAGCCACACGCGCTGCTGGTGATCCGAGAGGTGCTCGATCTCGTATGCGATCGTCCCGCAATAGGTCGCGCCGAGCCGCGGCAGCACGTCGGCGAGCGTGTCGCCCGCGACGTGGACGCGCAGGACGCTCGCGGGGATCCGGGCCTGGAGCTCGGGCGTCAGCTTCGGCTCGAGCCGCATCGGCTCGAGCGACGGGTCGCCGACGGGCTCCGAGCCGAGCGGGTCGAGCCGCGCCGCGAGGTGACCGTGGGTGCGGTGCGCCTTGACGAGCGCCATCGCCGCAGCGACGCCGCCGAGGAGCTGCTGGTCGACTGCCGCCGCGGGCCCGGGTGCGGCAGGCGCAGGGGCCGGCGGGGCGACCGCGGCGTGGCCGTTGCCGTGCCCGTTGCCGTCGGGGAGCTTCTCGAGGAGGCGTACGAGGCCGGGATGCGTCGCGACGAGCGCGGAGTCACCGCTCTCGAAGAGCGCACGCCACTCCGACGGCACGGCCTCGGGATTCTCGAGGTACTCGTCGAGCAGCGCGCGCGCGTAGCCGGCGTTCAGGCCGTCGACGTCGTGCGTGCTCACCCCAGTGTTGTACCAGGGGGACTGCGGTTGTCCTGCGGCTAGTACAGCGGGTGGTGCGTGAGGATCTGGAGCGCCGCGCCGACGACGAAGCAGATACCGACGACGGCGAAGCCGAGCCGGATCAGCCGCTGCTGCTCGCGGCTCATCGCGGTCGCGACCATCAGCATGATGAGCGCGGCCGGCGCGAGCCGGAACGGCCGGTAGAAGAGCTCCATCGCGCCGAGGAACAGCGCGCTCGCGGCGAGCAGCCCGGCGACGGCCTCGGCGGGCCGGATGCGGTCGCGTGTCGCCGGAGTCACGGCGCGACTCTATCGCGGCGCGGCTGCTGCGTACGGGCCGAGTCGCGCGTGCCGTGCGGACCGCCGCGGCGCGGGCGGGGCCCTGCGGGCCGCTTCCACGGCTTCCAGACGGAGAAGTCGTTCTCGTCGACGCCCGGCTCGGGCTCCGCCTTGATCGCGTACCAGACCACGATCCCCAGGTACACGATCGGGATCTTGAGCGCGACCATCAGGAACACGAACCCCCAGGCTTCGCCCGACATTGCGGGATTGTACGAGATTCGCGGCGTGAGGGATTGCCGCAGGTAGAGTCGCCGAGAGTGACACGGTTGGCACGGATCGTCCTCGCGCACCGCAAGCTCGTGGTCGGGCTCTGGCTCGCGCTCACCATCTTCGGCGGGTATTCGGCGCAACGCGTCTCGAGCCGCTGGTTCCAGTCGTTCTCGATCCCCGGCTATTCCGCGTACGAGGCGAACCAGCGCACGCTGAAGCGCTTCGGGAGCGGTGAGGCCGCACCGCTCGTCGCCGTCGTGACCACGAAAGGCGACGTGACGAAGACACGGGGCGTCGCTCGGGCCTTCGCGGCAGCCGCCGCAGCGAACCCCGGAGCGCGCACGAGCTCGTGGTTCACGACGCACGACCCGATGTACCTGTCGCACGACCGGCACACGGCGTTCGCCGAGATCTTCCGCCCGGGCGTCCCCGGCTTCAGCACGAAGATCGGTGATGTCCAGACGCGCGCGGCGCTGCGAAGCGCGCTGCCCGCCGGCGCCGTCGGGCACGTCACGGGCAACGACCCGATCCTCGCCGCGGCCGACAAGGGCTCCCACGGCGGGCCGTCGATCCTCGGTGAGACGCTGATCGGCGGGGTCGGCGCGCTGATCATCCTGCTCTTCGTCTTCGGGACGCTGCCGGCGGTCGCGATGCCGCTCCTCACCGCTGCGGCGGCCATCCTCAATACGTTCACGCTCGTCTGGATCCTGACGTACCTCACCGACGTCTCGATCATCGTGCAGTTCCTGATCGCCCTCGTCGGCCTCGGCGTCGCGATCGACTACGCGCTGCTGATCATCTTCCGGTTCCGCGAGGAGCTCGCGCAGGGCGAGACGGTAGACGAGGCGATCACGCAGACGATGCGCCACGCCGGGCGCTCCGTGATCGTGTCGGGCACCACCGTCGCCGTCGGCCTGCTGTCCATGATCGTGCTGCCGCTACCGTTCATCCGCTCGATCGGGATCGGCGGCATGCTGATCCCCGCCGTCAGCGTGATCGCGGCGACGACGCTCCTGCCCGCGATGCTCGCGATGCTCGGCCCGCGCATCAACCGCGGGCGCGTGATGCCGAAGCGCATCGTCGAAGGCGACGAGCGCCGCTTCTGGACGTGGTGGGCGTCGCTGATCCGGAACCGCGCCGCGGTCACCGCGGCGATCGGAGCCGTCGTCGTCGCGGCCTTCCTGATCCCGGGCGTGCAGCTCAACCCGAGCGAGTCGCAGGCGAAGGACCGCCCGGGCGGCGGGGACGCGATTGCGGGTCGCGCCGCGCTCGCCGACGCAGGCATCTCCGCCGGCGCGTACAAGCCGTTCGAGGTCCTCGTCGAAGGGCGCATCACGAACGCGAAGCTCGCAACGGTCGTCGACGGGGTGCGCCGCGCCGACGGCGTCCTTGGCGCGGTCGCGCCGGCGGACTGGCGGCGGCCGGGCGCGGCGGTGGTCGAAGCGCTCCCCTCGGCGGACGGCGCGTCGGCGACGACGAAGGCGACGATCTCGCGCCTCCAGCACGACGTCCTTCCCTCGCTCGCGACCAGCACGGGCCTGCGCGTCTCGCTCGGCGGGATCGCGGCGGAGGACCAGGACTTCGTGCACGCCGTGTACGGCAACTTCCCGTACGTCCTGCTGTTCGTGATCGTGCTGACCTACCTGCTGCTCGCGCGCGCGTTCCGCTCGCTCGTCCTCCCGTTGAAGGCGGTCGTGCTGAACCTCGTGTCGCTCGGCGCCGCCTACGGGATCATCGTCTTCATCTTCCAGTGGGGCCACGGCTCCGAGGCGATCTGGAACGTTCCCTCGACGAACTCGATCATCCCGTGGATCCCGCTGATGATCTTCGCGTTCCTGTACGGACTGTCGATGGACTACGAGGTCTTCATGCTCACGCGGATGCGCGAGGCCTACGACGAGTCCGGCGACACGTCGCAGGCGATCTCGCTCGGGCTGTCGCGCACCGGCAAGCTGGTCACGAGCGCAGCCGCCGTGCTGTGCCTTGCCTTCTTCGTCCTCTCCACGAGCCCCGGCACCGACGTGAAGCAGTTCGGCATCGGGCTGTCGGCCGGCGTCATCTTCGACGCGACCGTGATCCGCGCGCTGCTCGTACCGTCGGTGATGCAGCTTCTCGGCCGCTGGAACTGGTGGTTCCCGCAGCCCGTCGCGAAGGCGCTGCTCGCGGACGCACCCCCTGTGCCCGCGGTCGACTAGTACAGGGTGTAGCCGGAGAGCGCGAGGGCGGTCGGCGGCTCCGCGCCCTCGGAGAGCAGCAGGAGGCCCGGCGCGTTCGCAAGCCGCAGCCGCGCCCGGAGCGCGACGGCGACGAGCGCGCGCGACGAGCCGGGGATGCGCACTCGCACCGGGCCGTCGGCACGCGTGAGCTCGGCGGCGAGGGCGCGGGCGGCCGCAGCCGGCGTCGCTCCTGCGACGGGGCCGACGTGGCCGCGCCCGGAGTACGAATACGCGTCCCGCCATGTCGAAAGGCGGGCGATCCGCTGCCAGGCCTCGTGGTCGACGCCGCGGTCGAAGCCGTACGCCGCGGCGTCGAGCGCGGCCACGTCCGCCCCCGCTTCGCCTGCGGGCTCGGCGAGGTCGGGGACGCCTTCGAACGTCAGCACCGGCGTCGCGGGGATCAGGCCGCGGCGGCCGTAGAGCGCGTTCGACACGGGCTGGATCGCGTCGGTGATCGTCCGGCGGCGCGATGCCTCGCCCCATACCGAGTCGAGGAGGCGGGAGCCGACGCCGCGGCCGTGCGCGCCCGGGCCGACGAACAGCGAGCCGAGGAACCAGTCGTCGCCGCGCTGCCATGCCGACGCGTACCCGACGACGACGCCGTTCTCTTCCGCGACACGGCACGTCCCGGTGGCGAGGAGATGCGCCTGGATCCAGCTGAACGCAGCGAGCGTCATCGCCGGCGGCTCGAGTCCGCGCGGTGCGAATACGGATGCGATCGCGTCACCGAAGATCGCGTGCATCGCCGGCAGATCGTCGACGGTCGTGGGGCGAAGGTCCACGACCGCAGACGATAGGCGGGCTCAACGCGTGGTCGTGACGGTGGTCACCGGAGAGGTTCCGCGACCGTGGTGGTGCACGAGATACGACACCCCGGCCGCCGCGAGCCCGATCGCGCTGAGCACGGCGAGTACCCCGAGCACGACGAGCACGATGCGGGCGAACGAGGCTGCGTATCGCTTCGGCATCAGCAGCCCCAGGCGTTGCCCCAGCCGTCGACGGCGACGCAGGCAGCGTCGGCGGAGTCGATGTGGAAGATGCCGCCGGACACGTCGCGGAACGTCGCCTTGGCCTGGTGGCCGTACGTGAAGTCGAAGGTGTAGTTCCACGCGAGGAAGTTGCAGAACCCCCAGCATGCGGCCTCGTCGGCCCAGCCGTAGTTGCTCGAGATCGCGCCGTTCAGCCAGCACCAGTGGTAGTACGACTTGACCCAGTTGCCGTACGCGTCGCCGTTGTTGACGTAGACGGTCGCACAGCCCTGCACGTTCCCGCCGCCGCCGCACGTCCCGCAGAGGGCGTACCCCGTCGGCGTCAGCGTCTTGCGCCCGTGCGCCTTCGACGGATCGGTGATCACCGACACGCCTGCGTCGGGGATGAACCCGGAGGTCTGCACCGGTGCCGGGGCGGGAGCCGTGCCCGGCGACGCCGTGGCGGTGCCGGCGATGCCCGCGGCGGTCGCGATGGTCGCCGACATCACGAGGAAGCGCCTGAGAACACCCACGTCCTTCTCCTTTCGTTGCCTGACGAGGCGACGATAGGTGGACCGGGCGCACGTGTCTGTGACGACATGGCGCCGAAAGCTTGACGATGTCCCCGCAGCCGCGTCAGGTGTCCCAGACGGGCTAGTCCAGAGCGGCCACGTCGGCGCGCAACGCGTCGAAGTCCGTGTCCTGACGCGCGAGCTCGCGGAACGACGGGTCGAGCTCGATCGACCGGCGCAGGTGCGCGAGCGCGTCGTCGCGGCGGCCGGCGAGCGCCTCGTAGCACGCGAGGTTGTAGAGGACGGCGGCGTCACCGCTGTCGGCCCCGGCGAGGATGTCGGCGGCCGCGCCGGGATTCCCCCGCTCGTACTCGGCGTGGGCTCGGCGCTGCGCGTCCCAGCCGGCCCAGATCCCGACGAGCCGGCGCAGCTCCACGATCGGCTCGGGGTGGTCCTCGACGCGAAGGTCGCAGATGCGGTCGATCCCCTCGCGCGACTCGGCGTGCCCGCCGGCGCGCTCGACGACGACCGCCGCCGACTGCTGCCCGCGCCGGTCGCCGCCCGCCGCCTGGCCGGCTTCGAGCGCTGCGACCAGTCGTACGACGAGCGGCCCGACCGTCTCCTCGAAAGCGCGTTCCATCTGCTCGACGACGCTCTCG
>DATDNT010000070.1:0-34011 GCA_036518135.1 Gaiellaceae bacterium | reverse complement strand
CGACGTCGTCCCAAGGAATGACGCGGTGCTCGACGTCGCGCTGCGCGGGCAGGTCGTCGAACGGGCCGCGGTAGCGCCAGCCGACGAGTTCCTCCCCGCGCCGGCGCTCGACGAACACGTCGTCGGGAAAGACGTCGACGGCGACCCAGTCGCCGTTCTCGCGGCGGCCGTATTGCGCCTCGGGATTGACCGCTGCCGCGACGTTCGCGGGCAGCGTCCACGGCGTCGTCGTCCAGACGACGAGCGCCTCGCCCTCGCGATCCTTCAGCGGGAACCGCACGAAGAGCGACGGGTGCTCCATCTCGACGTAGTTCTCCTCGCCCGCCTGCTCGTGCTGGGAGAGCGAGGTGCCGCAGCGCGGGCACCACTGCGTCGAGCGGTGGCCCTTGTAGAGCCAGCCGCGCTCGTGGACGGTCTTCAGGAACCGCCAGATGTACTCGATGTTCGTGTCGCTGAAGGTGTAGTACGAGTTCTCCCAGTCCATCCACATGCCGAGCCGCTTCGACTGCTCGGTGAGGACTGCGCCGTAGTGTGCGACGCGGTCGCGGCACCGGCGCGCGAACTCCTCGAGCCCGAACTCCTCGATCTCCCGCTTCGACCCGAGACCGAGCGACTTCTCGACCTCGACCTCGACCCAGAGGCCCTGCGAGTCGAACCCGTTCTGGTAGCGCTGGTCGAAGCCGCGGAGCGCCTTGTAGCGCTGGAAGACGTCCTTCAGCGTGCGCCCGTGGCCGTGGTGGACGCCCGCGGGGTTGTTCGCGGTGATCGGCCCGTCCATGAACGAGAACGTCGGCCCGCCCTCGTTCCGCTTCCTGACCCGCGCGAACGTCCCTTCGCGCTCCCACAGGCCGAGAATCTCCAGCTCGAGCGCGGGATGATCGGGCTTGTCCGGTAGCGGCGCGAACATGGCTTGGTGAGAGTACCGGGCGGGAACAGAGACTCCCGCCCGCGCGTTACACCCTCGGAACGACCGAAAGGAACGAATGGCAACCATCGCAACGACCGACACGTTCGAGCAGGAGGTCCTGCAGTCCGACGGCAAGGTGCTCGTCGACTTCTGGGCCGAGTGGTGCGGCCCGTGCCACGCGGTGTCTCCCGTGCTCGACCGCATCGCCGACGAGCATCAGGTGAAGCTCGTCAAGGTGAACATCGACGAGCAGCAGGATCTCGCGCAGCGCTACGGCGTCGCGTCGATCCCCTTCATGGTGCTCTTCGAGAACGGGCAGCCGCAGGCGAGCGCCGTCGGCGCCATGCCGAAGGGCTCGCTCGAGAAGGCTCTGGGGCTGGCAGAGGGCTAAGAGCCCTCTGCCTCCACCTTCTCGCGCTCCGGAAGCGGCGACATCGCCTTCGCCGCCGGCTCGTCGACGAGATTCAGGACGCGCATCCCGTGGACGTACGTGATGCCGCCGCCCATCGTCCCGCCGGCCGTGAGGAACACGAACCCGATCAGCGTGAGGATGAACGCACCGGTCGTCACGGACGCGTGTGCGTATCCGCCGTGACCGAAGATCGCGGCGAGGACGAAGAACACGCTCGCGACCGCGTTCGTCAGGGCGTGCGTCGTCGCCGTCCGCTTCAACGGCGTGCCGGGACTGATCACGAGCCAGTCGGCGAGGCCGGCGGCGATCGTCGCGAGCGAGGTCACGAGACCGACGACGAGCGCGAGCCACCAGCCGTGCGCGAACCCGCGGTCGGCGATCCCGAGCTTCGAGCAGACCGCGGCGATCGTCGCGAACGTGTACGCGCCGATCGTCGCGTCGGTGAGCGGCGGGTGGAGCGGATGCCCCGGGACGCCGCGGATGAGGTAGGACGGCTTGAACTCGGCCATGACGGCCGGATCCCCGCGTTCGCCGTTTTGAAAACTAGGCGGGCGGAGAGTCGTCGAGGAACGCCTGGAACGCCTGGTGCTTCGCGAGGTACGCCTCGATCGACTGCACGCCGACCGAAGCGAGGCTCTCGATCCACCCGTCCGTGAGGTCGTCCTCGATGCGGTGGAGAATGCCGCGGTCTTCCATGCAACGATGATCGTCCCTGGGCCGGACGGTCGCATGAGCCGATCGGCCCATTTTTACGGCAGGGAAAGCCCACGATGGCCGGTTATCTCATCGTCAACCCCAGGTCAGGAAACGGCGGAGCCGACGAGCTGCTCGCGGCCGCGCACGAGCGGGGAATCGAGACGCACGTCCTCCGGGAGGGCGACGACCTGGAGGCGCTCGCGCGCGGGTGCGACGCCGGCGCGATCGGGATGGCGGGCGGCGACGGGTCGCTCGCGCCGGTCGCGGCCGCCGCGATGGAACGCGGGCTGCCGTTCGTCTGCGTCCCGTTCGGGACGCGGAACCACTTCGCCCGCGACGTCGGGCTCGACCGCGCCGACCCGCTCGCAGCGCTCGCCGCATTCGACGACCGCGTCGAACGCACGATCGACGTCGCGTACGCGAACGACCGGCTCTTCCTGAACAACGTCTCGCTCGGCGTGTACGCGCGGCTCGTGCACCGCCGGGAGCACCATCGCCGCCGCGGCGACGCGATCGCGCGGCTGCGCGCGCTCGCCTCGACGATCCGGCACCGCCACGCCGTCGGCCTCTCGCTCGACGGACGGCCGATCCAGGCGCGCGTCATCCTCGTCTCGAACAACGAATACGAGCTGAGCGTGCTGTCCGTCGGTGCGCGCGAGCGGCTCGACGAGGGGCTGCTCCACGTGTACGCACCGCGCGGCGTCCTCCGCTCCGGCTGGGTCGAGCGCAGCTGCGAGCGCCTGACGATCGACGCGCGGACGGGGCGGCTGCGGGCGGCGGTCGACGGCGAGCCGGACGTCCTCGAGACGCCGATCGAGTTCCGGGTGGCGCCGCGCGCGCTCCGCGTGCTGCTTCCAGGTAGCGTCTCGCACATGGATAACCCCGAGCCCACGGAGACCGAGGAAGAGCTCGCGCAGACCGACCGGCAGGAAGAGGAAGAGGACATGCGCGGCACCACGGATCCCGAGGAACAGGACTGACGAAGGTCGTTCTCCTCCACTCGGCGCTCGGCGACTCGCGGCTGTGGCGCCGGCAGGTGGAGGCGCTCACGCCGCAGTTCGACGTCGTCGCACCAGACCTGCCGGGGTGGGGAAGGACGCCGCTCCCGACCGAGTCGTTCTCGTTCGTCGACGTCGTCGCGGCCCACCTCCCGGCAGCGCTCGTCGGCAACTCGTTCGGCGGCGCGGTCGCGCTGCGCACGGCGCTCGCGCACCAGGACGGCGTGTCGAGGCTCGTGCTCGTCGCCGCCGCTCTTCCCACGTGGGACTGGACGCAGCAGATGCGGGACTACTGGGACGCCGAGGCGGCGGCGTTCGACGCGGGCGACCTCGACGCCGCGACGCAGATCAACCTCGACTTCTGGCTGAAGCCGGAGTTCCACGACGAGGTGCGGGAGCAGCAGCGCCTCTCGATGGAGCTCCAGTCCGCCCACGAGGAGCCGGAGGTGCTGTGGCCGGAGATGGCGCCGCTCTCGACGCTCGAGGCGCCGACGCTCGTCGTCGTCGGCGACGAGGACAAGGACGACTTCAAGGCGATCGCGCAGCACCTCGCCGAGCAGATCCCGAACGCCGATCTCGCGGTCGTCCCCGGTGCGGGCCACCTCGTCGGCATCGAGCAGCCGGACGAGCTGAACGCCCTACTGGTCGAGTTCCTGCAGGACTGAGTCCGCGAGGCGCGGCCACGCGTCCGCGGCCCAGTCGCCGAACGCGAGGTCGGTGAGGCACGCGAGGGCGACCCCGGCGTCGGGGTCGACCCAGAGGAACGTGCCGCTGCGGCCGAAGTGGCCGTAGGTCGACGGCGAGTTGCGCGACCCCGTCCAGTGAGGCGACTTGCCGTCGCGCAGCTCGAGCCCGAGCCCCCAGTCGTTCGGCTCCTGACGACCGAAGCCGGGGAGCACGCCGACGAGCCCCGGGAACTGCACGGTGCGCGCCTCGTCGAGCGTCTCCTGCGCGATGCGCGTCGGGTGCCGGAGCTCGCGCGCAAGCACGAGCACGTCGTCGAGCGTCCCCTCGACGCCCGAGCCGGCACCGCCGACGAGCGACGCGGACGTGTCGCGCCAGACGTGCGCGAAGTAGTCCGCGAACGGCATCTCGGCGCGCTCCTCGACGAGCGCGGCCGCGACCTCGAACCCGTAGTTCGAGTAGACGCGGCGTGCACCCGGCCGCGCGATCGGCGCGCCGTGATCGAACGGCAGCCCCGACGCGTGCGCGAGCAGGTGCCGGAAGGTCGATCCCGCCGGCCCTGCGGGCTCGTCGAGATCGACGATCCCCTCCTCCGCTGCGACGAGCATCGCGACCGCGGTCGCGAGCTTCGTCACCGACGCCCACGGATACCGCCGCCGCGTGTCGCCGTGCGCGGCGTCGACCGCGCCCGTCACCGCGACGGCGACGTTCTGACACGGCCACGAGTCGACCTGGCGCAGCGCCTCCACGAACGGCGAGACTAGACAAATGACACGGCAGCTCATCTCGTCCGGCGCCGCGTTCGAAGCGCGCGTCGGCTACTCCCGCGCCGTGCGCGTGGGCGACCGCGTCTGGGTCTCGGGGACTGCGCCGATCATGCCGGGCGACGCAGACCCGCCGGCCGCCGCGTACGACCAGGCGCGCGTGTGCCTCGCGATCATCGAGCGGGCGCTCGCCGAGGCCGGCGCATCGCTCGACGACGTCGTACGAACCCGCATCTACCTCACCGACGTCGCGCACCTCGACGAGGTCGGACGCGCGCACGGCGAGGCGTTCGCCCGGGCGCGGCCCGCGACGACCGGCATCGTCACGCAGCTCTTCGACCGGCGCTGGCTCGTGGAGATCGAGGCGGAAGCGGTGATACTCCACCCGTGAAGCAGATCTATCCCGCCTCGATCACCGGCAAGGGCTCGACCGGCACGGGCGGGACCGAGGCCAGCGTCCTCGAGCACAACTTCGGGAAGAGCGACCCGTACACCCTCGGCGTCGAGGAGGAGTACATGTTGCTCGACCCCGAGACGTGGGACCTCGTGCAGCACATCGACTCGGTGCTCGGCGCCGTCGCGGACGGCGAGCACCAGGATCGCATCCACGCAGAGCTCATGCAGTCGGTGCTCGAGGTCACGACACCCGTGTGCCGGACGGCGGCGGACGTCCACCGCTCGCTGTGCCAGCTGCGCGGGTACGTCGCCGAGGTCGCGCGTTCGGAGGGCTGCCGCTTCGGGTCGGCCGGGACGCACCCGTTCTCGCTCTTCGAGCGCCAGCGCATCACGGCGCGCGACCGCTACCGGAACCTCGTCGACCAGCTGCAGTACATCGCGCGGCGCGAGCTGATCTTCGGCATGCACATGCACGTAGCGGTCGACGATCCCGAGAAGGCGATCCAGGTGATGAACGGGCTGCTCGTGCACCTGCCGCAGATGCTCGCGCTCTCTGCGTCGTCTCCGTTCTGGCGCGGCGAGCCGACCGGCCTCTCGTCGAGCAGGCAGATGGTGTTCGCAGCGTTCCCGCGCTCGGGCCCGCCGCCGCGGTTCAAGGACTACGCCGACTACGCGGAGGTCGTCGGTCAGCTCGAGCGCACGGGGTGCATCGCCGACTACACGCACATCTGGTGGGACATCCGTCCGCACCCGCGGCTCGGCACGATCGAGATGCGCGTGTGCGACGCCGTGACGCGCGTCGAGGACGTCGTCGCGATCACGTCGTTCTTCCAGGCGATCGTGAAGATGTATTGCGAGCTCTACGACGCCGGCAAGGCGATCCCGACGTGGCACCGGCTGCTGACGACGGAGAACAAGTGGCTCGCGGCGCGCTACGGCCTCGAGGCGCCGGTGATGGACCTCGCGACGGGTCGCCGGAACCGCGTTCCGGTCGCGCAGCTGATCCGCCGGACGCTCCGCGACGTCGAGCCGCACGCCCGCGAGCTCGGCTCGGAGCGCGAGCTCGAAGGCGTGCGCGAGATCCTCGCGCGCGGCAACGGCGCCGACCGTCAGCTGCGCGTGTGGAACGCGAATCGCGACATCGTCGAGGTCGTCCGCGAGATCTCCGCCGCGACCGAGGAAGCGGTCGTCACGGCAGCGTCCGAAGCTCTCCCGTCGTAGGCGAGTAGCCGACGGCGACCGCGCGCCTCGAGGTGCGCGACGCGACCCGCCGCAGGTGGAGGCTCACGCGCGCGACCGTCTCTCCGTCCGTGAGCGCCGCCTCGGTGCCGTCCGGCGACACGGCGATCCGCGTCGCCGTGCCGAGGTTCCAGTACGGCAGCGAGATGCGGAAGTGGTCGACGACCTTCCGCGTTGCGATGTCGATCGCGACGACTCGGCCGTAGCCGGGGCTCACCGCCCAGAGCGTCCGCCTGTCGGGAGCGAGCGCCAGCGCCCACGACGTGCCGGAGCCGTAGTCGCCGGTGCCGGGGAGGTCGATGCAGCGCGCCGTCGCGTTCTGCAGGTCGAGCTCGTGCACCATCGCCGCGCCGTTCGCCGCGAGGTACAGCGTGAAGAGGTAACGGCCGTCGGCCGAGGAGAGACGTGACCACGGCTGCCCCCAGATCACGCCTTTGAGCGCTCGAAGCGGCGTCGTGTCGCCGGCGAGGTCCACGCGCTCCACCTGGTAGCCGTTCGCGAGGTACCTGATGAGGACGAGGTTCCGGCCGCGAAGCGCGTCGAAGTCCCAGCGCGCCGACGGCAGCGGCACCTGACGCCACGCATGGGGTGTGGCGATGACGACGTCGGTGCCGTGGAAGGCGACGGCGCGCGATCCGTCCTGGGACGCGCCGGCGAGACGGAATCGCCACGGCAGCGTCGTCGACGCCGTCCGCTTGCCGGTCGTCGCGTCGAACCAGTCGATCCGCCTGCCCACGCTGCGGACGAGGACGTCGCCGTAGACGAGCCCGCGCGGCAGCGTGAACAGCGACTCGCCGCTGCCGAGGTCCGCTACCGAGATCGGCGCGCCGACCGAGTGGCGATACGCGAGGAGCGTGCCGTGCGCAAGGAGGAACTGGTTCGGCCCGCACGCGAGCGGCGAGCAGGCGGCCGAGCGCGCCGCTCCGGGGAGCAGCAGCGCCGCCGCGGCGAGGACGAGCACGAGGCGCTTCATGGGGGGAGATACGCGCCGGGGACCCGGAGAGGTCCCGCGGGCGTATACACAGCGTGTGGCAGAGCGTGCCTCCATCCGCCGTGCCCAGAAGGGGTCGCTCGACGACTTCGAGCGCCTCTTCCGGGAGCACTGGCCGCGCGCCTACCGGGCGGCGCGCCTCGTCACCGGCGACGCCGCGGCCGCCGAGGACATCGCGCAGGAGGCGTTCCTCGCCGCCGTCCGGAACCTCGACCGCTTCGACCGCCGCCGCCCGTTCGGCCCGTGGCTGCACCGCATCGTCGTCAACCGTGCGATCGACTGGACGCGCGCCCGGCGCCTGCGCTCCGAGGTCGAGCTCGGCGACGACCACGCGGCGGCTCAGGCTCCTGCACCCGAGCTCGACGGCGCCACGTTCGCGCGGATCCACGAGCTGCCCGCGGAGCACCGCGCGGTGATCGTCCTCCGCTACCTCCTCGAGTACACGCCGGGCGAGATCGCCGAGCTTCTCGACCTTCCCCGCGGCACCGTCAACTCGCGTCTCCGCCGCGGCCTCGACCGGATGCGCGATGACGCCTGAGGACAGGGCGTGGGAGGTCGTCCGGCGGGCGTTCGAGGAGCGCGTCCCGGCGGCGCCGCGCCGTCGCGCGCGGACCAGACTGGTACTCGCGCTCGTCGTGGTGGCGGCCGGCGTGGTGGCCGGAGCGGCCCTGTCTCCTCCAGGCCGCGCCGTCTTCCACTCCGTGCGCGAGGCGGTCGGGATCACGCGCGCGCAGCCCGCGCTCTTCGCACTGCCGGCGCGCGGCACGCTGCTCGTCGTCTCCGCCGAGCACGGCGGCGTGTGGCTCGTCCGCAGCGACGGGTTCAAGCGCAAGCTCGGCGCGTACGACGACGCGGCGTGGTCACCGCACGGCCGGTACGTCGTCGCGACCCGCGGCGACGAGCTGCTCGCGCTGACGCCCGGCGGCGACGTGCGCTGGACGCTCGCGCGCCGCCGGCCGTCCGACCCCGCCTGGGAGGGCACCGCGGTCGACACGCGCATCGCGTACCTCTCGGCGAGCGGCCTCCGCGTCGTCGCCGGCGACGGCACCGGCGACCACCTGCTCGACCGCTTCGGCACCGCCCCGGCCTGGGACCCCGCGCGCCTGCACGTCCTCGCCTACTACACGGGCGGCGCGATCGACCTCCGCACCGCCGACGGGAAGCTTCTCTGGCGGCGGAACGTGCCCGTGACGCCGGCCGACCTCGAGTGGTCGCGCGACGGCCGCTACCTCGCCGTCTTCGGGTCGAACCGCGTCGTCGTGCTCGACGCGGGCGGGCGCGTCCGCCGGACGATCTCGATGCTGTCGGCGGAGCTGATCCGCGGCGCGTTCGAGCCCGGGTCGCACCGGCTCGCGCTCGTCGTCCGCCTCGCCGGGCGCAGCGAGGTCAGGCTCGTCGACGTCGACCGCCTCGCGCCGCCGCAGCTTCTCTTCGCGGGGCCGGGCGACTTCGGCGACCTCGCGTGGTCGCCGAGCGGCACGTGGCTGCTCGTCAGCTGGCCCGCGGCCGACCAATGGGTATTCCTGCACGGCCGGCGCGCACACGCGGTCGGCAACATCCGCGAGCAGTTCCCGCGGCACGACGGGCTCGGGCCGCTGCTGCAGCTCGCGGGCCGCTGGTGCTGCCAGTAGGCTCGGCGTCATGCTGCAGCCAGGCGACCGCGTGCCGGACGCGACGGTCTTCCTCGGTCCCGGCGAGGCCGTCACGACCGCGGAGCTCGTCGAGGACGGACCGAAGCTCCTCGTCTTCTATCTCTTCGACTGGTCGTCGACCTGAACGAACGAGATGGAGCTCCTGCGTGACAGGAGAGACGAGTTCGAGGCGACGGGGGTGCAGCCGGTCGGGGTGTCGCGCGACTCGCCGTACACGCACATCGCCTGGACGCAGGCGCTCGACCTGAACTTCGGGCTGCTCTCGGACTTCAACGGCGAGGCGGTGCGGGCGTTCGGGATCGGGTTCGAGTTCCGCGGTTTCCGCGACGTCGCCCAGCGCAGCGCGTTCCTCGTCGACGCCGACGGCGTCGTCCGGCGCGCCTGGAGCTACGACACGGGGACGGTGCCGGACGTCGAGGAGTGGCTCGACGCCTGCCGGGCCTTGAATCCGTCCTCCTGACCTGTCACAAACTCCGGCATGGACACTCCTGCCACGGGCACGGCCGCGCCGGGACGCGCGTCGAGCTCCCTCACATACGCGATCCTCGCTGCGGTCGTCGTCATCGGGGCGATCTTCGCGTTCTCTGGATCCACCGCGCTGCCGAACGACTGGTACGCCGCGTTCAAGGCATTGCACGTGCTGTTCGCCGTCATCTGGGTCGGCGGCGGCGTCTCGATCATGATCCACGCGATCCGCGCGCAGAACGCGCAAGACCCCGAAGGGATCGTCACGGTCGCCAAGCAGGCGGCGTTCATGGGCGAGAAGGTCTTCGCTCCGGTCGGCCTCGTCACGTTCCTGCTCGGCATCGCGATGATGATCAACACCAGCTGGGGCTGGGGTCACTTCTGGATCATCGCCGGGCTCGTCGGCTACGCGTCGACGTTCATCACGGGCATCGCGTTCCTCTCGCCGATGGCGAAGAAGATCGACCGCTCGGCCGAGGAGAACGGCCCGACCCACCCGGAGACGCTCGCGCTCATCGACCGCATCATGTTCGTCGCGCGCATCGACGTGGCGGTGCTGATGCTCGTCGTGCTCGACATGGTCACGAAGCCGTTCGCGTAAGAGCGCGGCTACATGCCCATTGCGTGGTACCCGCTGTCGACGTACAGCGTGGTGCCCGTGACGTTCCTGGCGCCGTCGCCGAGGAGGTAGGCGGCGGCGGCGCCGACGTCGTCCGCGTCGACGTGCCGGTGGAGCGGTGCGCGCTCCTCGACGATCGACTCCATCGTCGGGAACCCGGCGATCGACCGCGCCGCGAGCGTTCGCACCGGCCCGGCCGAGATCGCGTTGACGCGGATGTTCTTCTGGCCGAGATCCCACGCGAGGTACTTCACGGCGGAGTCGAGCGTCGCCTTCGCGACACCCATCACGTTGTAGTGCGGCACTGCGCGCTCGCCGCCGAGGTACGTCATCGTCAGGATCGAGCCGCCGCCGGCAGCTTCCATCAGCGGCTCCGCGGCGCGCGAGACGGCGACGAGCGAGTACGCGCTGACGTCGATCGCCATCCAAAAGCGGTCGCGCGGCGTATCCGTGAAGCGGCCCTCCAGGTCCTCGGCCGCGGCGAACGCCACCGAGTGCACGAGGATGTCGAGCTTCCCGTCGAACACGCCGCCCACCTCGGAGAAGACACGGCCAACGGCGGCGTCGTCGCGCACGTCGAGCTCCGTGACGAGCGGACTCGATACCGACTCGGCGAGCTCGCGGACGTTCTTCTCGATCCGCTCGCCCTGGAAGGTGAACGCCACCTGCGCGCCGCCGTCCGCCAGCTGCCGCGCGATCGCCCACGCGATCGAGCGCTTGTTGGCAACGCCGAGGACGAGTGCGCGCTTTCCCTCGAACATGGCAAGCGACTCTATCTCGGTTCGGATACTGTGCGGAACCTTGCGTCGGCCTCTGCTCCTGGCGGCGATCCTCGGCCTCGTCGTGGCGGCTTCCGCGTCCGCCGCGCTGACGCCCGTCCGGCGCCCCGTCGGCGAGAACGGCGTCCTGCCGCGCGTGCGGGCCGGCAACCTCACGATCCCGGCCGGCCATGCGCATCCGACGACGCGCGTGATCGTGCGCCTCGCCGCGCCGCCGCTCGCCGCCTGGAATGCGCGGCGGACCCTGGCATCGGCCTCGCGCGTGCAGCACCTGAACGTCCACGCCGCCGCCTCGGTCGCGTACGTCGCGAGCCTCCGGCGCGCACAGAACGCGGTCGCCGCCGCGGTCCGCGCCGCGATCCCGGCGGCGCAGGTGCAGGAGCACTACTCGATCCTGCTGGACGGCTTCGCCGTCCAGGTGCCGACGCGTTCGCTCGCGAAGCTCGTGCGCGTGAAGGGCGTGACGAAGGTCTATCCGAGCATGGCGTACTTCGCGACGATGGATCGCGGACCGTCCGTCATCCACGCCACCGACCTCGAGGCGGCGACGGGCGACAAGGGCCAGGGGATCAAGATCGGCGTCGTCGACACCGGCGTCGACCCGACGAGCCCGTTCCTCAACCCGACCGGCTTCACGTACCCGCCCGGCTTCCCGAAGGGCGACACGAAGCTGACGACGCCGAAGGTGATCGTCGCGCGCGTCTTCCCCGGGTTCCCGCGCGACAAGAAGAGCACGGTGCCGTTCGACAACACGGAGCCGCACGGCACGCACGTGTCCGGCATCGCCGCGGGCGACGAAGGCACGAACGCGCCGAAGGGCCCCGACCATCCGGCCGTCGCGAACCTCTCCGGCGTCGCGCCGAAGGCCTGGATCGGCAACTACCGCGTCTTCACGGTGCCGACCCCGTTCGGCCACGAGGCCAACACGCCCGAGATCGTGCACGCGTTCGAGGCCGCCGTCGCCGACGGCATGAACGTCATCAACTTCTCGGGCGGCGGCCCGCAGACCGATCCCGCGAACGACGCGATGTTCGAGACGGTGCACAACGTCTCGCTGGCAGGCGTCGTGCCCGTGATCGCCGCGGGCAACGACCGCGAGGACTTCGGCTTCGGCACCGCGGGCTCACCCGCCGCCGCGCCCGACGGCATCGCGGTCGCCGCGACGTCCAACTCGCACGTCTTCGCGCCCGCCCTCAGCGTCGTCGGCGGCCCGCCGTCGCTCGGCGCGATCCCGATTCAGAGCGCCGGAGGCGCGAAGTTCCCGGGCGCGTGGTCGACGCTCGACCAGACGATCGTCGACGTCACCTCGGTCATGGGAACCGACGGGAAGCCGGTCGAGGCGCACCTGTGCGGCTCGGCCACCGAGCCGAACACGTCGGTCGGCACGCTGCCGAAGAACTCGGTGAAGGGGAAGATCCTCCTCGTCTCGCGCGGCATCTGCACGTTCGTCTCGAAGGCGGAGCGCGCGGCGCTCGGCGGTGCGGCCGGGATCATCCTCGTCGACAATCGCTTCGGCGAGGCGAACCCGATCCCGGTGCGGCTCCCGATCCCGGCCGGGATGATCTCCGACCTCGACGGCCAGCAGCTCCGCGGGTACCTCGCGGCGAACGGCAGCCAGGCGACGATCCGCGTCTCGGCCTCGACCGAGGAGATCCAGACCGGGCGCAGCGGCGTGATCACGAGCTTCTCGTCGGCCGGGCCGACCGACTTCGGCTGGTTCCTGAAGCCCGACATCTCGGCGCCGGGGCTCGACGTCCTCTCGTCGACACCCCCTGCGACGACGGGGTCGACGTTCTCCGTCTTCGCAGGCACGTCGATGGCGACGCCCCACGTCGCCGGTGCCGCCGCGCTGCTCCTGCAGCGCCACCCGAACTGGACCGCGCCGGAGGTCAAGTCGGCGCTGATGTCGACGGCAGGCCCGGCGTGGCAGAACACCGCGCGCACGGAGGAGGCGTCGGTGCTGCTCGAGGGCTCGGGGCTCGCGAACGTCGCCGCCGCCGACGACCCGAAGATCTTCACCGACCCGCAGTCGCTCTCGTTCCAGCGCCTCGACGTCTCGACCGGGACGCAGCGCAAGGCGCTCCTCGTGACCGTCAGCGACGCCGGCGACGGCGCGGGCGCATGGACGGCGTCCGTGTCACCGCAGGCGCAGACGGCCGGCGTCACGATCGACGTTCCGGGCAGCGTGACGCTCGCGCCGGGCGGGTTCGCGTCGGTTCCCGTCGACGTGACGGCCGACGCGACCGCGGCGACCGGCGAGAACTACGGCTTCATCGACCTGAGCGGCAACGGCGTGCAGCGCCGCATCCCGTACGCGTTCCTCGTCGAGCGGCCGGCGCTCCGCAACAAGCCGTCGGTGCCGCTCAAGCGGCAGCAGGTCGGCAGCACCGCGAGCGGCACCAACGACGTCTCCGTCTACTGCTGCCCCGGCGAGCCGTTCGGACCGCCCCCGAACTACACCGGGCCGACGATGAACGAGGACGGCGCCGAGCACCTCTACTCGTACGAGGTGAACCAGCCGATCGTGAACTTCGGCGTGTCGATCCTGGGCCAGTCGCAGGGCGCGCTCATCGATCCGTTCGTGCTCGGCTCGAAGGACGAGAACGACGTGCAGGGGTACGCGGGCATCCCGACGGACGTGAACTCGTTCACCTTCGACGCGAACCTCGACGTCGGCGCCGCAGGTGTGCAGTTCCCGCGGCTGCAGCGGTTCTACGTCTCGGTCGACTCGCGCGCCGACCCGTTCACGAACAAGTCGCAGAAGGGCAAGTACCTGCTGAACGCGTGGGTCGACGATCTCACCCCGCCGTTCGTGCGCGTCGTGACGACGCGCATCACGGCCGGCCGGCCGCTGATCATCGCGGAGGTCGCCGACTTCCAGTCCGGCGTCGACCCGCTGTCGCTCGTCATCAACTACAACCACGCGCTCGTCGGCGCCTCGGCATACGACCCCGTGAGCGGCCTCGCCGTGTTCGGGATTCCCGCCGCTGCACCGAAGTTCAAGGCGGGGCGCACGAACATGGTGCTGATGGCGTCCGATTATCAGGAGGCGAAGAACATCAACACGGTCGGCGACCAGCTGATGCCGAACACCGCGTTCAAGTCGGTGCGCCTGCACGTCGTGAACGGCCCGACGGTGACGTGGATCGAGCCGCCCGCGCGCGAATGCGCGTTCAAGAAGGATCAGCTGCTCGTCGTCGCCAACTCGACGACGAAGGTGGAGCGCGTCGTGTTCACGGACAACGGCCGCCGCATCGGCGTCGACAAGACCGGCCCGTCCGGTATCTACTCCATCGCGTGGAGCACGGCGAAGCTGAAGAAGGGCACGCACCACCTGCTCGCGACGATCGTCGACGCCGCGGGCCGCAAGGCGGCGGCCGGCCGCGACGTGCGCGTCTGCAAGTAGCCGTCGTCACCGGCGCGTCGTCTGGGATCGGCGCGGAGCTCGTGCGCGCGCTGCAGCAGCGCGGCGTCCTCGTGGTCGGGCTCTCGCGGTCGCCGTCCGGCGCCGACGAGCACGAGGAGTGCGACGTCGCGGACCGCGCTGCGGTCGACGTCGTCGCCGCACGCGTCCTCGAGCGGCATCCGCGCATCGACCTGCTCGTGAACAACGCGGGCCTCGCGGCGCGCGGGTCGTTCCTCGACGCCGCCCCCGAGCGGATCGAGCAGGTCGTCCGCGTCAACTACCTCGGATCGGTGTGGACGACGCTCGCGTTCCTGCCGGGCCTCGGCGAGGGCTCGCACGTCGTCAACCTCGTGTCCGTCGCGGGGCTCGTCGCGACCGGCCCGTACTCCGCGTCGAAGCATGCGCAGCTCGCGTTCTCGCGCTCGCTCGCCGTCGAGCTCGCGCCGCGCGGCGTCAAGGTGCACACGATCAACCCCGGCTTCGTGGAGACGCCGGGCTTTCCGCAGCGCGGCCGGGTCCCGGCGCCTCTGTACCGGCTCGTCGCGCAGCCGCGCATGGTCGTCGAGCGCCTGCTCGGCGCGGTGGACGACGACAAGCGGGAGATCGTCGTCCCGCGCTGGTATCGGCCTGCGGCATGGGTGCAGTCGCTCGCGCCGGGCCTCTTCGCTAGCGCGAGAGCACGTACCACGCGAGGACGGCCTCATAGCCCGTAGGCGCGAGGCTGCGCGCCCGCTCGCGCGCCGGCCCTTCGCAGCCGGCCAGGTCGAGGTACTCCTCGAGGTCGCGCTGCTCGTGCACGACCTTCTCGCGGCGTAGGACGAGCCCGTTCGCGTCGAAGAGCGCCCGCAGGTCGCCGTCCGAGAGCACCCGCGTCGTCGAAGGGTCGCGCGCCTGCTCGAACCGCGTGAGCTCGAGCGCGACGAGGGGGTCGGCCGGCGCGATCTGGTCGGCGACGACGATCGTCCCGCCGGGCTTCGTCACGCGCGCGAGCTCGGCGACGACGAGCTCCGGCCGGTGCACGTGGTGCAGGACGCGGACGCAGCCGGCGACGTCGAACGAGAACGAGGGCGCCTCCAGGCGCTGCGCGTCGCCGGCGACGACCTCGACGTTCGGCGGCGCATCGTCCCTCCCCCGCGCGGCGAGCTCCTCGTCGAGCTCGACCGCCGTCACGTGCGCGACGCGCGGGGCGACCGCGAACGCGAACGCGCCGGTCCCGGCGCCCACGTCGAGCACGTGCTCGTCGCCGCGCAGGGGCAGCAGGTCGTCGAGGAGGGCGCGCAGGCTCTCGGCGCGCGCAGCCTGCAGCGCGGCACGGCGGTCGGCGTTCGTCACGAGTCGAGCACCACGCGCCGCGCGCGCAACGGCGACGAATCGATCCCGCACGCCAGCTCGTAGGTGATCGTCCCCGCGACGCGCGCGTGCTCTTCGAGCGGCAACCCTTTGCCGACGAGCGTCACCGGGGTGCCGGGCGGCAGCTCGCGGTCGAGCTCGACCGCCGTTGCGTCCATCGAGATCGTCCCGATGACCCGCCGCCGCTCGCCGCCGACGCGCACCTCGGTGCCCGTCAGGTCGCGGCGAAAGCCGTCGGCGTACCCGACGGGGACGATCCCGATCCACGTGTCGCGCTCGGCGACGAACGTGCGCCCGTACCCGGTCGACTCGCCGGGGTGGAGGAGCTTCGAGAGCGCGATCTCCGACGTCCACGAGAGGACCGGCTCGAGCCCGTCGTCGCCGGCGTCGGTGCCGAACGGCGACAGCCCGTAGACCGCGATCCCGCAGCGCGCGGCGTCGAAGCGCGACTCCTGAAGGCGGAGCGCCGCCGCGCTGTTCGCGACGTGGCGTTTCAGGTGCGAGACGTGCTCGGTCGCGACGCGGAACCGCTCGATCTGCGCGCGCGCGAACGCGAGGTCGGTGTCCGCGGTTGCGAGGTGCGTCATCACGCCGACGACCTCGCGCGCCGGCGACACGAGCTCGCTCGAGCCCCACCTCCCCATGCCGGTGTCGAGCTTCACGTGCACGGGGACCCCTTCGGGAACGTCTTCGGTCGAGACGACGAGCGCGAGCCCCGCCTCCCGCGCCTGCGCCACCTCGCGGTTCGTCGTGGGCCCGAGCACCAGGATCCGCGCCTCCGGGATCTCCTGCCGGATCGCAAGCGCCTCCGGCACCGTCGCGACGCAGAGCGCTGCCGCGCCCGCGCCGAGCGCGGCGCCCGCACAGTCGACCGCGCCGTGCCCGTACGCATCTGCCTTGACGACGGCCCACAGCTCGGCGCCGTCGAGCGCGCGGAGCAGCGTCCGGACGTTGCGGCGGACGGCACCGAGGTCGATCGCGATCTCGCTACGCACTCGGGAACTGCCACCCCTCGCCGGCGATCGCGCGCTGGATGCACGGAAGAAGATCCGTCGCGATCAGCCCGGCCTGCGGCGCGACGAGCTTCGACGCGAGGCCGTGCGCGACAGCGGCGAGCGCGGCGGCGACCTGCGCGTCGAGACCCTTGGCGAGGAACGCGGCGACGACGCCGGTGAGGACGTCGCCGGTGCCGGCCGTCGCGAGGCTCGGCTCCCCGTAGAGGCTGACGAGCACGCCGCCGCGCGGCTTCGCGACGAGCGTGTCGCTGCCCTTCAGCAGCACGACCGACCCGTACCGTGTCGCCGCCCGGCGCACCGCGTCGAGGCGGTGCGCGTCGATCTCGGCGGGATTCGCGCCGAGGAGCCGCGCGAGCTCGCCGGTGTGCGGCGTCAGCACGGTCGGCGCCGGGCGTGCGAACGGCTCGAGCTCCCACAGCGCGTCGGCGTCCAGCACGACCGGCAGGTCGAGCTGCTCGAGCAGGATCCGGACGAGCTCGACGGTGCCGTCCGTCCGTCCGAGCCCCGGGCCGATCGCGACCGCGTCCGCCTTCTCCGCCGCTTCGAGGACCGCATCCGCCGAACGCGGCAGCAGCCGGCCGCCGGAGTCCTCCGGCAACGGGCGCTTCACCACCTCGAGCAGCCGCGTCTCGAGCACGGGCAGCGTCGACTCGGGCGCGGCGACCGCGACGTACCCGGCGTCGGCACGGAACGCGGCGAGCGCGGCGAGCATCGGCGCGCCGGTCAACCCGCGCGACCCGCCGACCACGAGCACCGAGCCGGCGCGGTACTTCGTCGAGCCCGCGTCCTTGCGAGGCACCTCGAAGAGCGACGACGCGGGGACGAGCGCGTGCTCGTGCTCGCGCGCGCGCAGGCCGATCGGCGCGAGCACGATCCGGCCCGCGTGGCCGCGCCCCGGCGCGACGGCGAGGCCGAGCTTGACGGCGCCGAACGTGACGGTGGCGGCCGCACGGACCGCCGCGCCCGGCACCTCACCCGTCGACGCGTTGACACCGGACGGGACGTCGATCGCGACGACCGGGCGACCGGTCGCGTTCATCAGCTCGATCATGCGCGCGGCGTCTTCGCGCGGCGCGTCGTCGAGCCCGATGCCGAGAAGGGCATCGACGACGACGTCCGGCGTCCCGAGGTCGCCGACCCCTTCGACGACGGCGACCTCGCGCCCTGCCTCGCGCAGCACGCGCGCGCAGACCCGGCCGTCGCCGCCGTTGTTGCCGCTGCCGCACACGACCGTGACACGGCCGGGGAACTGCTTCAGGACGACCTCCGCGACCGCCGTCCCGGCGCGCTCCATCAGCTCGTCGAGCGAGCCCTGGTGCGCCGCCTCCGCACGCCTCGTCTCCTCGGCCGTGAGGAGCGGATCCAACCTCATGTGGCGAGCGCGATCGCGGCTGCGAGCTCGCGCGAGTGCGTCATCGAGAGCTCGACGTGCGTGACGCCGACCTTCTCCGCCCACGTCGCCGTGCGACCGCTCAGATGGACGCCGGGCTTCGGCCGCCCGCGCACCTCGATCTCCTTCCAGGTGAAGTAGACGCCGGAGCCGAGCGCCTTGCCGATCGCCTCCTTCGCGGCGAAGCGGCCGGCGTAGTGCTGCGGCGGGTTCGGCTTCGAGTCGCAGTACGCGATCTCCGCCTCGGTGAAGCACCGGCGCTTGAACGAGTCCCCGTGGCGCGAGAGCGCGTTGCGGATGCGCTCGATCTCGATGAGGTCGACGCCGACCTTCACAGATTCGCCTCGAGCCAGTCGGGGAGCTGGGCGATCGAAGAGATGATCCCGTCGGGCTGGACCGTCGACCGCTCGACCTCGTCGGGCCGGAACTTGCCGGTCCGCACGAGCACGGTGCGCATCCCGTGCTTGTGCGCGCCGATGCAGTCGCCTTCGAGGTCGTCGCCCACCATCCACGCGAGCCCCGGCTCCGCGTCGAGCGCCTCCAGCGCCGCGGCGAAGAACGCGTTCGACGGCTTTCCGAGCACCGTCGCCTCCGTCCGCGCGGCGAACTCGAGGCCCGCGACGAACGCGCCCGCGTCGAGTCGCGGCCCGTCGGCCGTCTGCCACCATCGGTTCTTGTGCAGGCAGTAGAGATCGGCGCCGGCGTCGAGCTCGTGGAACGCGCGGTTCAGGTTGAGGTACGAGAAGACGCGGCCTGTCTCCTCGCCTTCGTCGGCGCCGCCGATCAGGACCGCGTCGACGTTCATGCCGACGAGCTGCAGCCCGTCGAGGTCGTCGAGCAGCCCGGGCATCGTCAGCGCGAGCACGCGCTTGCCCGCGAGCGCGCGCGACGCGACGCTGCCGGTCGTCTGCAGCTCGTCGTCGTCGAGCTCGATCCCCATCGTCCGCAGCTGCTCCGCGAGCTGCGCGCGCGAGCGGACGGTCGAGTTCGTGACGAAGCGGACGCGATGGCCTGCGTCGCGGAGCCGGCGCACCGCTTGCGCCGCCCCCGCGATCGGCGCGCCGGACACGTGCAGCACGCCGTCGACGTCCAGGAGAATGGCCGCCATGGACGTCGAGTCTATTCGGTCCGAGATCGCGTTCCGTTTCTCCCGCTCGAGCGGACCGGGCGGTCAGCACGCGCAGAAGAGCTCGACGCGCGCGGAGGCGATCTTCGACGTCGCGGAGTCGGTCGGGCTCTCGGCAGCCGAGCGCGACCGCGTGCTCGCGAAGCTCGGGCCGGTCGTGCGCGCGGTCGCCCAGGACGAGCGGTCGCAGCTGCGAAACCGCGAGCTCGCCGCCGACCGCATCGTCGAGCAGTTGCGCGAGGCGGCGAAGGTGCGGCGGAAGCGGCGGCCGACGAAGCCGTCCGCGGCGGCGAAGGAGCAGCGGCTCGACGAGAAGCGGCGGCGCGGCCAGACGAAGCGGCTGCGACGTACTCTGGATGAATGACAGCGGAGGAGATCATCGACGAGGCGCGCGCGCTGGTGGCGCGCGGCGGCTCGCCCGACTGGAAGCTCTACCGCGACCGGATCCGGGCGCTCGGCGGCGACCAGCGAGCCGCGCTCGCACGGCTCGAGCGCGTCGGCGCCGTGCACCGTGCCCGCACAGCGGTGGCGCCGAAGCCGGCCGCGGAGCCGGCCGCCGCTCCGGCCCGCAACGCGCTCCTCCGCGCGCGGCCGACGATCACCGGGAACATGGACGTGCGCCGGGGCGACGGGACGAGGCTGACCTGGCGGCCCGAGCGCGGCGTCGTCGCGTGGGAGGTGCGCATCAGCACGCGACCCGACCCGCGCGCCGACTACGACGTCCGCGAGACCGGCGAGCTGCCGGGCGAGGCGACGAGCGTCGAGCTGCCGTTGGCGGAGGTGCCGCTGCGGGTGCACCTGCTCGGCCGCGACCGCGGCGGGCGCCTGGTGCGCCGCGCCATCGTCTCGGGCCTCACGCGCGAGACGTGGGCCGACCGCTGGCAGCGGAAGGCGAGCGCGTCCTAGAGCTGGCGGCCGGGGCGGTCGAAGCGCGAGTCGACGCCGAAGAAGGCGCTGAAGACGCAGACGCCGACGGCGGCGAGGAAGATGGCGATCACGGTCATGTTCACAGTGTCGTCAGCAGGGACTATCAGCACAAATGAATGTATGATTGATTTTGATCATGAAACCTGATGGATGGCTCGGCGTCGAGCTCCGGCACTTCGCGGCGCTGCAGGCGCTCGCCGAGGAGCGGTCGTTCGGGCGCGCCGCGGAGCGCCTCGGGTACACGCAGTCCGCCGTCAGCCAGCAGATCGCGACGCTCGAGCGCATCGTCGGCGAGAGGCTCGTCGAGCGCCCCGGCGGCCCGCGTCCGGTCTCGCTGACCGAGGCGGGCACGCTCCTGCTGCGGCACGCCGACTCGATCGTCGCGCGCCTGCAGGCGGCGCAGGCCGACCTGAACGCGCTCCGCTCGGGCGAGGCGGGGACGCTGCGCGTCGGCACCTTCCAGTCGGTAGGCGCGCGGATCCTCCCGGAGGTGATGCGGCGGTTCACCGCAGCGTGGCCGGCGATCGAGGTCGTGCTCGGTGAGACGGAGGACGACGAGGTCGAGCTCGCGGTCGAGCGCGGCGAGTTCGACGTCGGGTTCGTCCTCCTCCCCGTCGGCGACTCCGCGCCGCTCGAGACGAGCGAGCTGCTCCGCGATCCGTACGTGCTCGTCGTCCCGGCGGAGTCGCGCTTCGCGACGGGCGAGCAGCCGTCGCTCGCGGACATCGGCCGAGCGCCGCTGATCGGGTTCCGGTCGGACCGCTCGCTCGAGCCCGTCGAGGCCGCGATGCGCGGCGCCGGCGTCGAGCCGCATTTCACCTTCCGCTCGAACGACAACACGACCGTGCAGGGCCTCGTCGCCGCGGGGATCGGGAACGCGATCCTGCCGCGCCTCACCGTCGACGACGCCGACCCGCGCATCGTCGTGCGCGACCTCGGCCGAGACGTCCCGCCGCGCGTGATCGCGATCGCGCGCCATCGCGACCGCTACCACTCGCCGGCGGCCCGCGCGTTCGTCGAGACGGCGCTGCAGCTCACCTGAACGGGGGACGCCGCGCGCCGCGCGGTCCGGGACGGTCCGAACGCGGGCGGCGGAGCGTGCCGCAGCGTTTCGCCGCCCGTTACTCGACGGTGACGGTCTTGGCGAGGTTGCGCGGCTGGTCGACGTTCAGGCCGCGCAGGCGCGCGATGCGGTAGGCGAGGAGCTGCAGCGGCAGGATCGCGAGCGCCGCCTGCAGGAAGGCGGGCGACTTCGGGACGTAGATCACGTCGTCGGCGTGATGCTGGATGTCCTCGTTGCCGTCCGTCGCGATCGCGATCACGTGCGCGCCGCGCGCACGCGTCTCCTGGATGTTCGAGACGATCTTGTCGTAGACGTGGATGCGCGTCGCGACGACGACGACCGGCGTGCCCTCTTCGAGCAGCGCGATCGGGCCGTGCTTCATCTCGCCGGCCGAGTACGCCTCCGTCGGGATGTAGGAGATCTCCTTGAGCTTGAGCGCGCCCTCGAGCGCGACCGGCAGACCGATGTGGCGGCCGAGGTAGAGGAAGAACGGCCGCTCGTGGAACCGCTGCGCGATCTCCTCGATCGGATGGTCGCCGTCGAGGAACCGCTGCATCTTCTCCGGCAGGTCGTACGCCTCGTCGAGGATGAACTCGACCTCCTCCTCCGGGAGCGTGCCGCGGCACTGCGCGAGCTTCAGCCCGATCAGGAAGAGCAGCGCGATCTGCGCAGTGAACGTCTTCGACGCGGCGACACCCACTTCGAGACCGGTGCGCGTGTAGAGAACCGAGTCGACCTCGCGCGTGATCTGCGAGCCCATCATGTTGGTGATCGCGACGGTGCGCGCGCCCTTCTCGCGCGCGAGCTTCATCGCCTGGATCGTGTCGCGCGTCTCGCCGGACTGCGAGATGCCGATGACGAGCGTGCCGGGATCGAGCACCGGGTTGCGGTAGATCCACTCGCTCGCCACGTCGGGCTCGACCGGGACGCGCGCCCACTCCTCGATCGCGTAGCGACCGACGACGCCGGCGTGATAGGCGGTGCCGCATGCGACGATCACGATCCGCTTCAGGTTCTTGAGCTCGTCCTCGCTCATGCCGAGGCCCTCGAGCACGAGGTGGCCGTGGCGCACGCGGTCGCCGATCGTCTCCGCGACGCCCTCGGGCTGCTCGTAGATCTCCTTGAGCATGAACGTCTCGTAGCCCGACCGCTCGGCCGCGTCGTCGTCCCAATCGACCTCGACGATGTCGTGGTCGACGAGGTCGCCGGTGATCGCGTCGATGATCTGCACGCCGTCCGGCGTGATCGACGCGATCTCGCCGTCGTCCGGGAACTGGACGCGGCGCGTCTCCGCCAGGAACGCCGCGAGATTCGACGCGACGAAGCTCTCGCCGTCTCCGATCCCGACGACCATCGGCGTCTGGTGGCGCACGCCGACGAGGTGCAGCGGATGGTCGTGATGGATGACGACGAAGGTGAAGTGACCCTCGAGGCGCGGATACACCGCGCGCACGGCCGCGACGAGATCGCCGTCGTAGGCGTCCTCGAGCAGGTGCGCGATCGTCTCGGCGTCGGTCTCCGTCGTGAAGAGGTGTCCGCGGGAGATCAGCTCGTTCTTCAACTCGCGGTAGTTCTCGACGATCCCGTTCATCACGATCGCGAGCTTCGAGCGGTCGCACGCCGTCAGCGGGTGCGCGTTCTGCTCGGTGACGGAACCGTGCGTCGCCCAGCGCGTGTGGCCGAGGCCCGTCGTCGACAGCGAGCCGTTCGTCCCGGCCGCCTCGACGAGGTGCTGCAGCGGGCCGACGGCGCGCACGTAGTCGAGGCCCGAGTCCTCGAGCAGCGCGATCCCGGCGGAGTCGTATCCGCGGTACTCGAGCCGCTTGAGGCCCTGGAGGAGCAGCGGCTTCGACGCCCGGCTACCGACGTATCCGATGATCCCGCACATTGAGGGCCTCCTTCCCTAGAAACGCGAAAAGCCCGGCTTCTGAGAGGCCTGTCCAGCGTCGGACAGGTCAGCCGAGCTCTCGTCGAACGAGCGAGGCGATGCTAGCACAGGCCTCCTCCGCCACTGCCCGATCCTCCGCCTCTGCGAGCACGCGGATCAAGGGCTCCGTCCCGGACGGACGCACCAAAATGCGGCCCTTTCCGTCCCACGCGGCGTTGAGCCGCTCGACCTCCGCGACGACGGCCGGCGTCAGCTCCTTCTCGGCGACGCGGACGTTCTCCTTGGACTGCGGGAAACGCGGCATGACGGCGGCGGCCTCGCTCAGCCTGCGCCCCTTCAGCGCGCCGCAGAGGAGGAGGCCCGCGGCGAGCCCGTCGCCCGTCACGTGGTCGCGCAGGAAGATGATGTGCCCCGACTGCTCGCCGCCGAGCACGGCGCCCTCGCGGTCGAGCGCCTCGAGGACGTAGCGGTCGCCGACGTCGGTCGTGTGCACGCGGATGCCGTGCTCGCGCATGAGCGCGTGGAACCCGAGGTTCGTCATCACGGTGACTGCGACCTGGTCGACGTTCTGGTCGAGCGCGAGGATCGCGATGATCTGATCCCCGTCGACGACGTCGCCGTTCTCGTCGACGGCGAGCATGCGGTCGCCGTCGCCGTCGAACGCGATGCCGACGTCGAAGCCGAGCTCGCGCACCGTCTGCTGCAGCAGTGCGAGGTCGGTGGCGCCGCAGCCGACGTTGATGTTCGTCCCGTCGGGTTCGCCGCCGATCGCGTGCACCGTCGCACCGCAGCGCTCGAAGGCGCGCGGTGCGATGTGCGAGTACGCGCCGTTCGCGCAGTCGACGACGACGCGCAGGCCGTCGAGCTCCGTGCCGAAGCGGTCGAGGATGTGGGTCTGGTACGAGTCCATCGCGACCTCGACGTGCTCGATGCGCCCCTGGTCGATGCCGGGAGCGGCGGCGAGGAGCTCCTCGATCTGCTCCTCCGACACGTCGGAGAGCTTGTGCCCCTTCGCGTCGAAGAACTTGACGCCGTTGTACTCGGGCGGGTTGTGCGACGCCGAGATGACGACACCGAGATCGAGCGCGAGCAACGCGACCGCGGGCGTCGGGAGGACGCCGCCGAGGATGCAGTCGCCGCCGACGGAGACGACGCCGCGGGCGAACGCCTCCTCGAGCTCGACGCCGGAAGCGCGCGTGTCGCGGCCGACGAACACCTTCGCCGCGCCCGTCCACGTCGCCGCCGCACGGCCCAGCCGCTCGACGAGCTCGGGCGTCAGGAACTCGCCCACGACGCCGCGGACACCGTCGGTGCCGAAGTACCTCCTCGCCATGGCGCGAGGACGCTACCGCTTGCTGAACTGCGGGGCCTTGCGCGCCTTGTGCAGACCGGCCTTCTTGCGCTCGACCTGGCGTGCGTCGCGCGTCAGGAAGCCGGCGCGCTTGAGCGGCACGCGGAGCTCCGGGTTCACCTCGACGAGCGCGCGGGCGATGCCGTGGCGGACCGCACCGGCCTGGCCGGACGGGCCGCCGCCGTGCACGCGCACGCGGAGGTCGTACTGCCCCTCGAGCGCGGCGGTCTTCAGCGGCGACATCGCCAGCATCCGGTGCACCATGCGGGGGAAGTACTCCTCGAGCGACTTGCCGTTGACCCAGGTCGCGCCGCTGCCCGGCCGCAGGATCACGCGCGCGACGGACGTCTTGCGCTTGCCGGTGCCGAGATACTGAGCAGGAGTCGACATGTGATTACACCTCGAGGGGCGTCGGAGCCTGCGCGTCGTGCGGGTGCTCCGGCCCTGCGTAGATCTTGAGCTTCGTCAGCTGGGCGCGCCCGAGCTTGTTGCGCGGGAGCATCCCCTTCACGGCCTTGCGCAGCACCTCGGTCGGCTGCCGCTCGAGCTGGTCGCGGAGCGACCGCGCGCGGAGCCCGCCGGGGTAGCCCGAGTGCCGGTAGTACATCTTCTCGTCGAGCTTGTTGCCCGTGACCGCGATCTTCTCGGCGTTCACGACGACGACGAAGTCGCCGGTGTCGACGTGCGGCGTGAAGACGGCCTTGCCCTTGCCGCGCAGGCGCTCGGCGATCACCGTCGCGAGGCGGCCGAGGGTCTTCCCCTCGGCGTCCACGAGGAGCCAGTCGCGCTGAATCTCGCCCGGTTTGGCTGAATAGGTCTTCATCAGGAGAAAACGCGGACCGCACGGGATCCGCGAGGACGGATGGTAGCAAGGTTCCCGATGACCCAGGCAAGCGCCAGGATCGTGATCCCGGTCGTGACCCACGCGAGCGGGACGGAGCCGCCGGCGCCGGTGTAGACGACGCCTCCCGCGAGCGCGAGGGCGGCGCCGCCGAAGCTCGAGAGGAGATCGGAGAGTCCGACGAGGCGGCCGCGCTCGGACGCGCCGGCGAGGTTCACGAGCTCCGTCGTCGCGGCGACGTACGCAAGGCACCAGCCGAGGCCGAGGCCGAACATGCAGACGCTCATGGCGGCGATCGAGCCCGCCCACGCCATCCCGGCGTTCGAGGCGGCGATCACGGCGAGTCCGATCGCCATCGCGCGCCGCCGCCCGATCCGCTCGATCGCGTCGCCGACGACGAGCACGAGCCCGTACATGCCGACGATGTGGAGGCTGATGATCGTGAACACGCTTCCCTGCGCGTGGTGGTGCCCGACGGCGACGTAGCCGGCGAGATTCATCACGCCCGCCATGACGGCGAAGCTGGCGACGGCCGCCACCATCGCGCCGGGCACACCCGGGCGCTTCAGGATCTCCCGCAGCGGGCTCGGCGCCTGCGCGTCCGCCCCGAACGCCGTCGACAGGTCGCGCGGGTCGCGGCGGACGCCGAACGAGATGAGCAGCCCCGCCGTCGTGAACAGCCCTGCGCAGAGCCACGGGACGGTGAGTGCGTGCGCGTCGAAGCCGCGACCCGAGAACATCGGCCCGAAGACGAGCGGCCCCCAGATCGCGCCCGACACGACCGCGAAGAGCACGATCGACATCCCGCGCGCGCGGCGCTCGGGCGCGAACATCTCGGCGGCGGCGGCGCGCGAGAGCAGCACGATCGACTGCGCCGCTCCGCAGAGGCCGAGCCCGAGGAAGACGAGGACACCGCTCCGCCAGTGCGTCGCAGCGGCGGTGACGAGCGGGCCGCAGATGCCGAGGACGTAGCCACCGCGGATCACCGGCATCCGGCCGACCCTGTCCGAGAGGCGGCCGGCGGGGCCGACGGCGAGCGCCCCGGCGACGAGGAACACCGCGGGGCCGAGGCCGAGGATGCTGTGGACGCCGGTGACGGCGACGATCGTCACCGTCCCGAGCGCGACGGCGAGCTGGATCATCCCCGACTGGAAGACGAGGCCCAGCGAGAGCAGCAGCGCGTTCCGCCGGACGTCTGTCACCGCACGATTAGAGCACGCAGCCCGGCGGCGAACTCCGCCGCGCCGCCGCGCGACGGATGGCGGACGTACGTCCCGCCGAACGCACCGTGCGCGACGCGGCCGACTGCGAGCACGCGGCGTCCGTCGGCGAGCTCGTCGGCGAAGACGCGGCCCTCCTCCACCTCGACGCGCGTCGGCGGGCGGTTCGACGTCTCGGTGCCGGGATGCGTCGGCACGACGTTCCAGAGGAGCACGTCGTCGGCGACTCCGAGCTCGGCCAGCACGCGGTGGACGATCGTCGCCGTCGCCTCGGCCGGGCCGCCGCCCGTGAGCTGGCGCTCCGACGTGAACGGCACGCCGGAGACGCGCGCCCCGCGGTAGCCGGGCGCCTCGCCGACGAGGAGGAACGGCGCGCCGGCGTGCGACTCGAGATAGGACGCAAGCCGCTCGCGCCGCACGCGCGCACCTCGACCTTCCCGGTAGAAGTTCGTCGTCGAGCCGATCCGGGCAGCGACGAGACGGTCCATGAGCGAGCGCATCGAGATACGCACTCTGACCGACGGAGGCCAGCAGCCGGCGGACATCGCCCATGCGGTCGCGGACTTCGTGGGCGGCGCGAAGGAGACGCTCGACCTCGCGCAGTACGACTTCAACCTGGCGGACGATGCGCGCGACGTCGTCGTCGCGGCCATCGAGGGCGCGGCGGCGCGAGGCGTGAAGATCCGGTTTCTCTACAACGTCGACCACGCAAACCCGATCCCGGTGCCGCCGCCGGCCGAGCCGGACGCGCAGCTGATCGCGTCGCTGCCGGTTCGCGGCCGCGCCGTCGCCGGCGTGCCGGACCTCATGCACCACAAATACGTGATCCGGGACGGCGCATCGGTGTGGACGGGCTCGATGAACTGGACGAACGACTCCTGGTCGCGGCAGGAGAACGTCATCGCCGTCGTCGAGTCCCAGCCGGTCGCCTACGCCTACCGGCTCGACTTCGACCAGCTGTGGTCGACGGGCGACGTGATGAAGAGCGGCTTCGTCGACCCGCGCTGGGACGACGGCGTCCGCGCCTGGTTCACGCCGGGCCACGGCGAGGATCTGAGCTCGCGGATCGCGAAGCTGATCAGGCGGGCGAAGCGGCGCGTGCGCATCTGCTCGCCGGTGATCACGACGGGACCGGTGCTCGGGACGCTCGCTCAGGTGATCGCGGACAAGTCGGTCGACCTCGCCGGCTGTGTCGACGCGACGCAGATCCGCGAGGTCGTGCATCAGTGGGAGGAGAACCGGAACGTCTCCTGGAAGCTGCCGCTCCTCGAGCAGGTGATGGCAGGCCCGTTCACCGGCAAGGTGTCGACGCCGTACGGCGAAGGAAGCGTGCACGACTTCATGCACGCGAAGGTGTGCGTCTGCGACGACACCGTGTTCGTCGGCTCGTTCAACCTCTCACGGAGCGGCGAGAAGAACGCCGAGAACGTCCTCGAGATCGAGGACGCCGGGATCGCCGATCGTCTCGCGTCGTTCGTCGACGAGGTGCGGGCGCGCTACGCGCCGCTCACCATCGCTCCCGGTGGACGAGATCGTCCAGCGGGCGCTGCCGATCCTTCATCCGCGAGCTCGGCGGCGGATGCTCCCCCGGCTTCCCGATGAGCGCGAGGCCGATCGGGACGACGTCCTCCGGCAGTCCCAGCAGCTCGTCGAAGATCCGCTTCTGCTCGGGGTGCCCGATGAAGGCGCTCGCGAGGCCTTCGTCGATCGCGGCCATGAGCACGAGCATCATCAGCGCTCCGGCGTCGACGAACCAGTACGGGACCGGCCACGTCACCTCGACACCGCCGGTCGCCTTCAGCTTGTCGGGCTCGTTGTAGCGCGCGTGATACAGAGACTCGTTCGCGGAGATGACCATGTGCACCGGCGCGTCGGCGACGAAGTTGCGGCCGTTCAGCGAGTAGTGCTCGTCGCCGAAGGCGCGCGCGATCGCCGTGCGCGTCGCACCGTCGGTGACGACGACGATGCTGCCACCCTGACTGAAGCCTCCCGACGGCGCGCGGCGGATGACGCCGGCGATGCGGTCGATCTGCTCGGGCGGGATCGGATCGGGCAGGAACGCGCGGTGCATGCGCCGCCGGCGAAGGATCTCCCGGAACTCCACGAGTGGACCGTATAGCTTCCGGCGCATGAGCAGATTCGAGGGCAAGACGGCCGTGGTGACGGGCGGCGCGAAGGGCATCGGCGCCGCGACGGCGAAGCGGCTCGCGGCGGAAGGGGCGACGGTCGTCGTCGCGGACTTCGACGAGGCGGCCGCGCAGCAGACGGCGCAGGAGATCCGCGGTCACGCGGTGCGCTGCGACGTGACGAAGCTCGAGGACGTCGAGGCGGCGGTTGCGAAGGCGGTCGAGGCCGGCGGGTCGCTCGACATCCTCGTGACGTGCGCGGGGATCATCCGCGACAACCTCCTCTTCAAGATGAGCGACGACGACTGGAACGCCGTCATCGACACGCACCTGAAGGGAACGTTCTACGCCGTGCGTGCCGCGCAGAAGCACATGGTGGAGAAGCGCAGCGGCAAGATGGTGCTGATCTCCTCGACGTCGGCGCTCGGGAACCGCGGCCAGACGAACTACGCCACGGCGAAGGCCGGCCTGCAAGGGATGACGAAGACACTCGCGATCGAGCTCGGGCCGTTCAACGTCAACGTGAACTGCGTCGCGCCCGGCTTCATCGCGACGGACATGACCCGGCAGACGGCGGAGCGGATCGGCGTGCCGTTCGAGCAGTTCATGGAGGCGGTCGCCGGGCAGGTGCCGCTGAAGCGCGCGGGGCAGCCGGAAGACGTCGCAGGCACGATCGCGTTCCTCTGCTCGGAGGACGCGTCGTATGTCAGCGGCCAGGTGATCTACGTGGCAGGAGGGCCGAAGGACTGATGCGCGAGGTCGCACCGGGGCTCTGGGACTGGCAGGCGGCGCACCCCGAATGGCAGGAGGGCTCGGCCTGGGGACCCGAGGTGTCGGCGCACGCCCTTCTGGTCGGCGACGGGGTCGTCCTGTTCGATCCGATCGACGTGCCGGCCGAGTTGCGCGCGCGTGCGACGGCCGTCGTGCTCACGGCGCCGTGGCACGAGCGCGACACGCGCGAGCTCGGGCTTCCGGTGTACGCGCCGCGGCCGGAGTCCGCCCAGGACCTGATCGACCTCTACGACGTGGATCCGGCGCGGCTCGAGGGATTCGTGAGCTCCGACCTGCGTTGGCTCGTGCACGAGGGCGGCGGCGAATGGCACGAGGTCTCGGCGGACGAGCCGCCGCCGTTCGGGATCGAGGCGTACGCCGGGCGGACGCCCCAGGATCTCGTCTACTACGTCGAGAGCGCACGTGCTGTGATCTCCGGCGACACGCTGTCGGACTTCGGCGAAGGGCTCGAGATCCGGTCGGAATGGCTGTCGGCGAAGGTGACGCGCGAAGAGGTGGCGGCGCGCCTGCGGCCGCTGCTCGAGCGCGACGTCGAGGTCGTGCTGCCCGCGCACGGCGCGCCGACCGGTCGCGCGGCGCTCGAGCGCGCGCTCGACTAGAGCTCGCGTCCCAGCGCGTCGTACGCCGCGTACGGGTACGCGTCGAGCCACGGCGCCTCGTCGTACTCCTCGCGGAGCATCGTGAAGACCATCGAGTCGCGGCGCCGCTCGCCCGCGCGGTGCGGCAGCCGCCGCCGCAGTGTGGCCTCGTGCACGAAGCCGAGCTTGCGCGGCACACCCTGGCTCGCGACGTTCTCCGGGTCGATCTGGATGTCGACGCGGTCGAGCCCGACGAGCTCGAAGCCGACGCGCGTCAGCACCGCCGTCACCTCGGTCGTGATCCCCTGCCGGACCGAGTCGGCGCGCACCCAGTAGCCGATCTCGAGCGACCCGTCCCCGCCGCGCGGGTGCAGGCCGGTGCCGCCGACGATCCGCGTCTCCTCGCGGTCGAAGACCCCCATCACCCAGTTCTCGTCGCGGTCGAACTGCCCGCGGAACGCGCGCAGCAGGTCGATCTCCTCGTCGAGCGTCACCGCATGGTCGGCCCACGGCATCCACGGGCCGAGGTGGTCGAGGCTCGAGTTCACCGCGTCCATCAGGAGCGGCGCGTCGTCGGGCTCGTAGCAGCGGATCACGAGACGCGCGGTCTCGATCCGATACGGGACAGGCATCGGATGCTCCCCCGCGGGTGGTTACTCCCACTCGATCGTCGCGGGCGGCTTCGAGGTGACGTCGAGGACGACGCGGTTCACCGCCGGGATCTCGTTGACGATCCGTACGGAGATCACCTCGATCAGGTCGTACGGCAGACGCGCCCAGTCGGCCGTCATCGCATCCTCCGACGTCACCGCACGGATGGCGATCGGGTAGCCGTACGTGCGCGAGTCGCCCTGGACGCCGACCGAGCGGATCGCCGGCAACACGCAGAAGCTCTGCCACAGCTCGCGGTACAGCCCCGCCTTCCGGATCTCGTCGAGCAGGATCGCGTCCGCGTCGCGGAGGGTCTCGAGACGCTCCTCGGTGACGTCGCCGATGATGCGGATCGCGAGGCCGGGGCCAGGAAACGGCTGGCGCCACACCATGCGCTCCGGCATCCCGAGCTCCTCGCCCACGCGGCGCACCTCGTCCTTGAACAGGAGTCGCAGCGGCTCGACGAGCTTCATCTTCATGTCCGCGGGGAGGCCGCCGACGTTGTGGTGCGACTTGATCGTCTCGGCGACGCCGTCGGTCCCGCCCGACTCGATCACGTCCGAGTAGAGCGTCCCCTGGACGAGCCAGCGCACGTCGCCGAGCTTGCGCGCCTCGTCCTCGAACACGCGGATGAACTCCTCGCCGATGATCTTGCGCTTCGTCTCGGGGTCGGTGACGCCGGCGAGCCTTGCGAGGAACCGCTCCTGCGCCTGCACGTGGACGAGCGGCACGTGGAAGAGCCCCCCGAACGTCTCGACGACCTGCTCGGCCTCGCCCTTGCGCAGAAGGCCGTGGTCGACGAACACGCAGGTCAGCTGGTCGCCGATCGCCTTGTGCACGAGGAGCGCCGCGACGGCGGAGTCGACGCCGCCCGACAGCGCGCACAGCACGCGGTCGCTCCCGACCTGCGCGCGGATCCGCTCGACCTGCTCCTCGATCACGGCGGCGGGCGTCCACGCGGGGGCGGCACCGGCGATCTCGTAGAGGAAGTTCTTCAGCACCTC
Source organism: Gaiellaceae bacterium (assembly GCA_036518135.1). Classification (GTDB taxonomy): domain Bacteria; phylum Actinomycetota; class Thermoleophilia; order Gaiellales; family Gaiellaceae; genus PALSA-600. The sequence goes on along the minus strand of DATDNT010000070.1, from coordinate 2,680 downwards.
CTGACCGTGCGGCGTGTGCACGACCTCGGGGTGGAACTGCACGCCGTACACGCGGCGCGCATGGTCTTCGAACGCGGCGACCGGCGTGTGCTCCGACTCCGCGACGACGACCGCGCCCTCGGGCGGAGCGACGACCGTGTCGCGGTGCGACATCCAGGCCGTCTGCTCGGGCGGCAGCGTCGCGAACAGCTTGTCGCCGCGCGCGCGCATCGCGACCTTGCCGAACTCGCCGACGCCTGTCTGCTCGACACGGCCGCCGAGCTCGAGCGCGAGGAGCTGCGCGCCGTAGCAGATGCCGAGCGTCGGGATGCCCTGCTCGAAGATCGCCGGATCCATCCGCGGCGCGCCGTCCGCGTATACCGATGCGGGCCCGCCCGAGAGAATCAGCGCGACGGGGTTGTGGCGGCGGATCTCGTCGACGCTTGCGCGGTGCGAGATCAGCTCGGAGTACACGCGCGCCTCGCGCACGCGCCGCGCGATCAGCTGCGAGTACTGCCCGCCGAGATCCACGACGAGCACGGGGCGTTCCGTTTCCGGGAAGAGCTCGACGACCTCAGCCGCGGCGGTAATTGGGCGCGTCCTTCGTGATCGTGATGTCGTGCGGGTGCGACTCGCGGAGCCCCGCGCCGGTGATGCGCACGAAGCGCGCCTGCTGCAGCGCCTCGATCGTCGGCGCGCCGCAGTAGCCCATTGCCTGTCGCAGCCCGCCGACGATCTGGTGCAGCACGCCGGCCAGCGGGCCCTTGTACGGGACGCGGCCCTCGATCCCCTCGGGCACGAGTTTCTCGACGTCCTCGACGTCGCCCTGGAAGTAGCGGTCCTTCGAGTAGCCGCGCGCCTTCATCGCGCCGATCGACCCCATGCCGCGGTATTCCTTGAAGCGCTCGCCCTGCGAGAAGACGACGTCCCCGGGCGACTCTTCGGTGCCGGCGAACATCGAGCCCAGCATGACGGTGTCGGCGCCCGCCGCGAGCGCCTTCGCGACGTCACCCGACGAGGTGATGCCGCCGTCTGCGATCACCGGCACGCCGTAGTCGGCCGCCGCTTCGGCGACGTCGTAGATCGCCGTGATCTGCGGGACGCCGACGCCCGCGACGACGCGGGTGGTGCAGATCGAACCGGGTCCGATGCCTGTTTTCAATCCGTGTGTACCTGCTTCGCAGAGTGCCTTCGCGGCGTCGCCGGTGGCGATGTTGCCCGCGATCACCTCGAAGTGCCCGGAGAGGGAGGCGATCTTCTCGGTCATCGCCACGACGCCGTGCGAGTGCCCGTGCGCGGTGTCGACGACGAGCACGTCCGCTCCCGCGGCGATCAGCGCCTGCGCGCGCTCGACCGCGTCCGGCCCGACCCCGACGGCGGCGCCGACGCGCAGACGCCCCTGCGCGTCCTTGGTCGCCTGCGGGAACTCGACGCGCTTCTGGATGTCCTTGACGGTGATCAGGCCCTTGATGCGGCCGCCGCCGTCGACGATCGGGAGCTTCTCGATGCGGTGGCGGTGCAGCAGCTGCTCCGCCTCGGCGAGGGTCGTGCCGACCGGCGCCGTCACGAGGTCGCGCGACGTCATCAGGTTCGACACGGGCTGCGCGAGGTTCTTCTCGAAGCGCAGGTCGCGGTTCGTCAGGATCCCGACGAGCCGTCCGGCGCCGTCCGTGATCGGGACGCCGGAGATGTGGTAGCGCTCCATCAGCTCGACGGCGTCGGAGACGAGCGCATCCGGCGCCAGCGTCACGGGCTCGACGATCATCCCGGCCTCCGACCGCTTCACCTTGTCGACCTCGCCGACCTGGACCTCGATCGGAAGGTTCCGGTGCACGATCCCGAGACCGCCTTCGCGCGCGAGCGCGATCGCCATCCGCGCCTCCGTGACGGTGTCCATCGCCGCCGACACCACCGGCACCTCGAGCACGATCGTCCGCGTGAGCCGGGTCGCCGTCGAGACGTCGTTCGGCAGCACCGACGACTCCGCGGGGACGAGGAGGACGTCGTCGAACGTCAGCCCCTCCCTGGCGAACTTCTCCGGAAGCCCGGTCCCGGAGGGCGCCAGGTCGAGCTTTCCGACGTCCATCCGGGCAGGGTACCGGCCGCGGCGGCTAGACGTTCTCGTCCGGATCCTCGACGGAGAGCGGGAGCTCGCGCACCGCCGCGGCGACCGTCAAGCCTCGACGGGGTGCAGCTCGGACAGCTCGACGCCCGCCTGCAGGCGCCCCGCCTGCCGCGGGTCGAACCGCCCGGCGCCCACCTCGAGCGTCGACGCGGCGCCGGCTGCAACCGCGGCCCGCAGCGACTCCTCCGTCGAGCGGCCCGCGTGCCGCGCCGCGAGGAACGCCGCGAGCAGCACGTCGCCCGATCCGACGGTCGAGACGGGGTCGAGGCGCGGCGCGTCGGCGCGGAACCTCCGCGCCTCGCGATCCTCGCGCAGGAGCGCGAGCGCGCCCTGCTCCGTCGTGATCAGCACATTCCGCGCGCCCATGTCGGCGATGCCGTCGAGCGCGAGCAGGAAGTCCTCCTCGTCGTGGAACTCCTGGCCGACGAGACCCTCCGCCTCCGCCTGGTTCGGGGAGACGAGGAACGGCTCCGACTCGACGCCGAGGCGCAGCGGCTCGCCCTCGCTGTCGAGCACGCACGGGACGTGGCGGCGCGACAGCTCGCGAATCGCCTCGGCGTAGAACGCGTCGTCGAC
>DATDNT010000069.1:0-12698 GCA_036518135.1 Gaiellaceae bacterium | reverse complement strand
GTCCACCGCGGCTGGCCGACGCCGCCCGACGTCTCCGCCGACCTGCAGGCGCTCGCGACGACGCAGGTGCTCGTCGTCTCCTCGGGCGTCAAGTCGTTGCTCGACGTGCCCGCCACCTCGGAGCTCCTCGAGACACACGGCGTGCCGGTGCTCGGCTACCAGACGGACGACCTGCCGCTCTTCTACGCCGCGCACGGCGGACCGCCGGTCTCGGCCCGCGTCGAGTCCGCGCGCGAGGCCGCGCGCATCGCGCGGGCGCACTGGCGGCTCGGCGGCGGCGGCCTCCTCGTCGGCCGCCCGCCGGATGACAGCCTCGACGACGTCGAGCCGCTGATCGAGGAGGCGCTCGCCGCGGCCGAGCGCGAGCACGTCCACGGGCAGGCGGTCACGCCGTTCGTCCTCTCCTATCTGCACCGCGAGAGCGGCGGCCGTACGCTCGCCGCGAACCGCGAGCTGATCGTCGGCAACGCGCGGCTCGCCGGGGAGATCGCGTCGGCGGCGTCCGACGCGGTCGCCGACCACCGGCTCCGGCGCCTGCTGCGCCGGCTGAACCTGTTCGACCCGTCGCGGAGCGGCGAGCGCCCGGTCGGGAACGTGAGCGGGCCGCCCGTCGACCGCCGGTCGGGCGCGAGCGGCCGGGGCTAGCCGCTCGGCCGGTCCGCCGAGGCGATCACCTCGCCGAGGCTGCGGTCGGTGTCGCCGGCCAGGAGCGGCCTGATGTGCTCGCGCATCCACGGCCCGCCGACGTCGCGCGCGATGCGGTTCGCGTCGTCGCCCGATTCGAACTCGAGGACGAGCACGAGGTGGCGCTCGTCGACCTGCACGACGCGCGCGGACAGGCCGCCGGCGTCCACGACGAGGCGGACACCCTCGGACAGCGCGCCGAGCGTCGTGTCCGTCACCGGGTCGTGCAGCCGGAGGTGGTTGACGACGACGTGCATCAGGCGAGCATCCACTTCCCATTCTCTTGCACGAGCCGCCCGTCGGCGTAGATCTGCCCGGTGCGGCGCAGATCCTTGACCATGTCCCAGTGGATCGCGCTGACGTTCGTGCCGCCGTTGAACGAGTACGAGTTGCCGACGGCCAGGTGGATCGTGCCGTCGATCTTCTCGTCGAAGCCGACGTTCTTCATGAACCGCTGGATCCCCGGGTTGCAGCCGATGCCGAGCTCGCCGAGACGGCGCGCACCGTCGTCGGTGTCGAGCGTCTGGACGAGGAACGCCTCGTTCTCGCGCGCGGTCGCGTCGACGATGCGGCCGCCTTCGAAGACGAGCCGCGCGCCGTGAACCTCGGTCCCGTAGTACACGCCCGGGAACTCGCCGAACTCGATCACACCCTCGGGCGAGTCCTCGACCGGCGAGTAGAAAACCTCCCCGCCCGGCATGTTCACGTGGCCGTCGTCGACCGCGCCCTCGCGCCCGGCGAGCGACAACGTCAGGTCGGTGCCCGCGCCGACGATGCGCACGCTGTCGGCGTCGTCGAACACGTCGGCGAGCCGGCGCATGCGCTCGGCCTCGGCGTCCCAGTCGAGGAGCACCGCGTCCCAGATGAACTGCGCGTACTCGTCGAGCGACATGCCCGCCTCGTCGGCGAGCGACTGCACCGGCCACTGGGCGATCACCCACGGGATCTCCATCGCCATCGCCCGCTCACGCAGCTGCGTGAGTCCCTCCTGCAGCGCGGCCTGGCGCTCCTCCGGCAGATCGGACCCCTCGTGCGCGTCCTCCGGGCTGTAGATCGTGATCACCGCGTCGAGCTCCCGCCACATGTGCTGCATGATCGGCGCCGGCTCGCGCAGCAGCTCGAGCGGCGCCTCGCGCGCGAACGGCCCGCCGAACTGCTCGAAGGTGAGTTGCAGGAGGGCGTGCGCGCCGCGGCGCGCGACGTGCTCGATCAACGCCTCGAGCATCGGCCGGGCGAGGTGGTTGCCGCGCACGCCGACCTGCCACCCCGGGCGCACGCCGATCGAGCGATCGACGAGCAGCGCCGCGTACTCGTCGACCCTCGGGTCGCGCACTACTCGAGTGTCCGGAGGAACTCTTCGATCTCGAGCGCCGGGAGCGTCGCGATCTTCGTCGAGCCGCGCGCGCCGAGGGCGACGGAGACCTTCGCGACGGTCGCGATGTCGGGTGCCTCGACGACGTTGACGAAGTCGAACTCGCCGAGCGTCGCCCACTGGTGCAGCACGCGGCAGCCGAGCTCCTCGACGTCGTGGTTCACCTGGCGGAGGCGCTCAGGATTCGACTTGAGGGTCTGGATGCCCTGCTGCGTCAGCGTCGACAGGAGGATGAAGATCGGCATCGGGGCGGGACCTTACTGCAGTTCGCGCCGCCTGGTCTACGTACAAAAGGGCCCCGCCCAAAAAGAGCAGTGGGCTGATCACGAGATCGGAGAGGAAGAGCGCGAGGCGCTTGCCGTTGTCGCCCTGCGTGTGCAGCAGCGCCTGGAGCGTGGTCTCCGACACGCCGACGACGATCACGAGCGCGGCGAGCGAGCCGAGGGCGTGCACGTAGTCGACGGTTCCGAGCAGGCGGCCGCGCTCGAGCGCCGCCCGGAAGCCGAGCCGCTCCACCATCGCCGCGGGCACGGCGAGCCCGATGAACGCGAGCCACGCGATCCCCGGCAGGAAGTAGACGGCGCGAAGCGGCGGGAAGGGCAGCCAGATCGCCGCGCCCGCGACCAGTGCCGCCCGCGTGACCGGCGCGCCCAGCACGACCCGGCACGCCCAGGCGTACCCGCCGACGAACAGCGGCAGCGCGACGACGAAGACGAGCACCTGGCCGGGGATCGAGAAGAACCCGGCGGCCTGGTCGGCGACCGCGAGCGGCAGGCCGAGCGGCAGCACCTTCCAGAACGCGCCGCCGTAGGCGCGAATCGACTCCGCGACGAGCTGGCCGACGGTCCGCCGCTCCGGCGGCAGCGCCGCCGGCAGCTCACGCGCCACGGTCGAGCTCCCCGACGAGGCGCGGGAGCGCCGCGGCGAGCGCGGCGCGCGCGTCGGCGAACCGCCACTTCGCCCGGTCCCGCTCACCGGTCGCGTTGGCGAGCACGCGCACCTCGACGGCCGGGACGCCCGCGAGCGCCGCGGCACGCAGGACGGCGTATCCCTCCATCGCCTCGACGTCGCAGCCGGAGGCGCCGCCGACGCGCGCCGACGTCCCGATCGGCTCGACGCGGGCGTCCGGCAGCGCACGCCGCGCCGACGCGACGAGCGCTCGGTCCGCCGGCGTGCGCAGCTCGAACCAACGTGGGTCGTCGGCGTCGCAGTAGACCGCCTCGCTGCCGATCACGAACGAGGGCTCGGCGAACACGCGCGCGCCGGCAATGCCGACATTCAGGACCGCGTCCGGTTGTCGGGCCGCGAGCGCGGCCGCCGTCCGGGCAGCTGCCTCGACCGGACCGACGCCGCAGACGACGCCGTCCGGGGCGCCGTCGAGCTCCTCCTCCGTCGCCGCGACGACCAGGATCACGCGCCCACCGTAACCGCCGCGCCGAGTCGCACGTTGTGGCGGTGGGAGACGGGTTCGGGGTCGGCGTACCACGAGAGAGGAATCGATGAGCCCTCAGCCCATCTCAGTCAACGTCGAGCGCGACCGGGCCGTGGTGACGCTGCGCGGCGAGCACGAGGCGTACACCGCCGACAAGCTCGCGAGGCAGCTCACGGCGCTCCTCGAAGAGGGCCTGCCGGTGTCGATCGACCTGCGCGACGCGACGTTCATCGACTCGACGGTCGTCGGCGTCCTCATCGCGGCGCGCCGCCGTGCCGACGAGCGTGGGCTCGCGTTCGAGATGGTTCTCGGCCGCTCGACGGGCTGGCCTGTCCGGCGCATGCTCGAGATCACGGGCCTCGAGGAGCAGCTCCACGTCGTCGACTGACGGCGCCGCACCCGTAACCGGCGGCGGCTGCGCGCCGTTCTTCCATCGGATCCCGATTTGAAATCGTGAAATCGTAGGAAGGAGCACGCACGTGAAACGCGCATTGCTCGCCGTCGCGGCGACCGCGCTGACTGCCGTCGTGGCGGTCTCGCTCGCAGCGGCAGCGGCGCCCACCAACGGGCGCCTGATCGTCTCGAACCCGGCGACGAACGTCGGCCAGAACCCGGCGATCGCCCTGTCGAACATCCTCGCCCCCAACACGTACCGGACGACGATCTACGTCCCCGCGGGCTACCGCGCTCCGGGCGGCGTCGGCGCGGTCGGCAACAACGTCGGCAAGGCGCAGGTGTACGTCAAGCAGGCCGACGGCAGCCGCATCACGCTCAACGGCCAGCTGAGCGTCGTCAACGCGTCGCAGTACCCGTCGACCGGCTGCACGGGGCAGACGACGGCGCACCGCGAGGTCTGGGTCCTGAAGGCGAACCAGACCAAGGGCACCGCCACGGTTACCTTCCCGGTCTTCGTCGACGACCAGGACACGAACAAGAACATGCCGGCGTCCGCCGCGTACACGCTGACCTTCTGCACGGGCGGCCTCGGCATGAACATCACCCAGGTCGATCTCGACCTCGTGCGCATGTTCGTGAACCCGCAGGCCCGCGGCATGTACATCTGGCGCGCGGTCTACGACCCGGCCGCTGCGGACGGGAAGTCCGCCGCCGGCAACGCCGGCGTCACGGTGGCGTCGGCCGTGCCGATCAACGCACAGGTGACGATGAAGCCGCACCTCGTGAAGCTGCACGCACGGTGGGTCACGCTGACCGGCTTCGTCACGGTCGTCAACAAGCCGCTCGCCGGCGTCAAGGTGCAGGTCTACGTCGGCCACCAGAAGCGCATCGCGCTGAACCGGCCGAAGGCGACCGTCCGCACGAAGGCCGACGGCTCGTACCGCGTCACGCTCAAGCTCGGCAAGGGCCATTGGTACGCGCGTGCTAAGGCGTCGACGCCGTACCAGGACATCACGCCGGGCGGCGGCTGCAGCACCGTGCAGACCGACGCGATCTCGGCGAAGGGCTGCGTCGACGCGACGCTCGCCCCGTTCATCCTGATGAGCAACCCGGTCTCGCGCCTCCTCTAGACGCGCGGCCTTCGAAGCGGGCCACGTGCGGCACAGTTCCGCACGTGGCCCGCTTACTCGCTCTCCTCGCGATCGTCGCCGCCGCCGGGTGCGGCGGCTCGTCGTTCTCGGGCCTGAAGCTCGCATCCGTCTGCGGCGCCGGGACGGCGGCCTCGCCGCGCTGGCTCGAGACGGGTGACGGGCTTCGCCTCTACGCCGCGACCGAGGGGCAGGGAGACACGACCGTCGTCCTCGCGCACGAGTCGGGAGCCCAGGGGCTGTGCGGCTGGCTCCCGACGATGCGCTTCCTCGCGGCCAACGGCATCCGCGCGCTCGCGTTCGACTTCCGGGGCGTCGCACCGTCGGCGATCCCGCCCGCGCGCACCCAGTTCGACTGGTGGCGCGACCTGCAGGCGGCGGTCGACGCGGCGCACGCGAAGCGCGTCGTGCTCATGGGCGCGTCGATGGGCGGTGCGATCGCCGTGGCCGACGCGTACCGGATCCGCGGGATCGACGCCGTCGTCAGCCTGTCCGGGGAGCTGTCGCTGCCCGCGTCGCACGTCGACGCGCTCGCCGGGCGGGAGCGCCTGCGCGCGCCGCTGCTCGTCGTCGCCTCGACGCGGGACGGATACCTGCTTCCGGTCGACGCGCGCCGGCTGAAGCCGACGCGGCTCCTCGTGTTTCCGGGCTACCGACACGGGTGGGAGATCGTGGACGAGCTGCCGCGGGCGCGGCAGCTCGTCCTCGACTGGATCAGGCGGCCGCGGCGGTAGCGGCCGGCCTCGTGAACACGAGGTCGCCGTTCTGCGCGTCGACGACGATCGTGTCGCCCTCGCCGAAGTCGCCCTCGAGCAGGCGCAGCGCGAGCGGGTTCTCGAGCAGGCGCTGGATCGACCGCTTGAGCGGGCGCGCGCCGTACGCCGGGTCCCACCCCGCTTCGGCGATCGTCTCCTTCGCCGCGTCCGTCAGCTCGAGCCGGAGGCCGCGCTCCGCGAGCCGGTCGCGAAGCCGCGCGAGCTGCAGCTCGACGATGTCGCCGAGCTGCTCGCGCGACAGCGTCCTGAACTCGACGATCTCGTCGACGCGGTTCAGGAACTCCGGGCGGAAGTGGTCGCGGAGCGCCTCGGCGCTGCGGATGTTCGAGGTCATGATCAGGACCGCGTTCCGGAAGTCGACCGTGCGCCCCTGGCCGTCGGTGAGGCGACCGTCGTCGAGCACCTGCAGCAGCACGTCGAAGACCTCGGCGTGCGCCTTCTCGATCTCGTCGAGGAGGACGACGCAGTACGGCCGGCGGCGTACGGCCTCCGTCAGCTGCCCGCCTTCGTCGTAGCCGACGTAGCCCGGGGGCGCGCCGACGAGCCGGGACACGGTGTGCCGCTCCTGGTACTCCGACATGTCGAGGCGCACCATCGCGCGCTCGTCGTCGAACATGAACTCGGCGAGCGCGCGTGCGAGCTCCGTCTTCCCCACGCCGGTCGGCCCGAGGAAGACGAACGAGCCGATCGGTCGGTCGGGATCCTGCAGCCCCGTGCGCGCGCGGCGCAGCGCGTTCGCGACCGCCGAGACCGCCTCGTCCTGGCCGATCACGCGCCCGTGGAGCCTGTCCTCCATGTGGATGAGCTTCTCCGTCTCGCCCTCGAGCAGCCGGTCGACGGGGATACCCGTCCACCGCGCGACGACGGCGGCGACGTCGTCCTCGTCGACCTCCTCCTTCACCATCGGGTCGGCGGGCGCCCCGTCGCGCTCGGCGAGCTCCTTCTCGAGCGCCGGCAGCTCGCCGTAGCGGATCTCGGCGACACGCTGCAGGTTGCCCTCGCGCTCCGCGCGCTCCGCCTCCATGCGGAGCTCGTCGACGCGGCGCGTCGCGTCCTTCACGCGCTCGAGCTGCTCCTTCTCCTTCGCCCAGCGCGCCGCGAGCGCGTCGCGCTCCTCCTTCGCCTCCGCGAGCGCGCGCTCGACCGGCTCGCGAACGTCGCCGGACTCCTTCGCCATCGCCGCGAGCTCGATCTCGAGCTGCATGACGCGGCGGTTCGCCTCGTCGAGCTCGAGCGGGCTCGAGTCGATCTCCATGCGCAGCCGCGACGCCGCCTCGTCGACGAGGTCGATCGCCTTGTCCGGCAGGAAGCGGTCTGCGATGTAGCGATGGCTGAGCACGGCGGCGGCGACGAGCGCCGCGTCGCGGATCCGCACGCCGTGGTGTGCCTCGTAGCGCTCCTTCAGCCCGCGAAGGATCGCGATCGTGTCGGCGACCGACGGCTCACCGACGAACACCGGTGCGAACCGCCGCTCGAGTGCCGCGTCCTTCTCGATGTGCTTGCGGTACTCGTCGAGCGTCGTCGCGCCGATGCAGCGCAGCTCGCCGCGCGCGAGCATCGGCTTCAGCAGGTTGGCCGCGTCCACCGCGCCCTCGGCCGCGCCCGCGCCGACGATCGTGTGCAGCTCGTCGATGAAGAGGACGATCCGGCCGTCGCTCTGCTTGATCTCGGCGAGCACCGCCTTCAGCCGCTCCTCGAACTCGCCGCGGTACTTCGCACCGGCGAGGAGCGAGCCGATGTCGAGCGACCAGACCTTGCGGTCCTTCAGCCCCTCCGGCACGTCTCCGGCAACGATGCGCTGCGCGAGCCCCTCCGCGATCGCCGTCTTGCCGACGCCCGGCTCGCCGATCAGCACCGGGTTGTTCTTCGTGCGGCGGCTGAGGATCTGGATGACGCGGCGGATCTCCTCGTCGCGTCCGATCACCGGGTCGAGCTTGCCCGCCTCGGCGGCGTCGGTGAGATCGCGGCCGAACTTGGAGAGCGCCTGGTACGTCCCCTCCGGGTCCTGCGAGGTGACGCGCCGACCGCCGCGCACGTCCTTGATCCACGCGAGGATCGCGTCGCGGGGCACCGGCTCGAGTGCGAGGAACAGATGCTCGGTCGAGATGTAGTCGTCCTCGAGCTTCGCGCGCTCCTCGTCCGCTCTGTCGAGGACGCGCGAGAACGCGGCGGCCACGTTCGGCTGCTGCGCCCCGCCCTGGACTGCGGGCAACGCGCCGACGCGACGCTCCGCCTCCGCGCGCAGCTCCGTCCAGTGCGCGAACAGCTCCTGGTCGAGCAGCGCGAGCAGCAGGTGGTCGGGGGTGATCTCGGGGTTGCCGCGACGGCGCGCGATGTCCTGCGCGGCCGCGACGGCCTCCTGGCTCTTCACCGTCAGCTTCTGAAAGTCCACTACGTGCTCCTCCGTTGGTGGATCGGCGCCTGCGGCGGCCGGTAGAGAACGAGGTCGCGCCGGTACTGCCGGTGCACCTCCTCGAGGGCTGCGCGCATCTCGCGCTCCATCCGCTCGAGGCGGCGGCGCATCCGCTGCAGCTCGTCTTCCATGTGCAGGACGCGCTCGACGCCGGCGAGGTTCAGCCCCATCTCCGTCGTCAGCTGCTGGATCAGGCGAAGCCGGTCGACGTCGGCGTCCGAGTAGAGGCGCGTGTTGCCCGCCGTGCGCTTCGGGCGCACGAGCCCCTTCTGCTCGTAGATGCGGAGCGTCTGCGGGTGCATGCCGACGAGGTCGGCAGCGACGCTGATCATGTAGCGCGGGCGGTCGTCCGAGGCCATCAGCCGGTCGCCTTCTGCAGCTCCTCGAGCAGCTCGCGCTGCTTCTTGTTGACCTTCTTCGGCACCGTGATCTTCACGCGCGCGAGCACGTCGCCCTTGCCGTCGGCCTTGAGGCGCGGCGCGCCGCGGCCCTTGATGCGCAGGAGCTTCCCGTCCTCGGTGCCGGCCGGGATCTTCAGCGAGATATTCCCCTCCGGCGTCGGCACCTCGACCGTCCCACCGAGCGTGACGGTTGCGTACGACACCGGGACGTTCACGACGAGGTCGTCGCCGCGGCGCTCGTAGATCTTCGACGGCTCGACGCGCGTGACGACGTAGAGGTCGCCCGCGGCGGCGCCGCCGTAGCCTGCTTCGCCCTTCCCCTTCAGCTTGATCCGCGTCCCGTCCTTGACGCCGGCCGGGATCTTCACCGTGTAGCGCTTCGTCCGGCGCTCGCGGCCGGAGCCGTGGCACGTCGGGCACGGCGTCTCGACGATCGAGCCCATGCCATGGCAGCGCGGGCACGGCTGCTGCAGCGCGAAGAGACCCTGCGAGGTCGCGACGACGCCGGAGCCGTCGCACTGCGGGCACGTCGTCGGCGCCGTGCCCGGCGCCGCGCCCGTGCCGTGGCACGTGTGGCACGCGAGGTCGAGCTGCACCGGCACCGTCGTCTGCACGCCGCGCAGCGCGTCCTCGAACGAGACGCGCACCTCGACCTCGACGTCGTTGCCCCGCTGCCCGCGCTGCTGCTGCTGGCCGCCGCGCCCGCCGCGGTTGAAGAGCCCGCCGAAGAGGTCGCCGAGGTCGAAGTCGCCGAAGTCGAACGTCGTCCCGCCGGCGCCGCCGACGTTCGGACGCCCGTTCGCCTGCCCGAACGTGTCGTACTGCTTCCGCCTCTCGGAGTCCGAGAGGACGTCGTACGCGCCCTGCACCTCCTTGAACCGCTCCTCGTTGCCGGGGTTACGGTCGGGGTGCACCTCGCGGACGAGCTTGCGGTACGCCTTCTTGATCTCGTCCTGCGAGGCGTTCTTGGAGACGCCGAGCACCTCGTAGAGGCTCTTAGCCACTCGAGACGACCACCCTCGCCGGCCGGAGCACGTGCGCCCCGAGCATGTAGCCCTTCTGGAGCACCTGGATGACCGTGCCCTCCTCCTCGTCCGAGGGCTGCGAGAGCAGAGCCTCCTGCGTGTGCGGGTCGAACTTCCCCTCCGTCGGGATCTCGGTGAGCCCCTCCTTCGTCAGGGACTCCGCGAGCTGCCGATGGATCAGCCGCACGCCCTCGTCGATGTCACCTTCGTGGTTCATCGCGCGCTCGAGGTCGTCGAGCACGGGCAGGAGCTCCTTGACGAGGCGCTCCGCGGCGCGCGCGACCAGCTCCTGCTGATCGCGCGCGACGCGCTTGCGGTAGTTGTCGAACTCCGCCTTCAGGCGCTGGAGCGAGTCGAGATACTCGTCCCGCTGCCTGAGCGCCTCGGCGAGCTCGTCGACCTGCTCTTCGACGTTCTCGACGTGCTCTTCCACTATTCGTCGACCACCTCGTACTCGGCGTCCTCGACGACCTCGTCGTCGGAGGCCGTCGAGCCGCCGCCGTTCGTCGACTGCTGCTGCTCGGCGGACGCGTTCGCGTACAGCGACTGCGCCGCCTCCGTCCACGCCTGCTGCAGCGCGTCCGTCTTCTGCTTGATCTCGGAGACGTCGCTCGACTCGAGCACGCCGCGCAGCTCCATGATCCGTCCCTCGACCGTGCCTGCGAGCGACGAGTCCAGCTTCTCGCGGTTCTCGTTCAGCGACTTTTCGATCTGGTAGGCGAGCGACTCCGCGTGGTTCCGCGCGTCGACGAGCGCCTTGAGCTACGACGCCTCCTCGCGGTGGGCGTCCGCGTCCTTGATCATGCGGTCGATCTCGTCCTGCTTCAGCCCCGAGCCGCCCTCGATCTTGATCTGCTGCTCGTTGCCGGTGCCGAGGTCCTTCGCCGACACGTGGATGATCCCGTTCGCGTCGATGTCGAAGCTGACCTCGATCTGCGGCATGCCGCGCGGCGCCGGCGGAATGCCGACGAGCTCGAACTTGCCGAGCGTCTTGTTGTACGTCGCCATCTCGGACTCGCCCTGCAGCACGTGCACGAGCACGGACGGCTGATTGTCCTCGGCGGTGGAGAACACCTCCGACTTGCGCGTCGGGATCGTCGTGTTGCGTTCGATCAGGCGCGTCATCACGCCGCCCTTCGTCTCGATGCCGAGCGACAGCGGCGTGACGTCGAGGAGCAGCACGTCCTTGACCTCGCCCTTCAGCACGCCGCCCTGGATGGCCGCGCCGACGGCGACGACCTCGTCCGGGTTGACGCCCTTGTGCGGGTCCTTGCCGATGAGCTCCTTGACCTTCGCCTGCACGGCCGGCATGCGGGTCATGCCGCCGACGAGCACGACGTGGTCGATGGCGGACGCCTGCAGCCCCGCATCGGCGAGTGCCTGCCGCGTCGGGGCGACGGTGCGCTCGAGCAGGTCGTGCGCGAGCTCCTCGAGCTTCGCCCGCGTCAGCTGCAGGTCGAGGTGCTTGGGGCCGTCCTGCGTCGCGGTGATGAACGGCAGGTTGATCTGCGTCGTCATCGTCGAGGAGAGCTCGATCTTCGCCTTCTCCGCAGCCTCGTAGAGGCGCTGCAGCGCCATCGGGTCGGCGCTCAGGTCGATCCCCTGGTCGCGCTTGAACTCGGCGACCATCCAGTCGACGATCGCCTTGTCGAAGTTGTCGCCGCCGAGGTGGTTGTCGCCGTTCGTCGACTTCACCTCGAAGACGCCCTCGCCGAGCTCGAGCACGGACACGTCGAACGTGCCGCCGCCGAGATCGAAGACCAGGATCGTCTGGTCGGCCCCTTCCTTGTCGAGGCCGTAGGCGAGCGCGGCCGCGGTCGGCTCGTTGATGATGCGCAGCACGTTCAGGCCGGCGATGCGGCCGGCGTCCTTCGTCGCCTCGCGCTGCGCGTTGTTGAAGTAGGCGGGGACGGTGATCACCGCGTCGGTGACCGTCTCGCCGAGGAACGCCTCGGCGTCCGCCTTCAGCTTCTGGAGGATCATCGCGCTGATCTCGGGCGGCGCGTACTCCTTGCCGCCGGCCTCGATCCGCACGTCGTCGTTCGGGCCCTTCACGACCTTGTACGGGACGATGGTCATCTCCTCGGTGACCTCGTCGAACTTCCGGCCCATGAAGCGCTTGACGGAGAACACGGTGTTCTCCGGGTTCGTGACCTGCTGCCGCCGCGCGGGGGCGCCGACGAGCCGCTGACCGTCCTTCGTGAAGCCGACGACCGACGGGGTGGTCCGGCCGCCCTCCGCGTTCGCGATCACGGTCGGCTCGCCGCCCTCGAGGACGGCCATGCACGAGTTGGTCGTGCCCAGGTCGATGCCGATCGTCTTTGCCATTCGGATGTGTCTCCTTCGGGTGTGACTGAGAAAATCTAAGCCGGATCGTAGCAGATCATCGCGGGAACTGTGTGCGATAGTCAGTCCATGGACGAGCAGGAGCTGCAGGCGGTCGTGGCGGCCCGCAAGGAGCTCGGGCCCGAGCACGAGGAGCACCTCGTGGCCGGGTTCCTCGACCGCATGGAGAAGGAGATCGACCGGCGGGTCGACGAGCGGCTCGCGCAGGTGCGGCGGCCGCGCCCGAGCGCCCTGCACCCGGGGAACCTCGGCGTCTGCATCCCGATCGTCGCGATCGCGGGCGCCCTCGGCCACACGGCCGGCCTGGTCGTCGCGTTCCTCGCGCTCGTGATCGTGTTCGGGCTCAGCGAGTTGCGCCGATGACCGCGCTGCCCGCGACGACGAGGAGCGCGCCGAGCGCCACCTTCCGCCCCATCCCCTCCGTGTGCCGGATCAGGAGCGCCGAGAGGCCGACGCCCCAGAGCGACTCGGTCGCGACGAGCGGCGAGACGACCGTCACCCGGCCGCGCCAGTAGGCCTCGAAGAGCAGCACGTACGAGAGCCCGAACATCGCGCCGGCCGGCGTGAGGCGGAGGAGCTCCCGGCGCGACGGCGCGCGCCGCGTCCACGCAGCCGCGAGGAGGCTGCCCGCGACGAGCGTCGCCGCGGCTGCGGTCTCCGGCTTCGCGTGCCCGTGCAGCGCGCGGATCACGTTGTCGCGCGTCG
>DATDNT010000068.1:0-6628 GCA_036518135.1 Gaiellaceae bacterium | reverse complement strand
GTCGCGGCGCGCCAGCTCGACGGTGATGCGCGGCCCGCCGTGCTCGAGCGCGTTCTGCAGGAGCTCCGCGAACACGAGCGCGAGCGCGGTCGCGCGGGCGCCCGGCAGCGTCACCTCGACGAGCGACGCCGTCACGTCCTTCCCACCCCCGACCCCCTGCACGAGCATCGCCCGCAGCCGGTCGACCAGGTCGGCGAGGTCGACGTCCTCCTCGCGCCGCTCGGTCAGCAGCTCGTGCACGGCCGCGATCGCGAGGATCCGGTTCACCGAGTGCTCGAGCGCCTCGCGCGGGTCGACGGTGTCGGCCGAGCGCGCCTGCAGCCGCAGCAGCGACGCAACCGTCTGAAGGTTGTTCTTCACGCGGTGGTGGATCTCTTGCGCGAGCACACCGCGCATCACCGCCCTGCCGTGCTCCAACGCAACGGCCGCATGCGTCGCGATCGACGCGAGCAGCTCGCGGTCTCCGTCGCTGAACGGGGCGTCGCGGTCCGCGACGAGCTCGCCGATCTGCCGGCCGCGCCAGCGCAGCGGCTGCCGGATCGCATGCGTCGAGGCGACTCCCTCGGGCCACGCGATGCGACCGTCGTCGAGCACGAGCGCGGCGCCCGTCGCCGTCAGCGCGTCCATCGTCGTCTTGACGATCGCCTCCAGCGACTCCTCCAGGTACAGCGACTCGGAGACGGCCTCCGAGATGCGCGCGAGCGCCTCGAGCTCGTGCACGCGCCGCTGCGCCTCGTCGTACAGCTTCGCGTGCTCGATCGACTGCGCCACCTGCGCGGCGATCGCGAGCAGCAGCTCCACCTCGTCGTCGGAGAACGCGCGCGGCGCCCGCGTGCGGACGTTCAACGCTCCTTCGAGCGCACCGTCGCGCATCAGGATCGGCACGGCGAGGATCGACTCGTATTCGTCCTCCGGCAGGTTCGGGAAGTTCTTGAAGCGCGGGTCGAGATGCGCCTGCGACTCGAGCATCACCGGCGCGCGCGACGCGGCCGCGGTCCCCGTGATCCCCTCGCCGGGGCGCATGCGCGGCCGCCGCGTCATCTCGTCGATCGGCGTGCCGTGCGTCGCGCGCAGCACGAGCTCGTCGGCGCGATCGTCGTAGAGGTAGACGAAGCAGGCGTCCGTCTCCATCGCCTCGGCGACCTTCGTCGCGACGAGCGCGAGCACGCCCTGGAGATCGAGCGTCGAGTTGACCGCCTCGATGGTGTCGGTGAGCAGCCGCAGGTGCCTCTCGCGGGTGTCCATCCGGCAAACAGGGTACGTTCGCCGCCGTGACCGGTAACGACTGGCTGATCATGCTGCACGTAGCGAGCGCGTTCCTCTTCGTCGGCGGGTCCGTCGCAGCGGGGATCCTCAACTGGCTCGCGATCCGCTCGGAGCGGCCCTCGGAGACGGCGGCGCTCCTGCGCCTCATCCGCGTCCTGCTCCCGGTGATCTACGTCGGCGTCCTCGGCACGCTCGTGTTCGGCATCTGGCTCTGGCACCGCCTCGGGTTCGGGATCGGCACCGGCTGGCTGTGGGCGGCGGTCGTCCTCTGGCTCGCCGCGAACGCGCTCGGGGGCATCGGGGGGCGCCACCAGGAGCGTTCGCGCGAGCTCGCGGAGCGCCTCGCCGGCGAGGGAGACGCACCGAGCGCCGAGCTGCGCGCGCTCCTCACCGACCGCACCGGCCTCGCCGTCTCGTACGCAGCAGGCGCCGCGACGCTCGCCATCCTCGTCCTGATGATCTGGAAGCCGTGACGCTCCTCGCCTTCAGCCGCCCGTTCTGGCCGCTCTTCCTGCACGTGCTCGGGGCGATGCTGCTGTACGGCGCCGTGATCGCGGCGCTCGTCGTCGCCGCCACCGGCCGCGCGCGGGCGACGCTGACGAGCCTGATCGTCGCCGTCCCGTGCTTCGTGCTCCTGCGCGTCTTCGCGCAGATCATCCTGAACGACGAGAACTACGCGAAGGATCCGACCTGGGTCGGGATCGGGTTCATGGCGAGCGACCTCGGCCTGCTCATCCTGCTCGTCTCGATCGGCGTCGCCTTCTGGTGGACCCGGAGCGGCAAGGCGGTTGCCGGGCGTATCGCCGCGGGACTGTCGGCCGTTTACCTCGTGCTGCTCACGGTCGCGATGCTCGCGATGAGCGGCAAGTGGGGCTAGAGGGACGGTTCACAAAAGCTTTACGGCAAACGAGGTATTTCCTCGTAGACGGGGAATAGGTTCGACCAGCAGATGAGCGCACTCGCAATCGATCTCCGCCGCACCGCAGGGTTCCTCGTCGCAGACGCCCGGGGCCGCGTCGTCGGCACGGTCGAGTGCCCGATGTACGGGACGAGCCCCGAGCAGCCCGACGCGCTCTCCGTCCGCTCCGGCTGGCTCGCCCGCCGCCGCCGCCTCGTGCCCGCAGAGTCGATCGAGCAGATCGACGACGGCGCGAAGGTGATCGGCCTGCGCGTCGACCGTGAGTCGATTCGCACGTTCCTCTAGACCAGCGTCGGGACGTTCGTCGACCAGGACTCGAAGCAGTCGGCCTTAGAGGACGCCGAGGTAGCGGTCGAGCTCCCATTGCGTGAGCTGGACCCGGTACTCGTCCCACTCGCTCCGCTTCAGCTTCACGTAGCTCGAGAAGATGTGGTCGCCGAACGCGCGACGCATCAGGTCGCTGCCCGCGAACTCGTCGATCGCCTCGCCGAGCGTCTCCGGCAGCGAGACGATGCCGCGCTCGCGCCGCTCCTCCGCCGTCAGGTGGTAGAGGTTCGTCTCCATCGGCGGCTCAAGCTCGTAGCCCTGCTCGATCCCCTCGAGCCCGGCATGCAGGAGCGCAGCGAACGTCAGGTACGGGTTGCACGCGGGGTCCGGGCAGCGGATCTCGGCACGCGTCGCCTGCTCCGAGCCCGGCTTGTACAGCGGGATGCGGATCAGGGCCGAGCGGTTGCGCTGCGACCACGCGACGTAGACCGGCGCCTCGTACCCGGGCACGAGCCGCTTGTACGAGTTGACCCACTGCGCGAACACGGCCGACAGCTCGCGCGCGTGGCGGAGCAGGCCCGCGATGAACTGCTTGCCGACGGGTGAGAGGTTGTACTGGTCGTCGCCCTGGAAGAACTGGTTGCGGCCGTCCTTGAAGAGCGACATGTGGGTGTGCATCCCGCTGCCGTTCTCGCCGAACAGCGGCTTCGGCATGAACGTCGCGTAGACGCCGTGCTTCGCGGCGACCTCCTTGACGATGAGGCGGTAGGTGATCGTCTGATCCGCCATGTCGAGCGCGTTCGAGTAGCGCATGTCGATCTCGTGCTGGGACGGGGCGACCTCGTGGTGGTGGTACTCGATCGCGATGCCCATGTGCTCGAGCGCGCGGATCGTCTCGTTCCGAAGCTCGGTGGCCGCGTCGAGCGCCGTCATGGCGAAGTACCCGCCCTCGTCGAGGGTCTCCGTGCCGTCCTTGTCGCGGAAGAGGAAGTACTCGAGCTCTGGGCCGATGTTGAAGGTGTCGAAGCCCATGGACTCCATCCGCTCGAGCGCGCGCCGCATCACGTACCGCGGGTCGCCCTCGTACGGCTGCCCGTCGGGCTTGACGACGTCGCAGATCATGCGTCCGACCTTCGCCTCTCCATCGCGCGTCGGCATCAGCCGGTACGTCGTCGGATCGGGGATCGCGACCATGTCGCTCTCCTCGATCGCGTTGAAGCCGGTGATCGACGAGCCGTCGAACCCCATCCCGTCGTTCAGCGCACCCTCGATCTCCGAGGGCGTGATCGCGAAGCTCTTCAGATGCCCTTCGATGTCGGTGAACCAGAAGAGGACGTACTCGGCTCCGTCCTTCTGCAGCTGCTCGAGGACGTGCTTGCGCGCCTTCGGATCGGACGTCGCGCGGTCCTTGCTCTCGATCATGGCCATGATCCGACTCTAAGCCATCCGTCAGCCGGAGCGCTTGAGCTTGCCGTTCTTCTTCGCATACCGCTCGCCGGCCTTGAAGACGAGCAGGCCGATCGGGATCGAGAACGCCCCGATCACCATCAGCGGCCAGACGTCCGCCCACGCGAGCCCCGCGCCGCTCAGGATCTGCCGCCGGTTCCCGCGCAGCGCGTACGTCGCCGGCGAGATCTTCGCGATCCACTGCATCCACGTCGGCAGGACGCTCACCGGGTAGTAGACGCCGGAGACGACGAGCATCAGCCCCTGCGCGACGAATCCGAGCTGCGTGCCCTTCTCGGGCGAGACGAGCGGCAGCACCGCCGTCATCATCCCGACGCCGATGAACGAGACGGACGCGATCGCGAGCAGCGCGACGGCGGCGCCGTAGTTCGCGTGCGGGACGTGGATGCCGATGAAGAGGACGACGGCGAAGAACACGGCGGCGGCGCGCACGAGCCCGTACAGGACGGCGTAGACGCCCATGCCGATCAGGTGCACGGGCCGTGAGACCGGCGCCATGAACGTGTACTCGATCGTCCCTTCCCACCGCTCCCACGCGACCGTCTCGGTGACGATCTCGAAGATGATCCCGAGGAACGCCCAGATGACGCCGCCGACGAGCAGCTTCGTCTCGAGCTCGTTCCGCGCACCCGCCGAGATGCCGACACCGCGCGCGATGAAAACGATCGTCAGCGTGTTGGCGACGGTCCAGAGCAGGAACGCGAAGTCCCACAGGAAGTAGCGCTTCGTCAGGTACAGGTTGCGCTCGACGACCCCGTAGAGGCCGATGAGCTCGTTTCGGAGCACGCGCCGCCGCGTGAACGGCTGCGTCACGTCTGCAGCACTCATGCGAACACCTCCCTCTCCTCGTCGTCCTCGGTCTTCTCGTCCTCGTACGCGCGGCCGGTTGCCGCGAAGAACGCCTCCTCGAGGGTGTCGACGCCGTACCGGTCGAGCACCTCGGGCACCGGCTCGAGGAACAGCAGCTCGCCGCGGTCGAGCAGCCCGACGCGATCGGCCAGCTGCTCGGCCTCCTTCATGTCGTGGGTGCAGAGCAGGATCGTCGAGTCGTGGCGCTCGCGGATCTCGCGGATGAACTCCTGCACCTCCTGCTTCGAACGCGGGTCGAGACCGGTGGTCGGCTCGTCGAGCAACAGGAGCACCGGCGAGGTGAGCAGGGCGCGCGCGAGCGCGACCTTCTGCTGCATGCCGCGCGACAGGTTCTCCATCGCCTCACCGCGCCGATTCGACGGAAAGCCGACCCGCTCGAGGATCACCGGGATGTCCCGGTGCGTCTGGGTCGGGCCCATGCCGTAGAACCGCGCCGCATAGGCGAGGTTCTCGGCCGCGCTCATCTTCTTGAAGAAGCTCGCCTCGACGGACACGCGGTTGACGAGTCGCCGCACCGCGCGTGCCTCCTTGAACACGTCGTGCCCGAAGATCCGCGCCTCGCCGCCGTCCGGCAGGAGCAGCGTCGAGAGCAGGCGGACGAGCGTCGACTTGCCCGACCCGTTCTGGCCGAGGATCGCGACGCACTCGCCGCGCTCCATCGTGAACGACACCTTGTTCAGCGCAGCACGGCGACGCCGGCCGAAGAGGCCCTTGCGCCTGCTGAAGACCTTCTCCAGGTCACGTACTTCGACTGCGAACACGCCATGCTCCTTGGGATCAGAGTGAAACGAGGACCGAACGAAGACGTACTGCTGCCGCTAGAAGCGGCGGCGCGTGACGTCTGCGTTGGTGATCCCGGACATGACGGTCGGGAGACTACCAGCTACTGCGCGCGCGTGCGGGACGCCGCGATGATCTGCTGTGCCTCGGTCCGGTTGCCGAACCCGCGCGTCTCGGTCTTCTTGTTCTCGAGGTCCTTGTAGACCTGGAAGAAGTGCTCGATCTCGTTTCGCAGCTGCGGCGGGACGTCGTGGATGTCCGAGATGGGGCTCCACATCGGGTCGTTCAACGGCACGCACAGGATCTTCTCGTCCGGCCCCTTCTCGTCGGCCATGTGGAACACGCCGACCGCGCGCACGCGGATCCGGCAGCCCGGGAACGTCGGCTCGCCGACGAGGACGAGCGCGTCGAGCGGGTCGCCGTCCTCTGCGAGCGTCCCTTCCACGAAGCCGTAGTCCGCCGGATAGCTCATGGACGTGAACAGCCGCCGGTCGAGCGCGATCGCTCCCAGCTCCTCGTCCCACTCGTACTTGTTGCGAGCGCCCGAGGGGATCTCGACGAACACGACGCCGTCCATCTCGGGAAGACTAGGCACATGGCGCACGACCACGCGCACGCCGGCGCCGAGACGCGCATCCGGCCGCTCACGGTCGCGCTCGGCCTGATCCTCGCCTTCATGGCCGTGGAGATCGTCCTCGGCGTCGTCGCGCACTCGCTCGCGCTGCTCTCGGACGCCGCGCACATGCTCGTCGACGCGGCCGCCCTCGGCATCAGCGTCTGGGCCGCGCGCCTCGCGCGGCGGCCCCCGACCGGGCGGATGACGTTCGGCTTCGGCCGCGCGGAGGTGCTCTCGGCGCAGGCGAACGGGCTGACCCTGCTCGTGCTCGGCGTCCTCATCGTCGCCGAGGCGGCGCACCGGCTCGTCGCGCCGCCCGACGTCCGCGCGCCGCTCGTCGTGGCGACCGCCGCCGCGGGCGCCGTCGTCAACGTGATCGCGCTCCGCCAGGTCGCGCACGCGAACCGCGAGAGCATGAACGTCGAGGGCAGCTACCAGCACCT
>DATDNT010000067.1:0-3315 GCA_036518135.1 Gaiellaceae bacterium | reverse complement strand
GACGAGCTGATCCGCCTCGCGCACGAGATCTCTCCCCTGCCGCATCCACGCGAGCTCGACATGCTCGTCTCCGTCGGCGAGCGGATCTCGAATGCGCTCTGCGCAATGGCCGTCCACGACCTCGGGCACGAGGCGATCTCGCTCACGGGCTCTCAGGCGGGCATCGTCACCGACACCGTCCACGGCAAGGCGAAGATCGCCGAGGTGCGCGCAACGCGCATCAACGAAGCGCTCGACGCCGGAAAGATCGTGCTCGTCGCCGGGTTCCAGGGTGTCTCGGCCGACTCGCACGACGTCACCACGCTCGGCCGCGGCGGCTCCGACACGACGGCCGTGGCGCTCGCGGCGGCGCTCGGCGGGCCCTGCGAGATCTTCACCGACGTCGAGGGCGTCTTCACCGCCGACCCGCGGATCGTGCCCGACGCGCTCAAGCTCGAGACGATCAGCTACGAGGAGATGCTGGAGATGGCGGCGACCGGCGCCCGGGTGATGATGGCGCGGTCGATCGAGATCGCACGACGGTACGGTGTGGCGCTCCACGTGCGCGCGTCGTTCTCAGACAGCGAAGGCACGCGGATCGCCGAGGAAGGAGAACTGGTGCTCGAGAAGGCGATCGTGTCCGGCGTCACCCACGACGCCTCCGAAGCGAAGGCGACGATCGTCGCCGTGCCCGACAGCCCGGGCATCGCAGCGCGGGTCTTCCGCGCGCTAGCCGACGCCGGCGTCAACATCGACATGATCGTCCAGAACGTGTCCGAGCACGGGAGGACGGACATCTCGTTCACGCTGCCGAAGAGCGACCTCGCCGTGGCCGAGCCGATCCTCCGGCAACTCGCAGTCGAGATCGGCGCCAGCTCGATCGATCTCGACGACGAGATCGCGAAGGTCTCGCTGGTGGGAGCCGGAATGAAGAGCCATCCCGGCGTCGCCGCCGACATGTTCGAAGCCCTCGCGGAGGCAGGCATCAACATCGAGATCATCTCCACCTCGTCGATCCGCGTCTCCTGCGTCGTGCGCGCCACGGAGGTCGAGCGCGCCGTGCAGGCCGTGCACGACAAGTTCCGGATGTACGCCGAGGAGCGGGTCGATGCGTGACGCACGCGTCGCGGTGGTCGGCGCCACCGGCGCCGTCGGCAGCGTGACGATGCGGATCCTGCGCGAGCGCGGGTTCGAGAACGTGCGCGCCTTTGCATCGGCCCGGTCGGCCGGCTCGGCGCTCGCCGACGGCACGGCCGTCGAGGAGGCGACGCCCGACGCCCTCGCAGCCGGCGGGATCGACATCGCGCTCTTCTCGGTCGGGACCGACGCGTCGCGCGAGCTCGTCCCCCACGCCGTGCGCGGCGGCGCCGTCGCCATCGACAAGTCGTCGGCCTACCGGCTCGAGCCGGGCATCCCGCTCGTCGTACCGGAGGTGAACGGCGACCGCGTCGCCGACCACGACGGGATCCTCGCCAATCCGAACTGCTGCACGATCCCGCTCACGTGCGTGCTCAAGCCGCTGCACGACGCCGCCGGGCTGCGCAGCGTGCGCGTCTCCACGTACCAGGCCGTCTCGGGCAAGGGAGCCGCGCGCGCCGCGCAGCTGCGGCAGGAGCCGGTCGAGCAGCACGACGTCGGCTTCGACTGGACGTGGGAAGGCGCCGAGACGGACGAGGAGGCGAAGATCCGCGCCGAGTCGCAGAAGGTGCTCGAGCTTCCCGCCCTGCCGATCAGCGCGACCACCGTGCGCGTGCCGGTGCTCGTCGGTCACGCCGAATCGGTGTGGATCGAGCTGGAGTCGGAGCTCACGCCCGACCAGGCCGAAGCCGTGCTCGCGGAGGCCCCGTCGGTGCGCCTGGTCGACACACCGACGCCGGCGGCGTCCGCCCGGACCGACGAGGTCCTCGTCGGCCGGGTACGGCGCGATCCTGCAGCCGACAACGGGCTCGTCCTGTTCCTCGCCTGCGACAACCTCAACAAGGGTGCCGCCCTGAACGCCGTTCAGATCGCGGAGAGGGTGCTCGACACCGCATGGCGTCCGTTGACGTCGGCGTAGGCCTCCTCGGTTACGGCACGGTCGGCTCGGCCGTCTCCCGGATGCTCGCCGAGAGCGGCGACGAGATCGAGCGCGCGACCGGGCACAGGCTGACCGTGGTTCGGGCGCTCGTGCGCGATCCGGCGAAGAACCGCGACTTCGTGCCGGACGACGACGTGCTCACCGACGATTTCGCAGCGTTGCGTGACGACCCCCGCGTCGACGTCGTGGCCGAGGTGATGGGCGGGCTCGATCCTGCCGGCGGCTACGTGCGCGAGTTGTTGCGCGCCGGTAAGCCCGTGGTCTCCGCCAACAAGCAGCTCGTGGCACGAGAGGGCGCCGACCTGTTCGCGATCGCCTCCGCGGCAGGCGTCCAGCTGCGCTTCGAGGCCTCCGTCTGCGCGGCCGTCCCCGTCGTGAAGGTGCTGCGCGAGTCGCTCGTCGCCGAGAACGTCCACCGCGTCCTCGGCATCGTCAACGGGACGACGAACTTCGTTCTCTCGCGGATGGCGCGCGGCGGCACGTATGCCGACGCGCTCGCCGAAGCGCAGGCTCTCGGCTACGCCGAGCCCGACCCGACCGAGGACGTCACCGGCGCCGACGCGGCGGCCAAGATGGCCATCCTCGCGACGGTCGCGTTCGGCTCTCGTGTCCTCCTCGACGACGTGCAGTACCGCGGGATCGAGGCGATCGAGCCGGCGCATGTCGCCGCGGCCGCCTCGTTCGGCATGGCGCTGAAGCTGATCGGGATCGCGACCCTCACCGAGGGCGGCGTCGACGTCCGCGTGCAGCCGGCGTTCGTCGAGAGCGCACATCCGCTCGCGAGCGTCGAGGGGAGCTCGAACGTCGTCGTCCTCCAGGGCGACGCGATCCGCGAGGTCACGCTCGGCGGCCCGGGTGCGGGCGGGATCGAGACGGCATCAGCGGTCGTTGCCGACCTCGTCAGCGTCGTGGGGACGTCGGGGACGGGGTTCCTGCAGAACGACGCGTGCTGGCGCGAGCTGCAAAGGCTCGACCCGGCCGCCTGGCGCGCCCCGTTCTACGTCCATCTCGACGTGGCCGACCAGCCCGGTGTGCTCGCACACGCGGCCGCGACGTTCGCGAAGCACGAGGTCTCGATCGCGCAGCTCGTCCAGCATCTCGAGCCTGGACGCGCCGCCCTCGACCTCGTGCTGCACGACGCGCCGATCGGCTCCGTGGAGGCGGCGCTCGACGAGCTCTCCGGGTCGCCGGAGGTGCTCGGCCGGCCGGTCATCGCACCGGTGGTCGCCGCGTGACTCCGATCACGCTCGGGGAGGGGA
>DATDNT010000066.1:0-3483 GCA_036518135.1 Gaiellaceae bacterium | reverse complement strand
GATCACCTGCGTCAGCTCGGCGAGCACCGACTTCAGCGGGCCGACGACGGGGATGTCGGCATGCCTGATCTTCGAGATCTCGGCCGCGTCGATGTCGAGATGCACGACGGTCGCGCCGGGTGCGAACGCCGACACCTTTCCGGTCACCCGGTCGTCGAAGCGCGCGCCGACGGCGACGATCACATCCGCCTTGTTCAAGGCCCAGTTCGACCACTTCGGTCCGTGCATCCCCGGCCACCCCGCGTGCAGCTCGTGCGACTCGGGGAACGCGCTCTTCGCCATCAGCGTCGTCACCACCGGCAGGCGCGCGCGCTCGGCGAGCGTGCGCAGCTCGTCGGTCGCGTGGGCGTTGAGCGCGCCACCGCCGACGTACAGGATCGGCCGCTCCGCCGAGGCGACGGCGTGAGCGGCGGCCGCGATCTGCCGTGCGTGCCCGCGGCGGGGCGGCTTCCACCCCGGGAGGGAAACGGTCTCCGGGTAGGAGAAATCGAGCTCGGCCTCCTGCACGTCGCGCGGCACGTCGACGAGCACGGGCCCGCAGCGTCCGGTGCGGGCTACGTGGAATGCGGCCTTGATCGTGTGCGGCAGGTCGTCCACGTCCTGCACGAGCCACGAGTGCTTGACGATCGGGATCGTGATCCCGGTGATGTCGCACTCCTGGAACGCGTCGGTGCCGATCAGGAACGAGCGCACCTGGCCGGTGATGCAGACGAGCGGGGTCGAGTCCATCCACGCGTCGGCGATCGGAGTGACGAGATTGGTGGCGCCCGGCCCGGACGTGGCGACGGCGACGCCGACCTCGCCCGACGCGCGCGCGTAGCCCTCTGCCATGTGCCCCGCCCCCTGCTCGTGACGCGCCAGCACGTGACGCACCGTCGTGCCGCGCGCGATCGCGTCGTACAGCGGCAGGATCGCGCCGCCGGGCAGGCCGAACATCACCTCGACGCCCTCCGCCTCGAGGCAGCGAAGGATGGCGTCCGCCCCGTTCATCTTCACTACGCGAACTCCGCGTTGCGCATCGTCAGCTGGAAGCTCGCGAGCACGCGCTGCGTGAACTCGCGGGTCGTCGACATCCGGCGGAGCAGGCTCGGTGTCTCCGGTGCCTCGACGAGGGCGGCCGACACCGCGCCGGCGAGCGTCTGCGCGGCCGAGCGCTCGCCGATCCCGTACTCGAGCGCGAGCGCGGCGGCGAGCAGCATGCTGCTCGGGTTGACCATCCCGTGGCCGGCGAGCGCGAAGCCGCGGTCCGGCGCCGGGACGAACAGGCTCGGGCCGTGCTCGGCGAGCAGCGCGGTGGCCGACACGCGGTGCGACGCCGCAGCGGCCGCGACCTCGACCACGGCCTCCGACCACCGAGGCTCGACCGCGACCAGGTCGAAGCGGGCGGGATCGAACGCCGAGAACGGGATCGCGTCCTTCGGCGAGACGTGCTCGACGCGAACGTGCTCGTGGTCGAGCGCGACCACCTCGACGAGCTCGCACCACTCGGCGTCGCCCACGCAGGCGAGCCGGAGCCGTCGCACCTCCGCGGTCTCGAACGCACGCCGGATCGCCCACTCCGACGTCGAGTCGTGCGCCGCGGTGAAGAAGACGACGTCGTCGCCGCGCCCGAAACGCACGCGATTGACCCGCGCGCGCAGGTCGAGCTCGGCCATCACCTCGTCGAGCGCCGGATCGTCGGCGCCCGCGATCAGCACCGCGTCGGCACCGAGGACTGCGTCGCGCGTGCTCGGCGGCACCGTCTGTCCCGCCTGCGTGAAGGCAACGCCGCCGAACGGCGCGTGCACCTGGTCGATCGTGAAGCCGTGCACGCGACCGACGGCTTCGAGCGCGTAGAGCGCCTCGGCCATCAGCTCGGGCGCGGTTCCCGATCCGGTCAGGCACGCGATCGTCGGGATCTGATTCATGCCACCACCCCCTCGAGTGCCTGCTCGACGTCGAAAGCCTGCCCTGCGTCGGCGAGCGCCTTGAAACGGCGGAACGCCGCGTTCAACTGCTCGCCCTCGAGCGAGATCCCGCGCTGCGCGAGCGCGATCGAGAACGCATGCCGGCCCGAGTGCTTGCCGAGCGGTAGGGTCATCGACACGCCGACGGCGCCGGGATCGATGATCTGGTACGTCCGCTCGTCCTTGAGCATCCCGTCCTGGTGGATGCCGGCTTCGTGCGCGAACGCGTTCGCCCCGACGACCGCCTTGTTCGGCTGCACGACGTAGCCGGTCAGCGCGGAGACGAGCCTCGACGCAGCCGTGATCTGCTCGGTGTCGACGCTCGTGTCGACATCGAAGTGGTCGGCGCGAACCTTGAGCGCGACCACGATCTCCTCGAGCGACGCGTTGCCCGCCCGCTCGCCGATCCCGTTGACCGTGCACTCGAGCTGGCCGACGCCGGCCTGGACGGCGGCGAGCGAGTTCGCGACCGCGAGCCCGAGGTCGTCGTGACAATGCGCGGAGAGCGTGACGCTGCGAAGCTCGGGACAACGCCTGCGGACCTCCGTGAAGAACGTCGCGTACTCGTGCGGCAGGCAATACCCGACGGTGTCGGGAAGGTTGATCACGGTCGCGCCCGCGTCGATCGCGACCCGGCAGACACGCGCGACGAAGGAGGGGTCGGAGCGCGTCGCGTCCTCGCACGAGAACTCGACCTCGTCCGCGCGCGCGGCCGCGTACGAGACCGACCACCGCGTCTGCTCGATCACCTGCTCGGGCTCGAGCCCGAGCTTCTTCTCCATGTGCAGCGCGCTCGTCGCGATGAAGACGTGGATCCTGGAGCGGCGCGCGTCGGCGAGCGCCTCGACGGCCGCGTCGAGGTCGTCACGGACGGTTCGGGCGAGCGCGGCGACCGTCGGCGCCTCGACGGCGGTCGACACGGCGCGCGTGCCCTCGAAGTCACCGGGCGAGGCGCCCGGGAATCCGGCCTCCACGACGTCGACGCCGAGGCGTTCGAGCTGCTCGGCGATCTCCGCCTTCTCGTCCGGTTGCAGCGCGATGCCCGGCGCCTGCTCGCCGTCGCGCAACGTCGTATCGAAGATCGAGATCCTGCGAGTTGACACGAACACACTCCTTCGTCCGGGGACGCACCTCTGGTGCGGTGAGGTCGGCGTATGCGCCTACGTGGCGCGTGTTCGCGTCTCCCCCCTAGAGGGGGAGAATGAGGATGACGATCGAGAGAAGGGCCCCGTCTGCGGGGACGCGTGTATACGCGGCGGTCGTCATCGCTCCCCCACCTTGCCCGACGAAGATGGATTCGTCAAGGGCGGTGTTGTCCGGTTTCGGGAAGTGCCCGTCCGGGCGGCGCGCTAGGGTCAAGGGTAGAGATGTCGCGCGCGACGAGCATTATCAAGCGGTTTTCGCTCGTCTTTGCCGCGCGCATTCATACGCGCTAGTCGGCTCTCCGCACCCGCCGCCGCCGACTAGCTCACAAGGCGGATCCCTCCTCCACAGAGAGGCTCGTTGCCGTACCCGTCCCGACAATCCGGCCTGTACG
>DATDNT010000065.1:0-19245 GCA_036518135.1 Gaiellaceae bacterium | reverse complement strand
CGTGGCGGGCCTGATCGGCACGCGCCAACGGTACTCTGAGCCGAACGCCCCCATCGTCTAGTGGCCTAGGACTCCGGCCTTTCACGCCGGCAGCACGGGTTCGAATCCCGTTGGGGGTATACCCGGGCGGTTAGCTCAGCTGGGAGAGCACCTCCCTTACAAGGAGGGGGTCGCAGGTTCGAGCCCTGCACCGCCCATCACGACCGGAGAACGTGCGAGGCGGCGCGTCAGCCGGCGGGGTACGACACGGCTTCGCACCCCGAAACGACGTCGACTCGGTCGACGAACGCGCGGTCGCGCCCCGGCCCGCACACGACGATGTCCTTGTGGTTGTCGACCGCGCGGATCGTGTCGCTCCCGGGCCCGCCGTAGATGCGGTCGCTCCCGGAGCCGCCGTCGATCACGTCGTTGCCCCTTCCACCGAACAGCCGGTCGTTGCCGGCGCCGCCGAGGATCGTGTCGTTGCCGGCCCGTCCGACGATGACGTCGTTGCCGCCGCCGCCGGGGAGGTAGTCGCTGCGCGTGGAGCCGATGATGCGGCGGCCGCGGACGGGCGGACGCGCGAACGCCACGGCGTCCGTCGGCTGCGAGACGGCGGTGCCGACGCCGACCGCGTTACGGGCCGTCACGGCGACGCGCAAGGTCGAGCCGGCGTCCGCGGCCGTCGGCGCGTACTCGGCCCTCAGCGCTCCGCGGATCGACTTGCATGCGGCGCCCGTCGCGTCGCACCGCCGCCACGCGAAGCCGAAGCGCATCGGCACGGAGCCGGCCCATGTGCCCTCCGAGGCGCGAAGCTCCGACCCGATCGTCGGGTCGCCGTCGATCGACGGCGACAGCTCGCTCGTCGGGGCCTGCGTCGTCGTGGCGCCGGCTGCCGCCGGCAGCGTCGGGAACGTGTGGTTCGAGATGGCGACGGTCGCTCCGGCGACGTTCGTTCCGGTGACGTACGCACGAAGCGTGACCCCGTTGTCGTTCGGTGTCAGGGTGTAGGTCACCGCCGTCGCGCCCGGGATCGGCACGCACGACTCGAGCGTCCCCGCCGGATCGCAGCGCCGCCACTCGTAGGAGAACGCGATCGGTGCGGTCCCTGTCCAGCGCCCGGGAGAGACGACGAGAGTCGCTCCGACTTGGTTGACCCCGGAGACCGGCGGGGACTGATGGAAGACCGGTTTGTCCGCGGAAACGGCGGAGGTCGGGCCCGACTCGACCGTGCGCGAGCCCGCGCTGTTCGTCGCCGTCACCATCACGCGCATCACGAAGCCGTAGGTCTCGAGCGTCGTGACGAAGAACGACGAGGTCGCGCCGGCGACGGTCGCACACGACGACGTTGGGGAGGCGCACTTCTTCCACTGGTACGAGTACGTGTTGCCGTTGCCGGTCCAGGTTCCCGTCGTCGCGGTCAGCGCGTCGCCCACCTTCGGCTGTGTCGCCCCGGTCGCGACCGAGACCGAGGGCGGCGCGAGATTCGTGGGGCCGGGGCCGAGGACGACCGGCGTCGGCGTCGCCGCGTCGGCCGGCGGCCCTGCACCGGCGGTGTCGAGCGCCGTGACGCGAACGCCGATGCGGTAGCCGACGTCGCTCGCCGTGAGCGTGTAGGTCGAACTCGACGTGGCCGATCCGAAGGGCGTGCAGCCGGTGCCGTCGCTCGCGCACCGCTCGAACTGGTAGAGGAACCCCGTCGTTGTGCCCGTCCAGCTGCCGGGCGTCGCCGTCACCGTGTCTCCCTGGATCGGGTTCGCAGGTGAGCTGACGGTCGGCGGGGATGCGGCGACCGGCGCGGGCACGAGGGTCTGCCAGTCCTCGACGGACGTCCACGCGGAGGAGCCGACCGACTGCTCGGCGCCGCTGCCGCCGGCGGGCGGGATCGTCCTGAGCGCGGTGCCGGAGAGGAACGCGATCAGGGTGCCGTCGGGCGCCCAGACGGGATCGGTCGCCGGGGCGGCGTCGTTCGTCAGCTGTGTGACCGCCCCGCCTGTCGCGGCCACCGAGTAGAGCTGCGACACACCCGTCGCGTCGGAGGAGAACGCGATCGTGCGCCCGTCCGGCGACCACGCCGGCGAGAGGTCGTTCGTCCCCGTGGTGACCTGGTTCTCGACGCCCGTCGCAACCGTCACCTTCCAGATCTGCCGGTTGGCGCCGCGCGAGCTCACGAACGCGATCGCCGTCCCGTCGGGCGACCAGGCGGGAGACGCGGCGCCGGCCTCGGACGGCGCCGGGGAGGAGACAACGCCGGGAGTCCCGTCGGCCGCGACCGCGACCGTCGCGAGGTGCGACGTCGCATCCACGTACGCGACCGTCGAACCGTCTGGCGACCAGGACGGGCTCGTGCCGCCGGCGGCGAGGAGCGTGTCGCACGCCGCGCCGGTGAGGCAGTGGACGCGGAGCTCGCCGGCCGACGTGTACGCGATCTTGCTGCCGTCCGGCGAGAGCGACCCCGACGACCCGGCCACCACGGCCGACGGTGTGGAGCCGTCCAGCGGGACGAGCTGCAACGAGCCGCCGGAGACGGCGAGCAGCGCTCCGTTGCGCCCGGCGAACCCGCCGCCGGCGGAGAACGGCGCCGCCAGCAGCGCAGCTGTTCCGATCACGATGAAGGCGCGACGCAGCGTCGCGCGGTGCGACCTCATTCGGCCCCTGACCTCGACGGGCCGATCGTAACCGGGATCTTGCGGCACCGCGGACGCGCCTCTTAACACCCCGCTGACAGCGCCTCGCTAGCGTGCCCGCGGTTCACGCCAGGAACGTGACGATGAGGAGGTAGTGCGTGCCAAAGGGACGCCTGATGCTTTTCGCGGCCGCGCTCGTCGCGGCGGCTTTTGCCGCCACCGCGCGCGCCGACATCCAGATGCCGATCGGCTTCTTCGACGACAACAGCTTCCGCTGGTCGCCCGACCGGGAAACGAATCTCCAGTCGGCCTCGGGAACAGGAGCTTCGATCATCCACACGACGGCGAGCTGGCCCGGCATCGCCCCGACGCGGCCGGCGAACGCGCTGAACGGGAACGACCCGGCGTACAAGCTCGGCGACCTCGACGAGCTCGTGGGGAACGCCGCCAAGTACGGGCTGCGCGTGATGATCGACATCAACGGGACGCCGAAGTGGGCGAACGGCGGCAAGACGCCGAACCACCTGCCGAAGCGCCTCGGCGACCTGACGGCGTTCGCGCACATGCTCGCCGCGCGGTACAAGACGGTGACGCTGTTCTCGGTGTGGAACGAGCCGAACCTCGGCCTGTTCCTGACGCCGCAGTTCGCCGGCAAGAAGATCGTCGGCCCCGCGAACTACGCGAAGCTCTACAAGGCCGCATACGCCGGGATCAAGGCCGGTGACCCGCGCGCCCAGGTCGCGATCGGCGAGACGTCCGCGCGCGGTCGCGACAAGCCGATCAAGGGGGTCAGCGACTCGATCGCCCCCGGCACGTTCGCGCGGCTCCTCGCCGCGCAGAAGGGGCTGAAGTTCGACGCGTGGGCGCACCACCCGTACCCGACGACGCCGAACATGCGGCCGCTGCAGCGCGTGCGGTACCCGAACGTGACCCTGTCGACGCTGTCGAAGTTCGAGTCCGACCTGCACAAGTGGTTCCACCGCACCGTGCCGGTGTGGATCACCGAGTACGGCCACGAGACGAAGCCCGGCGAGCCGCACGGCGTCTCCAACTCGACGCAGGCGTCGTACGCGAGGCAGGCGCTCACGTTCGCGCGCAAGGACCCGAACGTGAAGATGTTCATCTGGTTCACCTTCCGCGACAGCGCCGGGAACCCGTGGCAGAGCGGGCTCGAGGCGCCGTCCGGCGCGCGCAAGTCGTCGTACGAGGCCTTCGGCTCGCTCGCGCGGCTGATCGACGGCCAGGCGGTCAGCGTCAAGGCCGGCCGCACGCCGGCCGTGAAGCTGTACTTCCCGCAGCTCTTCTACTACCAGGGCGCGGGCGGCTCGGCGGGCATGTACTGGAAGGTCACGGAAGGGGCACAGACGGTCGGCGTAGGGACTCCGGTCGTGACGTTCGCGCCCGACCAGTCGCTCACGATCCCGCTCACGGGCTTCACGCCCGTGAAGAAGCACACGTACAAGGTCACGGTCCAGGCCAACGAGTCCGGCGGCCACAACGAGACCGAGTCCGCGACGATCCGCGCGATCTAGCGCCGCCGGATCGAATAGATCACGCCCCGGCCCCAGTCGGCGACCAGCAGGTCGCCGCTGGGGCCGACGGCGAGCGCGAGCGGATGGTCGAAGCCGCGCGCGAAGACGCTCGCCCGTCCGCGCCGGATGCGGACGACGACGCGGCCGTGGCGGTGGTGGAGGTACTCGCCCCACTCGCTGACGAAGAGGTCGCCGCGCCACGACACGATGCCGTCCGCCGACGAGTGCGGCTCGAGGTACGCGACCGGCGGCGTGACGCCCGCGCACGACCCGACCAGGCGACGGAGGGCGTAGCTCCCCCAGCACGCAGGCCAGCCGAAGCTCGCGCCGCGGCGCACGCGCACGACCATCTCCGCCGGCTCGCCGTCGCCGAGATCGTCGCGGCCGTTGACCGTCGCGTAGAGGGTGCGGCCGACGAACACGAGGCCGTACGGGTTGCGGAGACCGCGCGCGACGACACGGAGGTCGGAGCCGTCGGGCCGGAACGACAGGATCGCCGCGCTGCGCGGATCGTGCTCCACGCAGGCGTCGCACGTCGACCCTGACCCGAGGTACAGGCGGCCGTCGGGCCCGGCGACGATCGCGTCCTGCTGATGCCGCCCGTAGGGCAGCCCGCGCAGCACCACGCGGCGCGCGTGCCCGCGGAACGCCTCGACGCGGCCCGACTCCGACACGTAGAGCGTCCGCCCGCGCCACAGGACGCCGAGCGGCACGACGAGGCCGTGGAGGTACCGACGCGGTCGGCGCGTCCCGCGCACCACCGACACGACGGTGCCGGTGTCGGAGGAGACGTACAGCCGCCGGTCGGGACCGAACGCCATCGCCGTCGGGTGCACGAGGCCGGTCGCGTAGACCGTCGCGTGATACCCGGCGGGGACGTGGATCGCCGCGGTGACGAGCAGCGCAGCGAGTGCCCTCACGTGCGAAGCAGCCTCACGACGACGCCGATCGAGGCAACCGCGGCCGCGACGCCGACCGCCGAGACGAGCACACCGGCGGAGAGCGAGATCGCGGCCGTCCCGACGAGCACGAACGACACGACGGCGGCGCCGGCGACGAGCGCGACCAGGATCGTCGCCTGGCGAACGACGAGCGTCCGCGTCTCGTGGATCCGCGCCTCGTGCTCGATCGACCAGCTCGCGAGCTCGGCCGCGAGGAGGAGCGCCGCGCCGACGACCGGCGCCCAGCCGTCGGCGACGCTGTGGTGCTCACGGCCGGCGAGGTACCCGCCGCCCGCGAGGATGACCGCCCACGGGACGAGGAGCGGGATGCGCAGCGCGACGCCCGCGAGGAGGACGAATGCGCCCGCGCCGGCGAGCGACGCGCCGACGACGGCGAGGCGGCCGCCGGCGGTCGCGGTGTACGCCGCGACGACGGCGAGCGCCAGCACCCCGCCGAGGCCGGTGATCAGACGCGCGCGTGCCGGGCGTAACGCCTGAATGCCCTCACCTCCTCGAGGATCGCCTGCAGGGGCGCGCCGTCGCGCCACTCCGCGACCGCGACACCCGACCGCTGCAGGCGGTGGCGCAGCGCGTCGCGGCGCAGCGTCCACACGTCGTACGCCAGCGCGTCGAGGCTCGCCTTCGGCCGCTTCGTGAACGGCACGGGGGAGACGTCGACGACCGCGAGGTCGAACCCGCGCGCACGCAGGTCGAGCAGCGCGTTCACGGAGCGTCCGTCGAGGAGCGGCGACAGTGCGATCACGAGCGCCTTCGGCGGGAGCGTGTGCGGCGGGATCAGGTCGATCTCGCTCCAGTAGTAGGAGAGGATCACCTCCGTGTCGAGCAGCGCGTCGACGATCTTGTAGAGCTGCACCGTCCCCATCCCGGGCACGAGCCACCGCAGCAGGCCGCCGAACGAGATCAGCCCGACACGGTCGCGCCGCCGGATGTAGGCGTCGGCGAGCGTCGCGGTCGCGCGCACCGCGAGGTCGAGCGTCCCCCCGTCGGCGGCCCGCGCCTCCGCGAACGAGTCGACGAACAGGATCACGTCCGTGTTGCGCTCGGGGTGGCTCTCGTTCACCCACAGTCCGCTGCGGCGGGCGCTCGCGCGCCAGTTGACGCGCTTCAGCGGATCGCCGGGCGCCCACAGACGCACGTCGGCGAACTCGATCCCCTCGCCCTTGCGGCGCGACACCTCGCTGCCGGCGAACACCTGCGTCTCGCGCGGCTTGAGGATGCGTTGCAGCGACGGCTCGCTCGGGTAGACGCGCAGCTCCGGCGTCTGCGGGATCACGCCTTCCGCGACGAGGAGCCCGAGCGGGTCGCGCGTCCGCACGTACAGCGGGCCGAGCCGGTGCGAGCCCCACCGGCGGGCCGCGAGCCGAAGGTCGAGCAGGCGCTCCTCGCCCGCCTTCAGCCGAAGCGCCACCGCGGGCGTTCCCTCGACGACTTCGACGCCCGCGGGCACCGGCAGGAACAGGTCGAGCCGGTCGATCGGCGTCGCCGCCGCGACCGTGACGCGTGCCGTCACCTCGTCGCCCTCGATCGCGCGCGGCTCGACCTCCACCTCCGCCGTGAGCCGCGCGGGCGAGGCGAGCGCGAGGCCGACGCCGAGCGTGAGCACGAACGGAGCGGTCAGCGCGACGATCTCGGGCCGCCCGAAGACGAGCGCGGCCAGGAGGCCGACGGCGGCGAGCGCCGCGTACGAGCCGAGCTTCGGCGTGGCGCGGCGCGTCACGCGCGCTGCGCGAGGTCCTCGGCGGCCGGCGTCGGCACCGTCTCGAGGCGAGAGCGCACGACGTCGTCGGCCGAGACGCGCTGGACCCACAGCTCCGGCCGCAGCGTCAGCCGGTGCGCGAGCGCCGGGACGGCGACCGCCTTCACGTCGTCGGGCGTCACGTAGTCGCGGCCGTCGAGCGCCGCGCGGCAGCGTGACAGCTTGAGCAGCGCGAGCGACCCACGCGGCGACGCGCCCACCTGGATCGACGGCGCGTCGCGCGTCGCGTTCACGAGGTCGACCATGTACAGCCCGACCGGCTCCGAGACGTACACGCTCTCGCATGCGTGCTGCATCTCGAGCAGCGTCGTGCGGTCGACGACGGGCGAGAGCTCCACCTCGTCCGTCTGCCGCGCGGCGCGGTCCGCCAGCACCTGCCACTCGTCCTCGCGCGACGGGTAGCCGACCGACATGCGCAGCAGGAACCGGTCGAGCTGTGCCTCCGGAAGCGGATAGGTGCCCTCGTACTCGATCGGGTTCTGCGTCGCGAGAACGAGGAACGGCGGCCCGAGCGACCGCGTCTCGCCCTCCGTCGTCACCTGGCGCTCCTGCATCGCCTCGAGCAGCGCCGCCTGCGTCTTCGGCGGGGCGCGGTTGATCTCGTCCGCCAGGAGCAGGTTGGCGAAGATCGGGCCCGGCCGGAACTCGAAGTCGGCCTCACGCTGGTTGAACACCGACGACCCGGTGACGTCCGACGGCATCAGGTCCGGCGTGAACTGGATGCGCGAGAAGTCGATCGAGAGCGCCTGCGCGAACGACCGCGCCATCAGCGTCTTCGCGAGCCCGGGGTAGTCCTCGAGCAGGACGTGGCCGTCGGCGAGCACGCCGAGCATCAGCAGCTCGAGCGCGTCGCGCTTGCCGACGACGGCCTTCTCGACCTCGTCGATCACCGCGGCGGCGAGCCGCCCGACCTCCTCGAGCTCCACCGCTACATCCTCTCCAAATCGGCGACGAGCGCGCGCAGCTCCGACTCGCGGATGCCGGGCGCGAACCGGTCCTCCGGCTCGGCGCGGTCGGGCCGGAGCAGGTCCCACCAGCGCCCCGCCGTGTCGGGAGCGAGCGCGAGCCCCCGCCGTTCGAGGCGCGCGGACGCGATCTCGCGGAGCTGCGGCAGCAGCCGCGCGTGCAGGTCGTACGCGTTTCCGACTGCGAGCGTCACCTCGCGCTCGAGCTTCGCGAGCTGTGAG
The DNA here is from genome assembly GCA_036518135.1 of Gaiellaceae bacterium. Classification (GTDB taxonomy): domain Bacteria; phylum Actinomycetota; class Thermoleophilia; order Gaiellales; family Gaiellaceae; genus PALSA-600. The sequence continues at coordinate 11,202 of DATDNT010000065.1, read as the reverse complement.
ACCGGCTGCGGCGGCGCCTCGCGCGCCGAGAGCGCGCGGGACAGCTCGGATCTCCGGCGCGGCGGCACGGCTGCGCCGACGGCGGAGACGCCGCCGAGCATCAGCAGCCCGCCGACCGTCAGCACCCAGACGTGCAGCACGAGCGGCCGCTGCCCGGGGACGGCGAACGCCCAGAAAGCGCAGCCCGCGGACGCGAGCACGAACAGCACGATGATGTCGACGCGATGGCGCCTCACGCCGGCGCCGCCTGCAAGTCGTCGCGGATCGTCTGCAGCGCGCGGATCGCGTCGGCCTTCATCGACGCGTCGATCGCGTGGCTCGAGAACTTCGCCTGCTCGAACAGGCCGGTCAGGCGCGCGACCGCCTCGCTGCGCGACGTCAGCCCGAGCAGGATGCGGCGCAGGTACTCGACGGGGGTCTCGCTCGCGCGGCGCTGCAGGCCGTGGCCCGCGAACGTTCGCTCCATGCGGGCATACGCCGCGATCACTGCGCGCCTCGCGTCGGGCTCGGCCGCGAGGTCGTCGAGCGCGTCGTCGAGGGATGACGCGATCTGCTGCTCGAACGTCGGCCCGTCGTCCTCGACGTCGAGCGGGCTCGTGCGGTGCCGGAGCTTGAACCACCACAGCGCGACGCCTGCGGCGACGAGCACGACGAACCCGTACAGCACGGGCCACTTGAACGTCGGGTTGCCGACGACGGCGTGCGGGCGCCTGTCGTGGCCCGCCGCGCCCGGCGGCGTCGTCAGGTGCTGCGCGCCCGAGAACGAGAAGTGCAGCTTCCCGTGGAACAGCACCTTGAGGAGCATCGCGAGCGCCAGGATCCCGACGAACATCAGCCCGCGCGCGACGCGCGCCTGGAAGCTCTTGCGCTCGCTCTTCGTCCCGACCTCGCGGGCCTGGAGGATGTAGAGGTACGCGGCCCACGGGATCGCGCACACGAACAGGATCAGGAAGACGCTCATCGCCCAGCTGACGTAGCCGGGCGTGGGCGCCGCGTCGGAGGAGCGCGTGACGCCGCTCCGGCTCCCGAGTGAGACGAGCACGAGCAGGAGGAGCAGGCCGAGGCCGACGGAGGCGAGTCGGAGGGAGCGTCCGTGCTGTGGCATGCGTCGGGAACTTAGACGCTAAGGTCTCGCAGTTGATGGCGGGCCTCGAGGGAAAGCGCGCGATCGTCACGGGGGCGTCGAGCGGCATCGGCGCGGCGACGGTGCATGCGCTGCGGGACGCGGGCGCGACCGTCGTCAGCGGGTCGCGCCGCGAGGGGAACCTCGACGTGACGAATCCGGCGGGCTGCCGCCGCTTCGTCGACCACGCGCTCGCGGAGCTCGGCGGGCTCGACATCCTCGTGAACAACGCCGGCCTCTCGCGCGGGCGCGACCCGGTGTGGGAGTCGCAGGAGGAGGACGAGCGCGAGGTCATCGAGACGAACGTCCTCGGCCTGATGCGCATGACGCGGCTCTGCGTCCCGGCGCTCGTCGAGAGCGGCGCCGGGCACATCGTCAACCTCGGCTCCGTCGCCGGCATCTGGTCGTATCCGCACGGCTCCTCGTACGTCGCGTCGAAGTTCGCGGTCCACGGCTACACCCGCGCGCTCCGCGACGACCTGCAAGGGAAGCCGGTGCGGATCACGAACGTCGCGCCCGGCCTCGTCGAGAGCGAGTTCTCGCTGGTTCGGTTCAAGGGCGACGAGGAGAAGGCGAAGGCCGTCTACTCGAACGTGGCGATGGGCGGCCCGATGCGCCCGCAGGACGTCGCCGACTGCATCCTGTTCGCGCTCACGCGCCCCGCGAACGTGAACATCGACGAGATCGTGCTCACGGCGCTCGCGCAGGTCTCCGGCGCGAACATCATGCGCGACTGAGCTCGCGAACGTCGCGCGACAGGAACGTCAGCGCCGTCACGAGGGTGATCAGCGCGGCGAGGGCGACGAGCGTGCGGCCGGCGCCGACGGCGTCGGACAGGGGGCCGACGACCGCGAATCCGACCGGCATCAGCACCCACGAGCCGAGCGCGTCGTAGGACGCGACGCGCGAGCGCAGCTCGTTCGGGATCTCCTGCTGGTAGGTCGTGTCCCAGAGCACGCCGAAGATCTCCGAGCAGACGCCGGTCACGAACATCGCCGCGACCACCACGAGCAGGTGCTCGGGGCGCGCCAGCGCGACGAGCGGCACCGCGAACCCGAACACCGCGAGCGTCGCGGTGCGCAGGATGCGGTGCGGCCGCCAGCGGAGCAGCACGAGGCCGCTGCAGATGAAACCGACCTGCAGTGCGACGAGCATCGCGGCATACGCGCCCGCGCCGCCGTAGTGCGCCTTCGCGACGGCGGGGCCGAGCACCTGCAGCGCGCCGACCCAGGCGGCGTTGACGAACCCGAACTGCAGGACGACGGCCCAGAGCCACGGCCGGCTCCAGAAGTCGCTCCACCCGGCGCCGAGCTCCTGCAGCACGGTCGTCGCGCCCGTTCGCTCCGGCGCGCGCGCCGACATCGACTGGAGCGCAAGCGCGGCGAGCGCGTACGAGAGCGCGTCGGCGGCGATCCCGTAGCCGGGTCCCGCCGCCGCGACGACGATCCCGCCGAGCGCCTGCCCGGTGATGCTCGTCGCGTTCGTCCCGAGGCGCAGCAACGCGTTCGCCTGCTGCAGGATCCCGGCCGGCACCGTCTGCGGAACGATCCCGTTGCTCGCGGGGAAGAAGAACGCGGACGACGCGCCGTTGACCGCCGCGAAGACCGCGAGATAGGTGATCGTCGCCTGGTGCGAGAGGAGGAGACCGGCGACGATCGCCTGCGAGATGCCGCTCGTCAGGTTCGACCACACCATCACCCGGTGCCTCGGCAGCCGGTCCGCCCATACGCCGCCGAAGAGGAGCAGGACGATCACGGCGACCTGCCGGACCGCGAGCACGATCCCGAGATCCGCCTTCGACCCCGTGAGGTCGAGGACCGCGAACGCGAGCGCGATCGGCGCTATCGCGCTCCCGAGACGCGAGACCGTCTGACCGGCGAACAGGAGACGGAACTCGCGCTCCCGCAGCGGCCCGAGCCGGCTCACGCGGCGCTGCGCCAGTTCGGGCGGACGTACGCCTCGTGGAAGCCGGCGCGGAGGAGGTTCCGGTACGACGGGCCGCCCTCCTCGCCGGTCTCGCACGAGAAGCGGCGGACGCCGACCGCGCGACCGGCTTCGATCCGCGCCGCGAGCAGCGCGCTCTGCGCGCCGCGACCGCGGTACTCGGGCCGCGTGGCGCCGACGCCGAGCCAGGCGACCTCGCCGTCCGCGTACAGCGCGCCGCAGCCCGCCGGCTCGTCGTCGTCCCAGGCGACGAAGCACGCCCATCCCGGGGCGCCCACGAATGCGACGAGCTCCTCCGGCTGCGCCGCCGCGACGGCGAAGACGGCGGCGTCGAGCGTCTCCTCGACGCGGAACGCGGTCGGCGCGGGCCGCGCGGGGTCGTCGCCACGGCGGAACTTCGTCCACGCTTGCGCCGGCTCGTAGCCGAGCGCGCGGAGCGACTCGTCGAGGCCGAGGTAGCCGGGCGGGACGCAGACGTCGTGCGGCCGGCCTCCGTACCAGTCGAGGATCGCCGCGGCGTCGACGTGCGCGCCGACCGGGATCGCGCGGTTCAGCTCGTGCAGCGGGGCGGGGTGGGAGAGGCACATCGCGCCGCCGGCCGTCTCGGCGCGGCCGCCGCCGAGCGCGACCGCGTCCCGCAGCGCCTGGGCCTCCACCCGCTCGAGCTCGTTCACCCGCCGTGCTTCTTGTCCCAGTACCGGCGCATGCCCTCCCACGACTGCCAGAACGGCGCGACGCGGTCGTAGAGCTCGGCGTCGTCGCCCGCGTCGGCGCGCGCAGCTTCGACGAACGTCTCCTGCTCCATCCCGTCGCGAACGCGCTCGGCCCACCGGTCGAGCTCGAGCTCGAGGCGGTCGAGGTGCGCCGCGACGTCGTCGTGCACGCCGAAGTGGACGAGCGCGAGCCGCTCCGGCGCACGGCGCTGGATCTCGGAGACCGTCTCGTGCCAGCCCTCGACGGTGATGTCCGGCGGCGGCGAGACCGGCAGCACGTACGACGCTCCCGGCATCCGGACGCCCGTCGCGTCGCCCGCGAGCAGCGTGCCGTCGCGCAGGTAGCTGACGTGGTGCGAAGCGTGGCCGATGGTCGGGAACGCGTCCCAGCCGAGGACGTCGCCGCCCGCGATCCGCGTGTTCCCGGCAGGCACCGGCAGCAGCGTGCCCCAGAGCGGATCGAAGAGCTCGCCGTAGAGCCGCCGCGCCGAGCGCTCGAGCCGCGACGGATCGACGAGGTGCGGGTGCCCGACCTCGCTCACCCACACCGTCAGGTCGGGATGCCGCTGGACGAGCGGCCCGGCCGCGCCCGCGTGGTCGAGGTGGATGTGCGAGAGGAGGAGGTGGCGCACGTCCGTCAGCTCCACACCGTGCGCGCGCAGACCTGCCTCGAGTGCGTCGATCGTCGAGGCCGGGCCGCAGTCGAAGAGCGCGAGACCGTCGTCGGTGTCGACGAGGTACACGCCGATCGCGTGCGGACGGCCGCCGAAGTGCAGGTCGATGAGGCGCAACGGATGCATAACGCCATCTTCGCAGTGCCGGACCTACCGTAGGTCCTGCGATGTTCCTGGTCGCCTTCCTGTCCGCGCTCGCACTGCTGCCGTCGCCGAGCACGAAGATCCGCGTCATCCACTACCGGGCGCACGACGGCGTCGAACGGCCGGCGTGGCTGATGCTCCCGGCGGACTATCACGGCGAGCCGATCCCGCTCGTCATCTCGCCGCACGGCCGCGGCGTCGACGAGAACCAGAACGCGCTCCTCTGGGGCGACCTCCCCGGCGAGGGTCACTTCGCCGTCATCGACCCTGCCGGGGAGGGCCGCCGTCTCCACTGGTACTCGTGGGGCGCGCCGGGCCAGATCGCGGACCTGGCGCGAATGCCCGCGATCGCGCGCGCGAACGGCGTCGACGTCGAGCGCCGCCGCATCTACGCATTCGGCGGCTCGATGGGCGGGATGGAGACCTTGCTGCTCGTGGCGAGGCATCCGCACCTCCTCGCCGGCGCAGCGGCGTTCGACCCTGCGACCGACATGGCGCGGCGCTACCACGACTTCGCGTCGCTGAAGTACGGGCGCATGCTGCAGCAGCTCGCGCGCTACGAGGTCGGCGGCACGCCGGCCCAGGTGCCGCATGCGTACGCCCTGCGCAGCCCCGACCACTATGCGCGCGCGATCGCCGACTCGCACGTCCCGCTGCAGCTCTACTGGTCGAGCCGCGACCGTGTCATCCGGGACCAGCGCCTCGAGACGAACGCGCTCGCGTCGCGGATCGTCCACGACGCGCCGCACGCGCGGCTGTGGGAGTTCCACGGTGAGTGGCAGCACACTGCCGAGATGCGGTGGAACCGCCGCCTGCCGAACGCGCTCAGGCGGTTCGGGCTGCTGCCGTGGGCGGACGTGCCTAGACCCGTGCAGGTCGTCTGACGAGCGCCTGCTCGAGGTCGGCGACGAGGTCGTCCGCCGACTCGATCCCGACGGACAGCCGCACGAGATTGCCGGGCGGCGCGAACGGCGCGCCGGCCGTCGACGCGTGCGTCATGCGCGCCGGATGCTCGATCAGGCTCTCGACTCCGCCGAGCGATTCCGCGAGCGCGAAGAGCTTCGTGCGTGCGACGAGCTCGACCGCCTGCTCCTCCGTCTCCGCGAGGAACGACACCATGCCGCCGAAGTCGCGCATCTGCGCGCGCGCGACGGCGTGCCCCGGGTGCGACGCGAGGCCGGGCCAGAGGACGCGCTCGACGGCCGCGTGGCCCTCGAGGAACTCGGCGACGCGCCGCGCGTTCTCGCAGTGCTGCCGCATGCGGACCGCGAGCGTCTTGATCCCGCGCAGCACGAGCCACGCGTCGAACGGCCCGGGGACGGCGCCGAGCGACTTCTGCAGGAAGTAGAGGCGCTCGGCCAGCGCATCGTCGTTGCAGCCGACGAAGCCGCCGACGACGTCGCTGTGGCCGCCGAGGTACTTCGTCGTCGAGTGCACGACCGCGTCGGCGCCGAGGTCCAGCGGCTGCTGGAGGTACGGCGTCGCGAACGTGTTGTCGACGACGAGCGTCGCGCCGACGCCGTGCGCCGCATCTGCCGCCTTGCGGATGTCGACGACGTTCAGCATCGGGTTCGACGGCGTCTCGACCCACACGAGGCGGACGTCCTCGTCGAGGTACGACGCGAGGTTCTCGTCGAACTCCGAAGCCGGCACGTACGTGAAGCGGTAGCCCTTCTCCTCGTAGACCTGCGACGTCATCCGGTACACGCCGCCGTAGACGTCGGCGATCAGGACGACGCGCTCGCCCGGGTTGACGAGGTGCATCAGCGTCGTCGTCGCCCCGAGCCCCGAGCTGAACGCGACCCCGTGCTTCGCGTTCTCGAGGCTCGCGAGCGCCTCCTGCAGCGCCGACCGCGTCGGGTTCGCGACGCGGGCGTAGTCGTAGCCCTTGTGGACGCCGACCGCCTCCTGCACGTACGTCGACGTCTGGTAGATCGGCGTGATGATCGCGCCGGTCGCGGGGTCGGGCTCCTGCCCGGCGTGGATGGCACGCGTTTCGAAATCCATCAGCTGAGCCTAGCGCCGAGCCACCGGCCGAGGTCGCGGAGCGGCTTCTCGATCGAATACGCGCGCCCCTCCCACCACGTCCCGAGTACGGTGAGCGTCCCTGCCTTCCGGTCGTGCACCGGCTCGATGCGGCCGACGACCCTGTCGCCGCGGAGGATCGGCAGCACGTAGTAGCCGTATTCGCGCTTCGCCTTCGGCACGTACATCTCGAGCCGGTAGAAGAAGCCCCAGAGCGCGTACGCACGGTCGCGGTCGTGGACGAGCCGGTCGAACGGCGAGAGGAACGTCGTCCGCGCCGGCGGCACCGGCCCGTCCGCCGCGTCCGGGTGTCCGAGGAGCTTGCCGCGGACGAGCTTCACGCCCAGCGAGCGCCACTGCTTGTCCGCGAAGTACGCCTCCGCCTCCTCCGGCGTCACCCGCTCCGTCTCGGGATACCACCGGTCGGCGAGATCCCACAGCCGTTGCTTCCCGCGCCGCCCCACGACCGCGACCTCGCCGCGCGAGGCGAGCACCTCGAGCATCAGGCCCATCTGTCGCGAGCCCCACCAGCGACTGTGCCCGCGCTCGCCGACGTGTGTCTCGATGTCACGGGAGAGGAGCGGGCCCCGCTTGTCGAGCTCGCGCAGGACGTAGCGGCGGAACGAGGCGTTCTCCTTCAGATACGCGATGCGCCGCGCGTCCCACGGCCCCGTCGTGCTGCGCATCCGCGCGCGCAGGTACGGCAGATCCTCCGCGGGCCACAGGAACGCGTTCCATTCGACGAGCTCGCGCGTCTCCCAGAGCAGCCGGTCGAGCTCGCCCGGGTCGTAGCGTGACCCGAGCCTGCTCCAGAGCACGAGGTGCTGCGGCGGCGCGACGGTCGAGATCGGGTCGAGCTGCAGGAAGCCGAGCGTGCGGACCGTCGAGAGGACGTCGGCCGCGCTGCCGTCCAGGAACTGCGCGCGCACGGCGATGCGCCGCGCCTCCTCGACGCTCACCTCGCGCGTGTGCACCCTCGGGTTCTACCGCACGGTGCAGCCGAGCTCGACGTGCGTGTCGACGATCCGGGCGAGGCCCTGCGCGTCGGCGCTCCGGATGCGCGCCGCCCATGTCAGCGGCTCGAGGCGCCCGCCGAGGCGCGCCGCGTACAGGAGCGGCTTCCGTCCCGACGGCGTCAGCGTCATTCGGGCCACGACGTTCGTCCCGACCTTCGCCTTCGGGCCGGGCACGACGAGCTCGAGCTCGCACGTCCGCGTCCCGCTGCTCGCGATCACGTGGTCGTGTGCGCCGAAGCCGTGCGTCCGCGCATCCGGCAGCGCGTGCAGCGGCGCCGTGGCGTTCACGGGGGCGATGACGTACAGCGGGGTCGGGTGCGTCGTCGCCGAGGCCGGCGGCCCGGTGACGAGCACGTGGCGTGCGCCGTTCACCCACACGCCGTCGCTCGGCGACGACGCGGAGACGGCCACCGGCGTCGCGAGTGCCGCGACGACGGCTGCAGCTGCGGTAAGCGTGCGAAGCATCGGACCTCCTTGTCGTCAGGTGCATTGAATAGGGTAAGACCCTAACGGATATGACAGGCCATGGCAACAGGCGCCGTGCCTACCGCGCACCGGTGCGGGAGGCCGCAGCGCGGCAGACGCGGGAGGCGATCGTCGCGGCCGCCGCCGAAGCATTCGCGGTGCGCGGATGGTCCGCGACGACGATGCGTGAGATCGCCGGAGCCGCGGGAGTGTCGGTGAAGACGGTCGAGGCGGTCTACCGGACGAAGGCGGCCCTGCTCGAGGTCGCAGTCGACTTCGCGATCCGCGGCGACGTCGAGCCGGTTCAGATGCCGCAACGCGAGGCCGTGCGGCGGATGGAGGACGCGCCCGACGCGGCGGCGATGCTGCGGTTGCACGCGGCGCATCTGCGGTCCGTGAACGGGCGCTCGGCCGGCATCGCGCGGACGGTCGAGCAGGCCGCCGAGGCCGACGAGGCCGTCGCACGCCTCTGGCGCCGGATGAACGAGAACCGGCGGTTCGCCGTGTCGTGGGCGGCGAAGACGCTGCTCGCGAAGCCGGGCCGCCGCAGGGGGCTGCGCCGTGCCGACGTCGACACGGCGTTCTGGGTCGCGCTCGACTGGGGGACGTACCGCACGCTGACCGAGCACGCAGGGCTGACGCCCGCAGGCTTCGAGCGGTGGCTCGTCGCGTACTACCGCGCGCAGTTCCTGCCGCTATGACGGCTGCTCGAAGCTGAGCCCGATCGTGCGGGCGAGACGCGCCCCGGCGCGGCCCCGGCGTGAAGCGCCGGCCGGGGCTGCATCCGCAACAGTTCTCCAGTTTCGCGGTGGATTGCCGATATAGGGTTCGGGGAACGCTGATTGCGACCTCCATGAAGGTGTCATCGAGACGAGGAGACCGCGAACGATGTACAGCGACGTATTGCCCACGATGAGGTCACCTCGGGCGCATGCACGGCCGCGGGCCTATCGGCGCTTGCGCCTCGTTCAGAAGCTCGGCCTGGTGGGGCCGATGCTCCGGCTGTATCGCAAGCTCGACCCCGGCGGCACGAGTCGCCGGTAATCTCGCTCGCGTGGCATCGGCGCCAGCCAACGAAGCCCCGCACCGACTGATCAACGACGTGGAGTTCGGAGAGGACGTCGTCGTCTTCTCGTTCACGAACCTCTACGGGTGTCGCGTTGGCGACCGGACGCGAATCGGGCCGTTCGTCGAGGTGCAACGCGGGGCAGTGATCGGCGCGCGCTGCAAGATCCAAAGCCATACGTTCGTCTGCGACGGGGTCACGATCGGCGATGGCGTCTTCATCGGCCATGGAGTCTTGTTCGTGAACGACAAGGAGCCGCGGGCGACGAACGCCGCGGGTGAGTTGGCCCTTGAGGGCGAGTGGACGCTCCTGCCGGTGACCGTGGAGGACGGCGCGTCGATCGGGTCGGGCGCCGTGATCATGGGAGGAGTGACGATCGGTGCGGGCGCGCTCGTTGGCGCCGGGGCAGTCGTGACGCGTGACGTCCCGGCGGGCGCCGTGGTGGTCGGCGTGCCCGCACGGGAGCGTCGCGCGCCATAGCTGCTACATGCGAGTCGCGACTCGCGCGCCGGGGACCGATTCGATCGTCCGGGCGAGCCCGTCCTCGAGCGCAATTGCCGGCTCCCAATCGAGGATCTGCTTCGCGCGTGTGATGTCGGGTTTCCGAACCTGGGGATCGTCGACCGGCAGCGCTTCGAACACGATCTCGCTCTCGGACCCGGTCATCTCCTTGATCAGTTCCGCCAACTCGAGCAACGTCCGCTCCTCGGGGTTGCCGATGTTGACGGGCAGGTGCTCGCCCGACTCCGCGAGCGCAACGAGTCCCCGAATCAGGTCGTCGACATAGCAGAAGCTCCGTGTCTGGCTGCCTGTGCCGAACACCGTCATCGGCTTTCCGTCGAGCGCCTGGCGGAGGAACGTCGGGATCGCACGGCCGTCGTGCGGCCGCATGCGCGGGCCGTACGTGTTGAAGATGCGCGCGATCGCGGTGTCGACACCCTGCTGCCGGTGATACGCCATGACCATCGCCTCCGCGTACCGCTTCGCCTCGTCGTACACACCCCGTGGCCCGATCGGGTTCACATTCCCCCAGTACGTCTCCGGCTGCGGATGGATCAGCGGGTCGCCGTAGACCTCGCTCGTCGACGAGATGAGGAACCGCGCGCGCTTCCACTTCGCCAGGCCGAGCGCGTTGTGCGTCCCGTAGGAGCCGACCTTCAGCGTGTGGAGCGGCAGCGCGAGGTAGTCGATCGGGCTCGCGGGACTCGCGAGGTGGTAGACGAAATCCACCGGCTCGCCAATCTCGATGTGCTCGATCATGTCGTGGTTCATGAACGTGAATCGCTCCGACCGGATGTGCTCGACGTTCCTCAGTGAGCCCGTGTCGAGGTTGTCGACGCAAATGACGCGGTGGCCTTTCTCCAGCAGGTGCTCGCAGAGGTGCGAGCCGAGGAAGCCGGCTCCTCCCGTGACGACGCTGGTGATCATGAAATCCTCCCTGGTTGCGTGAGTGCGACGGGCCCGGGCGCTGCGGCGACCTCGACGCGGGCGCTGCCGCCGTCGAGCGACCGGTCGACGGCCTCGATCATCCGCACGACCTCCAAACCAACGAGGGCGGACGACCGCGGTGTGGTCGCGTTGCGGATTGCGGCGCAGAAGTCCGCCATCTCGACAAGCAGCGGCTCCGTCACCTCGACGTGCTTCGAGACGATGTCGCCCGTCCGGTACGAGAGGCGATACTCGCCGAACGTTTCCGGGTCAGGGAGGCTGACGCCGGAGTCGAACACGCGAACCGGTTCGTTGGACGTGTCGTCGTAGACGACCATCTTGCGCGAGCCGACGATCGTCGTCCGGCGTAGCTTGCTCGGCGCAAGCCACGAGAGCTCTACATGCGCGACCGCACCGGTGGCGAACTCCATGTTGATGAAGGCGACGTCGGGGATCGACGGGATGACGCAGCCACGTGCCATGGCGCTTACGTGGGTCGGCGTTTCGTCGAGCCAGTACCGAAGGATCGAGAAGTCGTGCGGCCCGAGATCCCACACGACGCTCGCATCCGACTGGTGCAGCCCGAGGTTCACGCGGCTCGTCG
>DATDNT010000064.1:0-7649 GCA_036518135.1 Gaiellaceae bacterium | reverse complement strand
GAGCCCGGCCGCCTCGGCGAGGGCGAGCAGCTCCGCGGTCGCCTCGGTCAGCATCAGCACCCACGCGTTCAGCACGAGCTTCAGCCGGCTTGCATCGCCGACACGGTCGGAGACGTCGACGACCTTCGCCGACACTGCGTCCGCGACCGGCCGAACCCGGTCGCGCAACTCCGCCGGGCCCGCGAGGAACGTCGTCAGCGTGCCCTCCTCGGCCGGCTTCCGCGTCCCGAGCACCGGCGCGTCGACGAGGTCGCCGGCGAGCTCCTCGATGCCGAGCCCGACGGTCGAGCTCTGCATCCACACCGCACCGGCGAGGTCGACACCGGCCATCGCATCCTTCACCGCCTCGAGGTCGCGGAGCACGGTCAGCACGACGTCCGCGCCGCGCACCGCGTCCTGCGGCGAGCCGGAGACCTCGAGCCCCGTCGCCTCCGCCTTGTCGCGCGTCCGGTTCCACACGACGACGTCGTGACCGGCGCCGGCGACGTTCTTCGCCATCGCCGACCCCATGATCCCCATCCCGAGCACCGCCACCCTCATCTCTACGCTCCTTCCATGATCGTCGCGCACCTCGACCTCGACGCGTTCTTCGCCGCGGTGGAGGAGCTCGAGAACCCTGCCCTGAAGTCCGTGCCCTTGATCGTCGGAGGCGACCCGCACGGACGCGGCGTCGTCGCGACCGCGAACTACGTCGCACGGCGCTTCGGCATCCACTCGGCGATGGCGGCGGCCGAAGCGCTCCGGCGGTGTCCGCACGCGGTGTTCGTGCGGCCGCGGCACGCGATCTACAAGGAGTACTCGCGCGAGGTCTGGTCGACGGTGCGCGAGATCGTGCCGACGGTCGAGCAGGCGGGGATCGACGAGGGTTACCTCGACCTTGGCGAGGTCGCGCCCGCATTCGACGACGCCCGCGCGCTCGCCGAGGCGGTGCAGGCGGTCGTCCGCGCGCGCACGCGACTCTCGTGCTCGCTCGGCGTCGCGACGTCGAAGGTCGTCGCGAAGGTCGCGTCCGACCGCCGAAAGCCCGGCGGGCTCACGGTCGTGCGGCCCGGGCGTGAGGCGGCGTTTCTCGCGCCGTTCCCGATCCGGCTCCTGCCGGGCATCGGGCCGCGCGCGGAGGAGCGGCTGAAGGCGGCCGGGATCGAGACGATCGGCCAGATCGCGACGCTCGACGACGACCGGCTCGTGCTGCGGGGAAAGGTCGGCCGCGAGCTCCGCGACCGGGCACGCGGCCTCGACCCGCGGCGGCTCGAGGTGTCGACCGAGCGGATCTCGATCTCGCAGGAGGAGACGTTCGCGCGCGACATCGCCGATCCCGAGCGCCTGCACGACGAGCTGCGGCGGATGTCGGTGAAGGTCGCCGAGTACCTGCAGGGCCGCGGCCAGGTCGCCCGAACGGTGACGACGAAGGTGCGCTACCCCGACTTCTCGATCAGGACACGGTCGACGTCGCTCCCCGTCGGCACCGACGAGGCCGGCCGGATCGGCGAGCTCGCGTGCGCGCTCCTCGACCGCGCCCTCGTCGACCGGCCCGGCCCGCTACGCCTGGTGGGGGTCGGCGTCTCCGGCCTCGAGGAGCACGTACAACTTTCGTTACCGGCCGTCGTCTGACTTGTTACCGAGATTTCACCCTTTGGGATGACACGACGACCGATTGACGTCCTACGCTGAGAGCGAGATGACCGAGCGGCAGCCGATTGCGATCCACGAGCACGTCGCCAAGCGTGTTCACGTGCTGCTGCAGCGCGCCGGAGTCCCGTACGAGGTCGAGCAGCAGGTGTGCGCCGGCTGCCGTCAGGTCCTCGACGAGAAGCCGCTCAAGCGCGCTGCGGCCTAGGCGCGTTCCGGCCAGAGCGAGCACGCTCGCTCCGCTTGCGCTGCGATCGTGAGCGACGGGTTGACGCCGAGGTTCGCGCCGACCGTCGACCCGTCCATCACGTGGAGCCCGGGGACGCCGACGACGCGGTGGCGCCGGTCGACGACCGTGCCGACGCACGCGCCGCCGAGGATGTGGGCGGTCGTCGGCGTCCCGAGCACGACCTCGTTGATCGAGCTGCCGGGGTAGCCGCCGACGAGCTCGGCTGCGATTCGAGCCGCCTCGTTCGCCACCGGGATGCTCGCCGGCGCAGTCGAGTCGAGCGTCGTCAGCCGGCCGCGCCTCGTCATCCGCACGCGGAGCGTGCTCTCGCGCGTCTGCATCACGAGCAGGATCACCGTGCGCTCGGACCAGCGACGCAGCCAGAGCGAGTTCGCGAACACCCACGGGTGGCGCAGCGCCGCCGCCGCCCAGCGGGCGAGGCCGGGCTCGTCGACCATGAGCGTCCCGAGCAGCCCCATCAGGTTCGAGCCGCGGCCGTAGCGCACCGGCTGGATCTGCGTGTGCTCGTCGACGCGGATCATCGAGGTGATCGCGACGCCGCGCGAGTAGTCGACGTCGGAGCGCCGCGCCGACGCGCCGACGATCACCTCGGAGTTCGTGCGCACGTCGTCGCCGACATGCGGGCCGCCGATCCCGGAGCGGAAGAGGATGCGCAGCGTCCCGAGCACCCCGGCGGCGAGCACGACGTCGCGCGCGCGGAAGACACCCTTGCTCGTCTCCACCTCCCAGCCCTCACGCAGGCGCAACACCTTCGTCTCCGGGTGGATCTCCGCGCCCTTCCGCTCGGCGAGCCACAGGTAGTTGCGGTCGAGCGAGTTCTTCGCGCCGCGGCGGCATCCCGTCATGCACGCGCCTCGCAGGTCGCAGCCGTTCCGCAGCGGGCCCTCGCCGCCGAAGTACGGGTCGACGCCGTCCTCGCCGAACCACACGCCCACGGGCGTGTGCTCGAACGTATCCGCGACGCCGAGGCGTTCGGCGACGCCGCGCATCACCTCGTCGGCGGGCGAGTCGCCGGGGAAGCGCGTGACGCCGAGCATGCGCCGTGCCTCGTCGTAGTGCGGCGCGAGCTCCTCCGCCCACTCCTCGTCCGCCCACACCTCGGGCGGCGGCTCGTACAGCGTGTTCGCATAGACGAGCGACCCGCCGCCGACACCCGCCCCCGACAGGACGAGCACGTCGCGGAGCGGCGTGATCCGCTGGATGCCGCGGCAGCCCGCGCGCGGCGCCCACAGGTAGTCGCGGACGCGCCAGCTCGTCTTCGGGAAGTCCTCCGGCTCGAACCGCCGCCCCTCCTCGAGCACCGCGACGCGGTAGCCCTTCTCGGCGAGGCGGAGCGCGGCGACGGCGCCGCCGAAGCCGCTCCCTACGACGACGACGTCGTAATCGCGTGCAGACATGCCGCGAGTGTCTCACCCGCGGAGGCGTGCACGACCACCGCCGCCGCGTCGTCGTAGGGGGTCGGGTCGCGGTTCACGATCGCGAGCTTCCCGCCGTGCGACAGCGTCTCGTCGGGCAGGCCCGCGACCGGCCATACCTCGAGCGACGACCCGATCACGAGGAGCAGCGCCGCGTTCTGCGCGAGCGACGTCGCGCGCTCGATCGCCGCCGCGGGGAGCAGCTCGCCGAACATGACGACGTCGGGCTTCAGCACCGCGCCGCACACGGGACAGCGAGGAAGCGGCAGGTCGAGCTCCTCGCGCGGCACGACGGTGCCGTCGCGCAGGCAGCGCGCCTGAGCAATCGTCCCGTGCACCTCGACCACGTCCCGCGAGCCGCCGGCCTGGTGCAGCCGGTCGACGTTCTGCGTGATCACGGCCTGAACGAGGCCGATGCGCTCGAGCTCGGCGAGCGCGCGGTGCGCGTCGTTCGGCCGCGCCTCGCGCAGCACGTCGAGCCGCAACGCGTAGAACTCCCAGACGCTCGAGGGGTCGCGGCGGAACGCCTCGATCGACGCAACCTCGAACGGGTCGAACTGCGCCCAGATGCCGGAGGCGCTCCGGAAGTCGGGGATGCCGCTCTCGGTCGAGACGCCGGCGCCGGTCAGCACGACGCACGGCTGATTCGCGCGGATCAGTTCTGCGAGCATGCCGCCATCCATGGAGGGCTTCAGTTTCGCAACGGACGTCAAGGTGCGCTTCGCCGAGACGGACGCGCAGGGGATCGCGCACAACTCGAACTACTTCGTCTGGTTCGAGGTCGCGCGCGTGGAGTACCTCGAGCGCTACGCCGGCGGCTATCAGAAGCTGCGCGACCTCGGCGTCGAGGCGGTCGTGCTCGAGACGCACGTGCGCTACCTGCAGCCGGCGCGCTTCGACGACCGGCTGCGCGTGCACGCCCGCTGCCTCGACGTGAAGGGGGCGCGGTTCCGCTACGAGTACGCGATCGAGCGCGACGGCGAGATCATCGCGGACGGTTGGACTGCACATGCGACGGTGGACTCGTCGTCGATGCGGCCGACGAGGGTGCCGTCGTGGTTGCAGGAGGCGATTGCTTCTGCGGAGTCTTCGGCTTCACCGGCTTGACCGGCTTCGGCGGCCCGACCCGGATGATCTTCGGCTGTGACCGGTAGCTCGAGTACCACGTCTCGTCCGAGAGCAGCGAGCCGTCGGGCGCGTAGACCTTCCGCTCGACGGAGGTCGATTGCGCGGGCGCTCCCGGGTCGTCGACGACGACCTCGCCGGGCGCGAGCGTCGCGTCGACGGTCTTCTGCACGGGCGCGGGCGCGACGACGGTCAGCGGCTGCGCGATCGTCTCGACGCGGCGGTTCTGCGGCGTCCCGTACAGCGTCACCGTCAGCGAGTACGACCCGACGAACGTCCGCAGCAGGAGCCAGTGCGGCGTGTCGTTCACGAACTTCAGGTCGACGTCGGGGTAGTTGACCGTCGCGTCGCGCCCGAGCGGATAGTGCGAGATGTAGAGCGCGTGGTTCGTGCGGTCCGTGATCCGGAGCCCGGCCTCGTACGCGGCATTGAACACCGTCGTCGACACCTGGCAGACGCCGCCCCCGAGCCCGGTCTGGAGCTCGCCGTTGACGATCACGGGCGCCTCGCGGAAGCCCTTGGCCGCCGTCCGCTCACCGGTCGTGCCGTTGAAGGAGAACGTCGCGCCCGGCGCGATCAGCTTCCCGTCGACCAGGTGCGCGACGAGCTCCACGTTGTGGATGCGGTTCGGGTCGCCGCCGTAGAACGTCTCGTAGGAGCCGACGACGCCCGTGATCCCCATCGCCTGAGCCTCGGCCGTCGACCGCTTCGGATGCGAGACGGCGAGCGCGAGCTGCGCGACGCGGTTCGCCGGCCGCTCGGCCGCGGCGAGGATGCGCGCCGCGGACGTCGGGATGTCGAGCGCGAGCCCGTCCCGTGCCGGGAGGAGGCGGATGTGCGTGCCGTAGGCCGCGAACGTCGCGTCGCGCGGCTCGCTGTCGACCTGACGCGCGAGCCGCGCGAAGAACGCGTCGGCCGCCGGCCCGCGAAAGCGCAGCGTCTTCAGGTCGAGGATCTTCGCGAGCCGCCACCGGGGGATGCGGAGCGTCTTCGCGCCGACGACCACCTTGACCGGCGCGGACACGATCGTCGACGCGCGGCGCTGCGCCGGAGCGAGCGTCGCGACCGTCACGGTGGGCGCGTCGGTCTCCACGGGTAGCGCGATCGGCGCGCGCGAGAACGACGCGAGCGTCCGCACGATGCGCTCGCGCGCGACGGCCCGGTCGAGCTTGCGGCCGGTGACGCCGGCCGCGATCGTCACGTGCAGGCCACGGCGGACGAGCCGCGCCTCGCGGTGCGGCGCGTCGACGGCCTGTTCGATCAGGCTCAGCTCGTAGTCGACACCCGGCTCGTACGCACGGACACGCGGGACGATCTCCTGGGGGAACAGCTCGAGCCCGAGCCGCCGGTAGCCGCGGACGATGTTGTTGCCTCCTCCCTGCCGCATCGCCGTGTCGACGGCCGAGACCCAGTCGGCCTGCACGTCGAGCTGACGCGCCGAGATGCGGAACCTGTGGCCCGCCGCCGTGAACGTCACCGGCTCGTTCGCGAGCCGTGCGGCGCGGCCCGCGAGCAGCGCCTTCGCGTCGCCTGCCGTCAGGCCGCCGACGTCGACGCCGCCGATCCGCGTCCCGTCGGGGACGCGATCGGCCGAGCCCGCGAAGAAGAGGGGCAGCACGAGGACGATCGCGAGCGCGACCAGCGCCAGGATCCCGAGGCGCGACCAGAACCGGCTGCGCGTCGAGACGCGGCGCACGGCCGTGGACGAGGCGGCCATGCGCGCAGAGTAGCCGCGACTTCGTGGCCTAGAACACGAAGAGCTCGACGCCGCCGGAGACGTTCAGCTCGATGCCCGTGATGTACGAGGCGAGGTCGGAGCAGAGGAACGCGATCGCGTTGGCGATGTCCTGCGGGTCCCCGGGCCGCTTGAAGACGGTGCGGTTCGCGATGCGCTCGTTCATCGCGGGGTTCGCCATGTGAAACGCCTCGGTGCCGATGATCCCGGGCACGATCGCGTTGGCCGTGATGCCGTGGCGGCCGCCCTCCATGGCGAGCGTCTTCGTCAGGCCGAGAATGCCGGACTTCGTGACGGAGTACGACGCCTGGCCGAACCCGCCGAGCGTGCCGGCGACCGATGCCATGTTGACGATGCGCCCCCACTTCCGTTCGCGCATGTGCGGCCAGACGGCCTGCGCGCAGTTGAACGCCCCGCTGAGGTTCACGCGGAGGTCGCGCTCCCACAGCGACGGGCTCTGGTCGTGGAACTGCGCGACGTGGTCGAGCGTGCCGGCGTTGTTGATCAGGATGTCGACGGAGCCGAGCTCCGACACCGCCCGCTCGACCGCGGCTTGCACCTGGTCGCGGTCTGTGACGTCGCACTTGACGGCGAGCGCGCGGCGACCCATCGAGCGGATCTCCTCCGCCGCCGACTCGGTGCCGACGAGCCCTTGCTGCCGCGCGACCATTGCGAGCGGCCCGTACTCGTCGGTCTCCTCCGAGAGCTCCGACTCGACAAGCAGGTCGGCGATCACGACGTCGGCGCCCGCGCGCGCGAGCGTGAGCGCGTCCTGCCGGCCGAGCCCGCGCGAGCCGCCGGTGACGAGCGCGACCCGCCCGGAGAGATCGATCTCGAGCGCCACCGTCAGTCCCTCGGGATGAAGATTTCCTTGGCGATCACGAGGCGCTGGATCTGCGACGTGCCCTCGTAGATCTGGAAGAGCTTCGCGTCCCGCATCAGCTTCTCGACGGGGTACTCCTTCATGTAGCCGTAGCCGCCGAACACCTGCACGGCGTCGGTCGTCACCTTCATCGCCGTGTCGGCGGCGAAGCGCTTCGCGAACGACGAGTACAGCGTCGCCCTGCGGCCGTACCCCTGGTCGAGCATCCAGGCCGCCTGCCAGCAGAGCAGCCGTGCCGCCTCGATCTCGGTCGCCATGTCGGCGATCATGAAGTTGACGCCCTGGTGCATCGCGATCGGCAGGTCGAACGTGACGCGCTGCTTCGCATAGTCGACCGCGTGCTCGTAGGCCGCCCGTGCGACGCCGACCGCGCCGATCGCCGTCCCGGGACGCGTCGCGTCGAGCGTCGCCATCGCGATCTTGAAGCCGTCGCCCTCCTCGCCGATCAGGTTCGCGGCCGGGACGCGGACGTCCTGGAGCGCGAACGCGGAGGTGTCGGTCGAGCGCTGGCCCATCTTGTCGAGGTGCTGCTCGATCGTCACGCCCGGCGAGTCCATCGGGACGATGAAGGCGGACATCCCCTTCGCACCGCCCTTCGGGTCGGTCTTCGCG
>DATDNT010000063.1:0-55311 GCA_036518135.1 Gaiellaceae bacterium | reverse complement strand
GCCGTGCTCCGTCGAGCATCGTCGCCTCCGGATGGATGTTCGGCTTCCCGGCGTCCTCGAGGATCTGCCGGCCCTCGACGGAGTTCGTGCCGTCGAGTCGCACCACGATCGGCACCTTCACCTCGATCTGGTCGAGCGCCTGCAGGATCCCCCGCGCGACCTCGTCGCAGCGCGTGATCCCGCCGAAGATGTTGAAGAAGATCGACTTCACCTGCTCGTCGGCGGTGATCACGGTCAGCGCGTCGACGACGCCCTGCGCGTTGCCGCCGCCGCCGAGGTCGCAGAAGTTCGCCGGCTTGCCGCCCACCGTGACGACGACGTCGACGGTCGACATCGAGAGGCCGGCGCCGTTCCCGAGGATGCCGACGGAGCCGTCGAGCTTCACGTACGTCACGCCCTTCTCGCGCGCGAGCGCCTCGAGCGGGTCGGCGGCGCTCGTGTCGCGGAACTCGGCGATGTCCGGATGGCGGAAGAGCGACGAGTCGTCGACCGTGAACTTCGAGTCGAGCGCCTTCACCTCGCCGTCCGGCGTCACGATCAGCGGGTTGATCTCGGCGAGCATCGCGTCGCACTCGACGAAGCAGCGGTAGAGCTTCTCGGCGATCGCGGCGATCTGCTTCTGCTCGCCGGCGTCCTCCACGCCGGCGCCGTAGATCAGCGCACGGCCGACCCAGGGCTGGTACCCCTCCATCGGGTCGACGTGCAGCCGCACGAGCGCGTCGGGGTGGTTCGCCGCGACCTCCTCGATCTCGACGCCCCCCTGGGTGGTGAACATGAAGAGCGGCTTCTTCGCGCCGCGGTCGAACGTGATCGAGAGGTAGTACTCCTTCGCGATGTCGGACGCCTTCTCGATCCAGAGACGGCGCACGACATGGCCGCGGATGTCGAGGCCGATGATGTCGTTCGCCTTCTGCTCCGCATCCCCGGGGTCGTCGGCGAGCTTCACGCCGCCCGCCTTGCCGCGGCCGCCGGTCAGCACCTGCGCCTTGACGACGACGGGGCCGCCGATCTCCTCGGCCGCCTTCCGCGCCTCCTGCGGCGTCTCCGCGACGCGCCCGTCGGACACGGGGATGCCGTACTTCGCGAAGAGCTGCTTACCCTGGTACTCGTAGAGGTCCATCGGCGCGCGAGACGATAGCGGCGTCGGTAGCCTCGGCGTCGATGGAAGCGATCGCGGTCGACGGCCTCCGCAAGCGGTACGGCGACGTCCAGGCGCTCGACGGCGTCTCGTTCGCCGTTCGCGAGGGCGAGGTGTTCGCGCTCCTCGGCCCCAACGGCGCCGGCAAGTCGACGACCGTGCGCGTGCTCGTCACGCTGACGCACGCCGACGAGGGCACGGCCACGGTGGCGGGTCACGACGTGCGGCGCGAGCAGAACGCGGTGAGGCGCGCGATCGGCTACGTCCCGCAGGACTCCGGCGTCGACGTGTTCGGCACCGGGCGGGAGAACCTGATGCTGCAGGGCCGCGTGCAGGGCATGGGCGGGCGCGACCTCCGCGACCGCGCCGACGAGCTGCTTCGCCTCGTCGGGATCGCCGACGCCGCCGACCGCGTCGTGCGGGGCTACTCGGGCGGGATGCGCCGGCGCCTCGACATCGCGCTCGGCCTCGTGCACCGGCCGCGCGTGCTGTTCCTCGACGAGCCGACGACGGGTCTCGATCCAGAGGCGCGCGTCGCGATGTGGCAGGAGGTGCAGCGGCTCGCCGAGGCGGAGTCGCTGACGATCCTGCTGACGACGCACTACCTCGAAGAGGCCGACCAGCTCGCGGACCGCCTCGCGATCGTCTCGCAGGGGAAGGTGGTCGTCGAGGGCACGCCGGCGGAGCTCAAGGCGAGGCTGCAGGGCGACGCCGTCCACGTCGAGCTCGAGAACGGCGCGATCGACGAGGCGCAGGCGGTGCTCAGGGGCGTCGGCGCGCGGCCGGAGCAGGTGCTCGACGGCAAGGTCGTGGTCGCACGCGTCGACAACGGCGGCCGTGCGCTGCCCGGGATCATCTCGGCGCTCGAGGGCGCCGGCGTCGGCGTCGCCTCGGTGTCCGTGTCGCGGCCGTCGCTCGACGACGTCTACCTCCACTACACGGGCCGCGACTTCACGGCGGAGGATCGCGCGGCATGAACGTCATGCGCCACACGTGGTACATGGTGATGCGCCAGGCGCGGAACCTGATGCGGGAGCCGATCTGGATCGTGCTGCTGCTCGTGCAGCCGATGGTGTGGCTCGTGCTCTACGGCCAGCTGTTCAAGAACGTGACGCGCCTCGGCGGCTTCGGCACGGGCTCGTACGTGACGTTCCTCGCGCCGGCGATCGTCGTCATGAACGGGTTCTTCGGCGCGACGTGGAGCGGCATGTCGATGATCAACGACCTGGAGCACAAGGTCGTCGAGCGCTTCCTCGCGACGCCGGCGTCGCGCACGTCGCTCGTGCTCTCGCAGATCGTGCGGTCTGCGATCACGGCGGCGCTGCAGGCGGTCATCATCCTGCTCGTCTCGTTCGCGCTCGGCGTGAGCATCCACACGGGGCTCCTGGGCTGCCTGATCATCATCGTCGCGGGCATGCTCGTGAACAGCGCGTTCGCCGGGATCTCGCAGGCGATCGCGCTGCTGACGCGGCGCGAGGCGACGATGATCGCCGTCGCGAACTTCATCGGCCTGCCGCTGCTCTTCCTGTCGACGACGATGATGGCGCGGTCGAACATGCCGCACTGGATGCAGATCGCCTCCCGGTACAACCCCGTCGACTGGGGCGTGCGCGCCGCGCGCGAGGTGGTGCTGCCGGGAACGTCGTGGTCGAGCGTCGGGTGGCATCTGCTCTTCCTGTTCCTCCTGTCGATCGTGACGGCGGCGTGGGCGACCCGGACGTTCCGCGCGTACCAGCGCACGCTTTGACGTCGCGGCGCGAAGCGCAGCTCGAGGACCTCGGGTCGGGCCTCGCGCCCGTCAGCGACGGCTGGTTCGTCGTCAACGTCCGCGACGCCGAGTGGTTCTTCGCCGAGACCAGAGGCGGAAGGTGCGCGTTCGAGAACGAATACGGGGACACGCCCGTCGAGTTCGCCCAGGTCGGGATCAACGTCACCGTGCTCGACCACGGACAGAAGACCCTCTACCACCAGGAGGCGAACGCCGAGGCCTTCCTCGTCGTGTCGGGCGAGTGCCTGCTGATCGTCGAGAACGAGGAGCGCCGTCTTCGGCCGTGGGACTTCTTCCACGCGCCTCCCTGGACCGAGCACGCCTTCGTCGGGGTCGGCGAGGTGCCGTGCGTGATCGTGATGGTCGGCGCGCGCTCGAGCGCGGCGGTGAGGTATCCGGTCTCCGAGGCCGCCACACGTCACGCCGCATGCGTCGCCGAGGAGACGTCCGACTGGAGGGAGGGGTATGCGGCGGTCGAGCCCTACCGCCGGGAACGGCCGCCGAACTGGCTCCGCTTGCCCTGGGGCTAGCCGGGACGTGCGCTGACGACGCGACGCATCACGCAGTTTCTCTTGCCTTTGGGCCGGAGGTACTCGAACCCGGCCTCCTCGTAGAGCGACCTCGTGGCGTTGTAGAGGACCGACACCTTCTTGCCGTCGCTCGTGTCGTGCGGGTAGCCCTCGACGACTCCGCCCCCGCGCCTCGCGATGAGCTCGACGGCGCCGCCGAGCGCGACCGCCGTCACGCCCTTCCGCCGGTATCGCTTGTCGACGAAGATGCACGTGATCCGGTAATCAGGCGGCCGATCGAGCTGCTCCTCGTACTCCTTGCGGTGGTGGATGTTGGGCAGCTCGTCAGGTGGGCCGAACTGCGCCCATGCCACGGCGTCGTCGCCGTCGAAGACGAGCGCAGCGTGCGCTCGATCCTCGTTCACCAGCCGCTCCTTGAGCGCCCGGTTGCCCTCGGCGGTGAAGGTCTTCTCGCCGTGGAAGGTATGGAACCACGTGCACCAGCACCCGCCGAAGACGCCGTTGTGGCGCTCGACGAGCTGCGCAAACGCTTCCCACGTGTCCGCGTGGAGCGGCCTGATCGCGTAGTCCGGCACCGCCGTCATGCTACGGCCGCCGCCGCCGCCGCGACGCGATGAGGTGAAGCACGCGGCGAAAGAACGACCCGGTTCCGGGCGCGGAAGCCGCGGCGCGCTCGCGCTGCAGATCCGCTCGCGCCCACGCCTGCTCGCGCATCCGTCTCGTCGCGTACCGCGGCTTCCAGATCACGGGCCTCGAACGGCGCATCCCTACGGGATCGGGATGTCCGAGCGGCTGCGCGCCTGCTCGCGCTCGGCCTCCGTCAGCTCCGACGGACGCACCGGCGTGACGAGCGACCAGTGGCCGCCGACGGGACACCGCTGGTAGCGCCACCAGCCGAGCCGCAGCGCCTTGAACGACACGCCCGGGATCCACCACGTCGTGAAGAGATGGCCGTGCCCGCAGCGGACGACGAGCTTGCCGCCGATCGGGTAGCCGCGCGCCTTCATCGCGAGCGGCTCCGCGACGACCGACGCGAGGCCGACGAGCCACAGACGACGGTGCTTCCTCGGCCGCCGTCCCACGTCAGCTGTCCGGCTCGAGGATGCAGATCTGCTGGCCGATCGAGATCGGCTGGAGCGGCGAGACGGAGAGCTCCGTCACGGTTCCCGCGGCGTGTGCCGTCACCTCGTTCTCCATCTTCATCGCCTCGACGATGCAGATCACCTGCCCAGGCTCGACCACGTCGCCTTCGACGACCTTCACGTCGAGGATCGTCCCCTGCATCGGCGACACGATCGCGCCGGTCGCGCCTGCGCCGCCGCCGGCCGCGACGCGCTCACGGCGCCGGCGCGCGACCTCGCGGTACGGCGGCTCCGGCACGAGCACCTTGACCTCGACGCGCCGTCCGTCGACCTCCGCGACCGCCGTCCGCTCCGTCGTGGCGGCCGACGCCGGCGCCGAGACGGGAGCGAACGAGTCGTCCGACAGCTCCTCGGCGCGCGCCGCGAGCTCCGCGGACTCGACGATCCCGTGGCACGTCTCGCCGTTCCGGAAGCACGGATGCTCCAGGAGCGCCTTGTGGAACCCGATCAGCGTCTTGACGCCGCCGATCTGGTACTCGCCGAGGGCGCGCAGCATCCGCCCGATCGCGTCCTCGCGGTCGGCGCCGCGCACGATCAGCTTCGCCACCATCGGGTCGTACAGCGGCGAGATCACGGAGCCTTCGGCCACACCGGAGTCGACGCGGACGCCCGGCCCCGACGGCTCGCGGTAGTGGGTGATCGTGCCGGGGCTCGGCAGGAAGCCGGCCGACGGGTCCTCGGCGTTGATGCGGCACTCGATCGCGTGGCCCTGCAGACGGATCTCGTCCTGCGTGAACTGCAGCCGCTCGCCGCGCGCGATCTGGATCTGCGCGCGCACGATGTCGACGCCGGCGACGACCTCGGTGATCGTGTGCTCGACCTGCACGCGCGTGTTCATCTCCATGAAGTAGTAGGAGCCGTCCGGCGCCAGCAGGCCCTCGATCGTCCCGGCGGAGCGGTAGCCGGCGGCGCGGGCGGCGTCGACGCCGATCTTGCCGATGCGGTTCCGCAGCTCGTGCGACACGCCAGGCGACGGCGTCTCCTCGATCAGCTTCTGGTGGCGGCGCTGGATCGTGCAGTCGCGCTCGCCGAGATGGATGACGTTGCCGTGCGCGTCGGCGAGCACCTGCACCTCGACGTGGCGCGGATCCTCGAGATACTTCTCGACGTACACCGACGAGTCGGCGAAGTACGACTGCCCCTGGCGCTGTGCCGACTCGAACGCGCGCGCGGCCTCGTCCGCCGACCAGACGATCTCCATGCCCTTGCCGCCGCCGCCGGCCGCCGCCTTGATCAGCAGCGGGTAGCCGATGTCGTCGCCGAGCGCCGCGACCTCCTCGGCGGACCCGACGGGGTCGGTCGTGCCCGGGATGATCGGGACGCCCGCCGCCTGCATCGCCTGCCGCGCGCGCGTCTTCGAACCCATCAGCTCGATCGCGGACGGCGGCGGCCCGATCCAGACGAGACCCGCGTCCTCGACCGCCTGCGCGAACCGCGCGTTCTCCGACAGGAACCCGTAGCCGGGATGGACGGCGCCGGCGCCCGTCGCGCGCGCCGCCTCGAGGAGCTTCTCGACGACGAGGTAGCTGTCGGCCGACGTCGCGCCGCCGAGCGCGTACGCCTCGTCGGCGTACCGCGGGTGGAGCGCCGTGCGGTCGACGTCCGAGTACACCGCGACGGACGCGATGCCCATGTCGCGCAGCGTGCGGAAGATGCGGACGGCGATCTCGCCTCTGTTGGCGACCAGGACCTTGTCGAACATGGCCGTATTCTCTCGGAGACATGAGCGTCGCGGATCAGTTGACTCTCGTACGCGCCGCGTCGGTGCCGGTCGTCGTCCTCCTGTTCGCGCTCTCGTTCGCGAACCACGACTACTGGGGCACCGCCGTCTTCTGCGTGGCGATGGCGACCGACTGGTTCGACGGCCGCATCGCGCGCCGCCAGGGGAGGTCGTCGTCGCTCGGGTCACTGCTCGACCCGATCGCGGACAAGCTGCTCGTGATGGCGACGCTGATCGTGCTGATCGACCAGCGCGTCTTCCCGGCGTGGATGGTCGCGGCGATCGTCGCGCGCGAGCTCCTCATCTCGGGGCTGCGCCAGGCGGCCGTCGAGCGCGGCGTCGTGATCGCTGCGCGCGACCTCGCGAAGGTCAAGACGTGGGCACAGGCGATCGCGGCCGCCGTCGGGGGGCTCGCGGCCGCGGGCGTCTGGAGCCACTCGGTCGCGTGGTGGACGCTCCTCGTCGCGCTCGCGCTGACGTGGATCTCCGGGCTCGACTACGCCCGCTCTGCTCCCGCGCTGCTACGCCGTAGCGGCGCGCCCGCGTGAGCTGCACCACTGGTCGAAGGCCGCCCAGGCGCCGAGGTACTCGGAGAGGCGCCGCAGGCCGTCCTCGACCTCCGCCCGGACGGCGAAGGTGCAGTGGACGCAGTACGGCCGGTCGGGAGGGGTGTCGTGTTCGCCACACCGGATGCACATGACACCGGTGGAACGGAACGGGCGCGCGTCCGGTTACGTCTCGAGGTTCTCTGCGACGCCGGCCTGCCACCAGGGATCCGGCGCTGCCGCCGTCTCCCCCAGGGTTTCGGCGATCGCATCGAGCACCGGATCCGGCTGAGGCGGCGTCGTCTCGACGTCCATGGCCGAAAAGCATACGCCCGGACCCGGCTCACTCGTTCGAGGGATTCGGCTCAACAAAAGCGTTTTCCCCCGTTCGGGTGATGCCCAGGCATCGGTGCCTCCTCGACAATTGGCTCCAATGCGGCACCAACACCGGAGGACTGCTTCGATGCTGAATTGGAATACCAAGGTGACGTTGATCCTGGTCGTGGCGGCGCTCGTTGCGCTGGCGGGCCTGATCGCGAACTTCACCTGGGCGGCTACGAACTTCACCTGGTAGCAGCCTCTCCGCGATGATTCGCCGGGCGCTACCACCCGCGAGACTGCTCGCGGTAGTCGGGCCCGTATCCCTGGTCGGCGTCGCCGCGTACGTTGCGGCGACGTTTTCCTTTGTGCGACACCCCGGCTCACCGACGACCGTCGTCGGTGTGTTCGTGTTCCTGATCGCCTCGGCGCTCGCCGAGCGGTTCCCCGTGCCCGTCGAAGGCGCGGACGCGAACGGCCTCTCGCTCGGATCGGTGTTCTCGATCGCGGCGCTCGTGCTCTTCGGCTGGGCGCCCGCCACGTTCGTGATGGCGAGTGCCTGGACGATCATCGCCGTGATCGAGCGCCGGCCGCTGATCCGGACGGTGTTCAACGCCGGCCTGTTCGGCCTCGTCGGCACCGCCGCCGGCCTCGGGCTCCACTGGGCCCACGGGCATGCGACGGGCCAGGTCCTCCTCGAGACCACGGTCGCGGCCGTGATCCTCTACGCGCTGAACATCCCGATCGTGACCGCCGCGATCGCGGCGTCGGGATCGGAGATCCGCTACCTCGAGCTCATGCGCTCGAACGTCCGCTGGACGATCGTGCCGTTCTCGATGATGGCGTCGGCGGCCCTGATGCTCGTCGTGCTCTGGCAGCGGACGCCGTACCTGTTCGCGGCGCTCGTCGGGCCGCTCGTCGCGATCTCGCTCTACCAGCGGTCGACGCACCGCGCCCTGAACGCGATGCGACTCGCCCTCACCGATCCGCTCACGGGGCTCGGCAACCACCGGCACTTCCACGAGCGGCTGCAGCGCGAGCTCGCCGCGGCGGAGGAGTCCCACGGGATGCTCTCGCTCTGCTTCCTCGACATCGACGACTTCAAGCGGGTCAACGACCAGCACGGCCACCCGGCCGGAGACCGCGTGCTCTCGCAGGTCGCGGGCAAGCTCCGCCAGGGCGGCGAGGCGTTCCGGCTCGGCGGCGACGAGTTCGCCGTCCTCCTGCCCTCCGTCGACGACAAGGGCGCGCTCGCCACCGCCGAGTCGATCGTCGACCGCATCGAGGAGATGGATCTCTCCTTCGTCGGCGGCATCACGGTCAGCGCAGGCGTCGCCACGTACCCGCAGCACGGGCGCGAGCGCGACGCGCTGATCCGGCTCGCCGACAGCGCGCTGTACTGGGCGAAGGAGCACGGCAAGAACCAGGTGCGCCTCGCGCGTCCCGACGTCGTCGAGCTGACCGAGTTCCGCCGCGTCGCCGGCGGCGCAGACCGCGCCGCGCGGTTCCGTGCGGCCGCGTCGCTCGCGCGTGCGGTGGACTCGCGCGACGCCTACACCGGAAGCCATTCGGAGCGTGTCGCCGACCTCGCCGGGCTGATCGCGGAGCATCTGGGCCTCACCGCCGACGACGTCGAGCTGACGCGGCTCGCGGCGCGGCTCCACGACCTCGGGAAGCTCGCGATCCCGGAAGAGATCCTCCAGAAGCCGGGCTCGCTCTCGAGCGCGGAGTGGCTCGTCATCCAGCGGCATCCGCAGATCGGGCACCGGATGCTCGAGAGCCTCGGAGTCGACCCGATCGCCGAGTGGGTGCTGCACCACCACGAGCGGTGGGACGGCGCCGGCTATCCGAACGGGCTCGCGGGGGACGACATCCCGCTCGGCGCGCGCATCATCTTCGTCGCCGACGCGTTCGACGCGATGACCTCCAGCCGGCTCTACCGCCGCGGGATGGCGCGTCACGAGGCGCTCGCCGAGGTCGAGCGGTGCGCCGGCTCGCAGTTCGACCCCGACGTCGTGCGCGCGTTCTTCGCCGCCGTCGGCACGTCGGCCGAGGCCGTCGGCGTTTAGCCGGCCCGATCCGACTCGACGACGGCGTTCCGCCTAGAGCGGAATGTTCCCGTGCTTGCGCGGCGGGCGGCGCTCGCGCTTCGTGATCGCCGTCTTCAGCGCGTCGATCAGCACCGGCCGCGTGCGGCGCGGCTCGATCACCTCGTCCACGTAACCGCGCTCGGCAGCCGTGTACGGGTTCGCGAAGGCCTCCTTGTACTCGGCGATCAGCTCGGCTCGGCGCGCGTCCGGGTCGTCGGACTCTGCGAGCTCGTTGCGGAAGATGATGTTGACGGCGCCGTCGGGTCCCATCACCGCGACCTCGGCCGTCGGCCACGCGAAGTTGAAGTCGGCGCGGACGTGCTTCGAGCTCATGACGTCGTACGCACCGCCGTAGGCCTTCCGCGTGATCACCGTCAGCTTCGGCACGGTCGCCTCGCAGTACGCATAGAGCAGCTTCGCGCCGTGCCGGATGATGCCGCCCCACTCCTGCGCCGTCCCCGGCAGGAAGCCGGGCACGTCGACGAACGTGACGAGCGGGATGTTGAAGGCATCGCAGGTGCGGACGAACCGCGCCGCCTTCTCCGACGAGTTGATGTCGAGCACTCCGGCGAGCGACTTCGGCTGATTGCCGACGATCCCGACGCTGTAGCCGCCGAGCCGCGCGAACCCGCACACGATGTTGTCCGCGAACATCGGCTGGATCTCGAGGAAGTCGCCGTCGTCGACCACGGCGTCGATCACGGTCTTGATGTCGTAGGGCTTCGTCGCCTCGTCGGGGATGAGGTCGTCGAGCTCCGGCGACTCGCGGTCGACGGGATCGGCCGGCGGGTCGTACGGCGTCGGCTCGGTGTTGTTCTGCGGCAGGAAGCTCAGGAGGTAGCGCGCGTCCTCGAGCGCGGCTTCCTCGTCGGGCGCGACGAGGTGCGCAACGCCCGACTTCGACGCATGCGTGAGCGCCCCGCCGAGCTCCTCGAACGTCACCTCCTCGCCCGTCACCGTCTTCACGACGTCGGGGCCGGTGATGAACATGTACGACGTCCCCTCGACCATCAGGATGAAGTCCGTCATCGCCGGGGAGTACACGGCGCCGCCGGCGCACGGCCCCATCACGAGCGAGATCTGCGGGATCACGCCCGACGCCTGCACGTTCCGCCAGAAGATCTCCGCGTAGCCCGCGAGCGAGACGACGCCTTCCTGGATCCGCGCGCCGCCGGAGTCGTTGATGCCGATGACGGGGCAGCCGTACTTGGCCGCGAGGTCCATCACCTTGCAGATCTTCTCGGCGAAGACCTCGGAGAGCGAACCGCCGAAGACGGTGAAGTCCTGGCTGAAGACGAAGACGCGGCGGCCGAAGATCGTCCCGTAGCCCGTGACGACGGCATCGCCGTACGGACGCCGCTCGAGCATCCCGAAATTCGACTCGCGGTGGCGTACATAGCGGTCGAGCTCGACGAACGAGCCGGGATCGCAGAGGCGCTCGGCACGTTCGCGGGCAAGCAGCTTCCCCGCCGCGCGGTGCTTGTCGACCGACTTCGGGGAGCCTGCGTGGAGCGACTCCTCGCGAAGCTCCTGCAGCCATTCGAGCTTGTCGGCCGTCGTCTCGTGCGTGCGCTTCTCCGTCTGCGCCATGAGTCGGAGCGTACATAGCCTTACGCCGTGATCGACGTCGACCGTGTGCGCGCGGATACGCCCGGGGTGAACCACGTCGCACACCTCAACAACGCGGGTGCCGCGCTCCCTCCCCGGCCCGTCCTCGACGCGGTCGTCGACCACCTTCGGCGCGAAGCCGAGATCGGCGCCTATGAGGCTGCGGACGAGCGGCGCGATCGGTGGGAGCACACGACGAAAGCGACCTCGCGCGGCTCGCCGAGGGCGTACGATCGCTGCTGTGACGCTCGACGCCGTCCGCGACGCGATCGACACCTGCGGCGAGGTCGATACGGCCGCGTTCGCCCGGCGGACGCGGAACGCGATCGCACTCGCGATCGTCGCCCGCGGCGACGCAGACCCGACGCGGCGCCGCCCGAGTGACGCACTGCGCGCCGAGCTCGGCGACGAGCTGGCGGCGCTGCTCGCGTCGGTGTACGAGGGCAACTCCGGCTGGACGTCGAGCGCGATCGACGCGCTCGAGCCGCTGAACGAGCTCGCGAGGCGGCAGTGGTCTCCGAGCTGAGGGTGGCGCTCACCGTCGAGAACTGGGACGAGGCCGTCGCGTTCTATCGCGACGTGCTCGGGATGGAGATGCGCGACATGTGGGTGGCGGAAGGCTCGCGCGGCGTGCTGCTCGAAGCCGGCCGCGCGACGCTCGAGCTCTTCGACGAGGGGCAGGCGGCGATGGTCGACGAGATCGAGGTCGGCCGCCGCGTCGCGCCGAAGGTGCGGATCGCGTTCGAGGTGGACGACTCCGCCGCCGTCGCCGACGAGCTCGAGGCGGCCGGAGCCCACCGCATCGCCGGGCCGGTGCGCACCCCGTGGAACGACGTCAACGTGCGCCTCGCCGCACCCGACGGCATGCAGCTGACGCTGTTCACCCCGGGCGGGCGCGCGTGACCGCGAGGCGAGGTGTCTGACACCGCGAGGTGCCAGACACCGTCCAGGGACGCGGATGGCGATCGACCGCTCGACGGTCTGGCCGTACGACGACCGCGGCGAGCCGCGTGAGTTCGTCTACCAGCGCCAGGGCCATCCGACGGGCGCGGCGGCGGAGCGCGCGCTCGGCGAGCTCGAGGGCGGCGACGCCCTGCTCTACGGCTCCGGAACCTCGGCGGTGACGGCGTGCGTGCTGGCGTTCTGCCGCCCGGGGACGCGGCTCGCGCTGGCGGCGGGGGCCTACTACGGGACTGGGGCGACGTTCGCGCAGTTCGCGCCGTGGGGGCTCGAGGTGACGGAGTTCGACCAGACCGGGCCGCCGCCGGCCGGCGCCGACGTCGTGTGGGTGGAGGCGCCGTCGAACCCGTTCCTGACCGTCCCCGACTGGGACGCGCTCCGCGCGCACGACGCCGTCGTGATCTGCGACGCGACCGCCTCGACGCCCGTGTTCCTGAAAGCGCTCGACGCCGGCGCCGACGTCGCCCTCCACTCGGCGACGAAATACCTGACGGGGCACCACAACGCGCTCCTGGGCGCGACCGTGACACGCGACGCGGACAGGCGCGCGCGGCTCTACGAGGTGCGGACGAAGCTCGGCCTGACCGCCGCGCCCGACGCGGCGGCGGCGCTGCTGCACGGCCTGCCGACGCTCGAGCTCCGTGTCCGGCGGCAGACCGAGACGGCGCAGGAGCTCGCCCGCCGGCTCGAGGCGCACCCGGCGGTGCACCTCGTCCGCTACCCCGGCTTCGGAGGCCTCCTCTCCTTCGACGTCGACGACGCACGTGCGGTCGAGACCTCCACGCACCTGATCGCGAACCAGACCTCGCTCGGCGGCGTCGAGAGCTCGCTCGAGAGCCGCCACCGCTGGGAGGGCGACCGCGTGCCGGCGGGCCTGCTGCGCCTGTCGGTCGGCCTGGAGCCGGTCGAAGATCTCTGGGCCGACCTGGACGCTGCGCTGGGCCGGTCGGCCCACTCCTAGAAGTTGTAAGACCCACCTTTTCCACCTAGGATTCGGCAGGTTCCGCGGGATCCCGCGCGGGGCACACGCAGTCCGAGGGCCCTTCACACCAGCGAGAAAGGACAGATCTGTGGCCACACAGACGAAGCCCCGCACGGCGCGCACCGCCGCGGCGGGGAACGGCGGCGGCGCCGTGGTCGCCGCTGCCGACCTGCAGCCCCTGCTCGAGGCGCTCCGAGCCTCGGCGGAGGGCGACGTCGCACTGAAGCTCGACGGGCGCAAGCGCGGCGTCGTCGGCGACCTCTTCCGCGCCTACAACGAGATGGCGGCGAGCCGCCAGCGGACGATGGAAGAGATCGCGCGCGTCGCGACGGCGATCGCGCGCGAGGGCCGGCTCACCGAGCGCGCCGACCTCCGCAAGTCGAAGGGCCACTGGCAGACGACGCTTCGCGCCGTCAACGCGATGATCGACGACCTCTCCCGCCCCACGCTCGAGGTCGCACGCGTCATCGATGCCGTCGCCGAGGGCGACCTGACGCAGAAGATGGCGCTCAAGATCGAGGGCCGGCCGGTGAAGGGCGAGTTCCTGCGGATCGGCACGACCGTGAACGCGATGGTCGATCAGCTGTCGTCGTTCGCCGACGAGGTGACGCGCGTCGCGCGCGAGGTCGGCACCGAAGGGAAGCTCGGCGGGCAGGCGCAGGTGAAGGGCGTCTCCGGCACGTGGAAGGACCTCACCGACAACGTCAACGGGATGGCGTCGAACCTGACCTCGCAGGTGCGGAACATCGCCGAGGTCACAACCGCCGTGGCGAACGGCAACCTGACGGCGAAGATCACGGTGGACGCGAAGGGCGAAGTCCTCGAGCTGAAGAACACGATCAACACGATGGTCGACCAGCTCTCGTCGTTCGCCGACGAGGTCACGCGCGTGGCGCGCGAGGCGGGGACCGAAGGGAAGCTCGGCGGGCAGGCGCAGGTGAAGGGCGTCTCCGGCACGTGGAAGGACCTCACCGACAACGTGAACCTGATGGTCTCCAACCTGACGACGCAGGTGCGCGGCGTCGCCCAGGTCGTCACCGCCGTGGCCGACGGTGACCTGAACCGGAAGTTCACGATCGAGGCGAAGGGCGAGGTGGCCGCGCTCGCCGACACGATCAACGCGATGATCGACCGGCTGCGCGTGTTCGCGGCCGAGGTGACGCGCGTGGCGCGCGAAGTGGGATCGGAAGGGAAGCTCGGCGGCGCCGCCGAGGTGGAAGGCGTCTCCGGCGTGTGGCGGGGCCTCACCGAGTCGGTGAACGGGATGGCCGACAACCTCACGAACCAGGTGCGGAACATCGCCGAGGTGACCACGGCGGTCGCGCAGGGCGACCTCACGCGAAAGATCACCGTCGATGCGAAGGGCGAGATCCTCCGGCTGAAGAACACGATCAACACGATGGTCGACCAGCTCTCGTCGTTCGCCGACGAGGTCACACGGGTCGCGCGCGAGGTCGGCACCGAGGGCCAGCTCGGCGGCCAGGCGAACGTCAAGGGCGTCAGCGGCACGTGGAAGGACCTCACGGACAACGTGAACTTCATGGCGACGAACCTGACGACGCAGGTCCGCGGCATCGCGAAGGTCGTCACCGCGGTGGCGAACGGCGACCTGAACCAGAAGTTCACGATCGAGGCCCGCGGTGAGGTGGCGGCGCTCGCCGACACGATCAACGCGATGATCGACACGCTGCGCACGTTCGCCGACCAGGTGACGGGCGTCGCGCGCGAGGTCGGCACCGAGGGCCAGCTCGGCGGCCAGGCGGACGTGCCGAACGCCGCCGGCACCTGGAAGGCGCTCACCGACAACGTCAACTCGATGGCGAACAACCTGACGACGCAGGTGCGCAACATCGCCGAGGTGACGACGGCAGTCGCAAACGGCGACCTCTCGCGGAAGATCACCGTGCAGGCGAAGGGCGAGGTCGCGGAGCTCGCCGACACGATCAACACGATGGTCGACCAGCTCTCGTCGTTCGCCGACGAGGTCACACGCGTCGCCCGCGAGGTCGGCGTCGACGGCCGCCTCGGCGGTCAGGCGACGGTCGAAGGCGTGTCCGGGACGTGGCGGTCGCTCACCGACAACGTGAACCTGATGGTTCGCAACCTCACGGAGCAGGTCCGGAACACCGCCGACGTGACGACCGCGGTCGCGCGGGGCGACCTGTCGCGGAAGATCGACGTCGCGGCGGTCGGCGAGTTCCTCGAGCTGAAGAACACGATCAACACGATGGTCGACCAGCTCGCGACGTTCGCCGACGAGGTCACGCGCGTCGCCCGCGAGGTCGGCACCGAGGGGCAGCTCGGCGGCCAGGCGCGGGTCGAGGGCGTCTCCGGCGTGTGGCGCGGCCTCACCGAGTCGGTGAACGGCATGGCCGACAACCTCACGAACCAGGTCCGCAACATCGCCGAGGTGACGACGGCGGTCGCGAACGGCGACCTGTCGCGGAAGATCACCGTGCAGGCGAAGGGCGAGGTCGCGGAGCTCGCGGACACCATCAACACGATGGTCGTGCAGCTGAACGCGTTCGCCGCGGAGGTGACGCGCGTCGCCCGCGAGGTCGGCACCGAGGGCCGCCTCGGCGGCCAGGCGCGCGTCGAGGGGGTCAGCGGCGTCTGGCGCGACCTGACCGAGAACGTGAACACGCTCGCCGACAACCTGACGAACCAGGTGCGCAACATCGCCGACGTGACCGCAGCGGTCGCGGGCGGCGACCTGAAGCGGAAGATCACCGTCGACGCGCGCGGCGAGATCCTCGAGGTGAAGAACACGATCAACACGATGGTCGACCAGCTCTCGTCGTTCGCCGACGAGGTAACGCGCGTCGCCCGCGAGGTCGGCACCGAGGGCGTCCTCGGCGGCCAGGCGGTCGTGTAGGGGGTCAGCGGCACCTGGAAGGACCTCACCGACTCGGTGAACTTCATGGCGAACAACCTGACGACGCAGGTACGGAACATCGCCGACGTCACGACCGCCGTCGCGAACGGCGACCTGACGCGCAAGATCACCGTCGAGGCGCGCGGCGAGGTCGCGACACTCGCCGACACGATCAACCGGATGGTCGACCAGCTCTCGTCGTTCGCCGACGAGGTCACACGCGTGGCCCGCGAGGTCGGCACCGAGGGCCTCCTCGGCGGCCAGGCGAACGTCAAGGGCGTCAGCGGCACCTGGAAGGACCTGACCGACTCCGTGAACGGCCTCTCGTCGTCGCTGACCACGCAGGTCCGCAACATCGCCGAGGTCACGACGGCGGTCGCGAACGGCGACCTGTCGAAGAAGATCACGGTGGACGTCCGCGGCGAGGTGCTCGAGCTGAAGGAGACCATCAACGAGATGGTCGACAAGCTGCGCGCGTTCTCCTCGGAGGTGACGCGCGTCGCGCGCGAGGTCGGCTCGGAGGGCATCCTCGGCGGCCAGGCGCGCGTCGAGGGCGTGTCCGGCGTGTGGGCGGACCTCACCGACAACGTGAACTTCATGGCGTCGAACCTCACGACGCAGGTGCGCAACATCGCCGAGGTGACGACGGCGGTCGCGAGCGGCGACCTGACGCGCAAGATCACCGTCGCGGCGTCGGGCGAGGTCGCGGCGCTCGCCGACACGATCAACACGATGGTCGACCAGCTCTCGTCGTTCGCCGACGAGGTCACGCGCGTCGCCCGCGAGGTCGGCACCGAGGGCCGCCTCGGCGGTCAGGCGAACGTGAAGGGCGTGTCTGGCACGTGGAAGGACTTGACCGACAACGTGAACACGCTCGCGGACAACCTGTCGAACCAGGTGCGGAACATCGCCGAGGTGACGACGGCGGTCGCGCAGGGCGACTTGTCGAAGAAGATCACGGTCGACGTCCGCGGCGAGATCCTCGAGCTGAAGAACACGATCAACACGATGGTCGACCAGCTCGCGTCGTTCGCCGCCGAGGTCACCCGGGTCGCACGCGAGGTCGGCACCGAGGGCATCCTCGGCGGCCAGGCGAACGTCGAGGGCGTCTCCGGCGTGTGGCGCGACCTGACGGACAGCGTGAACACGCTCGCCGGGACGCTCACCACGCAGCTCCGCGCGATCGCCGAGGTGACGACCGCGGTCACGAGCGGCGACCTCACCCGCGAGATCGCCGTCGAGGCGCGCGGAGAGGTCGAGGAGCTCCGCGACAACATCAACCAGATGATCACGAACCTGCGCGTCACCACCGAGGTCAACGCGCAGCAGGACTGGCTCAACACGAACATGGCGCGGTTCAGCGGCATGCTCCAGGGCCAGCGCGACCTGAAGCAGGTCAGCCGCCTGATCATGAGCGAGTTGACGCCGCTCGTCGGCGCGCAGCACGGCGGCTTCTTCATGGCCGAGGCGGAGGAAGGGGCCGACCCGGCCCTGCGCCTGATCGCGAGCTACGCGTACAAGCGGCGCAAGGGCGTCGCGAACGTCTTCGCCCTCGGCGACGGGCTCGTCGGGCAGGCGGCGCTCGAGCGGAAGCCGATCGTGGTCACGCAGGCGCCGGAGGACTACATCACGATCGGCTCCGGCCTCGGCGAGGCGGCGCCGGTCAACATCTCGGTCATCCCGGTCCTCTTCGAGGACCAGGTGATGGCGGTGATCGAGCTCGCGTCGTTCACGCCGTTCTCCGAGGCGCACCTCACCTTCCTCGAGCAGCTCTCCGAGACCCTCGGCGTCGTCCTGAACACGATCATCGCGACGATGCGGACGGAGGAGCTGCTGCAGCAGTCGCAGGGCCTGACGCTCGAGTTGCAGTCGCAGTCCGAGGAGCTGCAGGCGCAGCGCGACGAGCTCGAGCGTACGAACCAGGAGCTCGAGGAGCAGGCGCGGTCGCTCAAGGCGTCCGAGGAGCTGCTCCAGCAGCAGCAGGAAGAGCTCCAGCAGACGAACGAGGAGCTCGAGGAGAAGGCCGCGCTGCTCGCCGAGCAGAACGCTCGCATCGAGCAGAAGAACACGGAGGTCGAGCTCGCACGGTCCGAGCTCGAGGACAAGGCGGAGCAGCTCGCGATCTCGTCGAAGTACAAGAGCGAGTTCCTCGCGAACATGAGCCACGAGCTGCGCACGCCGCTCAACTCCCTCCTCATCCTCGCGAAGCTGCTCGCCGACAACCAGGAGGAGACGCTCACCGAGAAGCAGATCGAGTTCGCCCGCACGATCTACAACGCCGGCAGCGACCTCCTCGAGCTGATCAACGACATCCTCGACCTGTCGAAGGTGGAGGCCGGGAAGATGGACGTGAACATCGCGCCCGTCGAGCCCGCGGCCGTCGTCGACTACGTCGACCGAAACTTCCGGCCGATCGCCGACCAGAAGCAGCTCGAGTTCGTCGTCAGCGTCGACGAGACGATGCCGCCGACGATCGTGACGGACGAGCAGCGTCTGCAGCAGATCCTCAAGAACCTGCTGTCGAACGCATTCAAGTTCACGGAGCAGGGCTCGGTGACGCTGCGCGTCGCACCGGCGCCGACGATGATCCGCTTCGACTCGCAGACGCTGAAGGAGGCCGACACCGTCGTGCAGTTCGAGGTGACGGACACCGGCATCGGGATCCCGGACGACAAGCTGAAGCTGATCTTCGAGTCGTTCCAGCAGGCCGACGGGACGACGTCGCGCCGGTACGGCGGCACCGGCCTCGGCCTCTCGATCTCGCGCGAGATCGCGCGGCTGCTCGGCGGCGAGATCCGCGTCCAGTCGGCGGCCGGCGAAGGCTCGACGTTCACGCTCTACCTGCCGGGCAACGCGCCGGAGCTCGAGGACATCGACGACGTGCCGCCCGCGCGCTCGGAGCCGGAGCCGCTCGAGCCGCCGCGCGTCATCGTCGAGGTCGCCGACGACCGCCAGGAGCTCGCCGACGGCGACCGCGTCGTCCTGATCGTCGAGGACGACCCCGACTTCGCGCAGGTCGAGCTCGCGATGGCACGCGAGCGCGGCTTCAAGGGGATCGTCGCCTCGAGCGGCGACGAGGGGATCCGGCTCGCGCACGAGCTGCGTCCCGACGCGATCATCCTCGACATGAAGCTGCCCGTGCGCAACGGGTGGCAGGTGCTCGAGCAGCTGAAGCGCAATCCCGAGACGCGCCACATCCCGGTGCACATCGTCTCGGGCGGCGTCGAGAACGGCGGCGTCCACGACGCGCTGCGCGCAGGCGCGGTCGCGGTGCTGCAGAAGCCGGTCGAGCACGGGACGCTCGACGAGCAGTTCCAGCGCATCTCGGAGTTCGTCGAGCGCGGCGTGCGCAACCTGCTCGTCGTCGACGACGACGACGACCAGCGCCGCGCGATCTGCGAGCTCGTCGCAGGCGAGGACGTCGAGGTGACGACGGCGTCGTCGTCGGAGGAGGCGCTCGAGCAGCTCGAGAGCGACCGGCGCTTCGACTGCATGGTGCTCGACCTCAAGCTGCCGAAGATGAGCGGCTTCTCGCTTCTCGAGAAGGTGAAGACCGACGAGCGGTGGCGCAGCCTGCCGGTGATCGTCTACACGGGCCGCGACCTCACACGCCGTGAGGAGACGCGGCTGAAGAAGTACGCCGAGACGATCATCGTCAAGGACGTCCGCTCGCCCGAGCGGCTGCTCGACGAGACGGCGCTGTTCCTCCACCGCGTCGAGTCGAAGCTGCCGGCGGAGAAGCGCCGGATGCTCGAGCAGCTCCACAGCTCGGACGAGGTGTTCAAGGGGAAACGCGTGCTGATCGCCGACGACGACGTGCGCAACGTGTTCGCGCTCGCGTCCGTCCTCGAACGCCAGGGCATGGAGGTGCAGTTCGCCGAGAACGGCAACGAGGCGATCGCGACGCTCGAGGCCGACCCGGCGATCGACCTCGTGCTGATGGACATCATGATGCCGGAGCTCGACGGCTACGAGGCGATGCGCCGGATCCGCGAACAGCCCAAGTTCCAGAAGCTGCCGATCATCTCGCTGACGGCGAAGGCGATGAAGGGCGACCGCGAGAAGTCGATCGCCTCCGGCGCGTCCGACTACATCACGAAGCCGGTCGACACCGACCAGCTGCTGTCGCTGATGCGGGTATGGCTGTACCGGTAGACGCCGAACGCACCGACGAGACGCCCGAGGGGCGGCTGGACCTCGAGACGCTCGAGCTCCGGCTGCTCCTCGAGGGCGTCTACCGGCAGTACGGCTTCGACTTCCGCGAGTACGCGCCCGCCTCGCTGAAGCGCCGCGTGTGGCGGCGCGTGCACGCCGAGGGCGTCCGCACGATCGCGGGCCTGCTCGACCGCGTGCTGCACGAGCCCGACGCGATGGAGCGGCTGCTGCTCGACCTCTCGATCAACGTGACGTCGATGTTCCGCGACCCGACGTTCTACGCGGCGCTGCGCGAGAAGGTCGTGCCGGTTCTGCGCACGTATCCCTTCACGCGCATCTGGGTGGCCGGCTGCTCGACCGGCGAGGAGGTCTACTCGCTCGCGATCCTCCTCACCGAGGAGGGCCTCTACGACCGCACGCGCATCTACGCCACCGACATCAACGAGGCTGTCCTCGAGCAGGCGCGCGCCGGGATCTTCGACCTCGAGAAGATGCGCGAGTACACCGAGAACTACGTTCGCGCCGGCGGGACGCGCTCGTTCTCCGAGTACTACCTCGCGAAGTACGAGGGGGCGCTGTTCGAACGCGCGCTCACGAAGAACGTCGTCTGGGCGCCGCACAACCTCGTCCAGGACCGCGCGTTCAACGAGTTCAACCTCATCCTCTGCCGCAACGTGATGATCTACTTCGACCGCTCGCTGCAGAACAAGGTTCATCAGCTCTTCTACGAGAGTCTCGAGCGGTTGGGGATCCTGGCGCTCGGGCACAAGGAGTCGATCCGGTTCACCGGGTTCGAGGACCGCTACGAGGAGCTCGACGCCCAGGAGAGGCTGTACCGGAAGGTGCGATGAGGGAGCTTGTGGCCATCGGTGCGTCCTGGGGCGGTCTCGACGTCCTGCGTCGCGTGCTCCGTGCCCTGCCGGACGACTTCGCGCCGGCCGTCGTCGTCGCGCAGCACCGCTCGCCCGAGTCGCACCCGACCGCGTTCCGCGACCTGCTCGGCGCGGTGACGCCCCTGCACGTCTGCGAGGCCGACGACAAGGACGCGATCGAGGGCGGCACCGTGTACGTCGCTGCGCCCGACTACCACCTGCTGGTGGAGCGCGGCGCATTCGCGCTGTCGACCGACGGCCCGGTGTCGTTCGCACGGCCGTCGATCGACGTCCTGCTCGCGAGCGCGGCGGAGGCCTACCGCGAGCGCTGCGTCGGCGTCGTCCTCACCGGCGCGAACGCCGACGGCGCGCAGGGCCTCGCCCGCGTCGCCGAGCTCGGCGGCGCGGCGATCGTCCAGGACCCCGGCTCGGCGGCTCGGCCCGAGATGCCGCGCGCCGCGCTCGCCGCGGTGCCCGGAGCGCGCGTTTGCGGCGTCGACGAGATCGCTCCCACGTTGCTGGAGCTCTGCGCCTGATGCCGTCGCTGCTTCTCGTCGACGACCGTCCGCAGAACCTGCTCGCCCTGCAGGCGATCCTCGAGCCGCTCGGGCACGAGCTCGTGAGTGCGGGATCGGGCGCGGAGGCGCTGCGCATCCTGCTTCACCGCGACGACTTCGCGGTGATCCTCCTCGACGTCCAGATGCCCGACATGGACGGCTTC
The DNA here is from genome assembly GCA_036518135.1 of Gaiellaceae bacterium. GTDB lineage: Bacteria > Actinomycetota > Thermoleophilia > Gaiellales > Gaiellaceae > PALSA-600. The sequence goes on along the minus strand of DATDNT010000063.1, from coordinate 33,887 downwards.
GAGGTCGCGGAGGTGATCAAGCAGCGCGAGCGCACCCGCGCGCTCCCGATCATCTTCCTGACGGCGTTGTCGAAGGAGGAGCGGCACGTCTTCCGCGGCTACGAGGTCGGCGCGGTCGACTACGTCTTCAAGCCGTTCGAGCCCGAGATCCTGCGCGCGAAGGTCGCGGTCTTCGTCGAGCTCTGGGAGAAGAACCGCCAGATCCGCCAGCAGGCCGAGCAGATCGCGGCGCAGGAGCTCGCCGAGCTCCGCCGTGCGAGCGCCGAGCAGTATCGCCAGCTCGCGGACGCGATGCCACAGATCGTGTGGACGTCCGACCTCGAGGGCAACGCCACGTACTTCAACCAGCGGTGGTTCGAGTACACGGGCATGACCGACGACGAGATCGACGCGCACGCGTGGACGCGCGTCACGCATCCCGACGACCTGCCGGGGACGGTGGCGCGGCGGCAGCAGTCGCTCGAGGACGGGTCGGTGTTCGAGGTCGAGTACCGGTTCCGCGCCTCGGACGGCAGCTACCGGTGGCACCTCGGCCGTGCGGTGCCGATCCGCGGCGACGACGGTGCGATCGCGTTCTGGATCGGGACTGCGACCGACATCGACGACCGCAAGCGGATCGAGGAGGCGCAGCGGTTCCTGCTCGACGCGGGCGCCGAGTTGTCGCTGTCGCTCGACTGGCGGGCCGGCCTGCAGGCGGTGGCGCGGCTCGCAGTCCCACGCATCGCAGACTGGTGCACTGTCGACGTCCGCGAGCGCCACGGGGCCGTCGGGACGCTCGCGGTCGTCCACGACGATCCGAAGAAGCTCGTCCTCGCCGAGGAGCTGCGCGCGAGGTACCGAGACCGCGACGCCGGCTCGGCGGCCGTCTTCGCGTCCGGCGAGTCGCGGTTCGTGGTGGAGATCGGCGAGGAGATGCTGCGGGAGAGCGCGGCGGACGAGATCCACTTCGAGCTGCTGCAGGAGCTACAGCCCCGCTCGTACATCTGCGTCCCCGTCGTGGCGCGCGGGGACACAATCGCCGCCATCACGCTCGTCGCAGCCGAGTCGGGACGAAAGTTCTCCGACCTCGACGTGCGGACTGCCGAGGAGCTCGCGCTCCGCGTCGCCGCCGTCGCCGAGAACGCACAGCTCTACGAGGAGGCGGAGCAGCGCGCACGTGCCGCGCGCGCGCTCGAGACGATCGCCGACGGCGTGGTGCTCGTCGACGCGCACGGGAGCGTTCTCCTCTGGAACGACGCCGCCGAGCAGATCACCGGCGTCCCCGCAGTCGACGTGATCGGGCGTCCGGCGGAGACGCTGCCGCTGACGAAGGTGGAGGCGGACGGACGCCCGACGACCGTTCCCGTCGAGATCGCCGGCCGCGAGCTGTGGCTGTCGATCTCGGCCGTCCGGTTCGACGAGGGAACGGTGTACGCGTTCCGCGACCTGACCGAGGAGCGCGGTCTCGAGCAGATGCGGTCGGACTTCGTCGCGACGGTGTCGCACGAGCTGCGGACGCCGCTCGCGGCGATCTACGGCGCGGCGGTCACGCTGCGGCGCAAGGACCTCGAGCTCGGGCCGGAGATGCGCGAGCGGCTCCTCGAGGTCGTCGCGGACGAGTCCGACCGGCTCGCGCAGATCGTCAACGACGTCCTGCTCGCGTCGCACCTCGACTCCGGCCAGCTGCAGCTGCAGATCGATACCGTCGACGCCGCGAAGCTCACGGAGACGGTGATCGAGGCGGCCAAGACGCACCTCCCGGACGGGATCACGCTCGAGTTCACCGCGCCGAAGAAGCTGCTGGCCGTGGTAGCGGACGAGCAGCAGCTGCGCCAGGTGCTCGTGAACCTCGTCGAGAACGCCGTCAAGTACTCGCCCGACGGCGGGCCTGTCCGCATCGACCTGCGCCGCGGCGATCGCGGCGTGCGCTGGGAGGTGTCCGACGAGGGCCTCGGGATCCCGGCCTCCGAGCGGCGCCGCGTGTTCGAGAAGTTCTATCGGCTCGACCCGAACATGACGCGCGGGATCGGCGGCACCGGCCTCGGCCTCTACATCTGCCGCGAGCTCGTGCACCGCCTCGACGGGCGTATCTGGGTCGAGGCGAACAACGGCAAGGGCTCGAAGTTCGTCGTCGAGCTCCCGGCGGCGTCGACGCGCGTGCGCGAGGCGGCCCCGGTCTGAGCTACGGGGCCGTCGGGATGTTCGTGATCTTGCCGGCGGCCATCTTCTCCTTCACCGCCATCACCTGGTCGACGATCGACTTCGGCACCTTGGGGCTGATCTTCCCCAGCCCGACGCCGCCGTTTCCGACCGAGTAGTACGCGTTCGAGCCGCCCTTGAACCCGCCGTGCTGGGCGCGGCGAATGAGGTCGTACACGGCGACGTCGACGCGCTTGAGCTCGCTCGAGAGGATCTCCGATCCGAGGTACGACTGGTCCGCGTCGCCGCCGAGCGACCAGATGCCCTTCTCCTTCGCCGCGTCGTGGACGCCGAGGCCGCACGCGCCGGCGTCGGCGAACTCGACCTGCGAGCCCGCGGCGATGTGGTTCAGCGCGAGCTCCTTGCACTTTGCCTGCTTCACGAAGTCCTGCGAGTAGTCGACGATCACCTTGATCCCCGGGTCGGCGGCCTTGGCGCCGGCTTCGTAGCCGCCGGCGAACCGGTCGACCGGTGGGATCTTGAGGCCGCCGACCACGCCGACGACCTGCTTCCCGCCCTGGTGCTTCGTCACGAGCCCTGCGAGGTAGCCGATCAGGTAGCCGCCCTGCTGCTCGCGGAAGAGCAGCCCCTCCACGTTCCTCGGCTTGCCCTTGAGCTGCGTCGCGTCGACGTCGATGATCGCGAACTTCGTCTTCGGGTACTGCGGCGCGACCTCGGCGACGGCGTCGGTCATCAGGAAGCCGACCGCGATCACGAGGCCGTAGTGCTGCTTCGCGAGCGCACTCAGGTTCGGGACGTAGTCCGAGTTCTGCTTGGACAGGACGACGCGGCCCTGCACGCCGAGGCTCTGCTCCGCCCGCTGGAGCCCCTGGTAGGAGAGCTGGTTGAACCCGCGGTCGTGGAGCCCGCCGACGTCGGTGACGAGCCCGACCTTCAGGCCCGAGCCGCCGCCCGCGCTGCTCTTCGAGCTGGACTTCGACGAGCCGCAGCCGGCGGCGAGGACGCAGAGGAGCGCGGCGACTGCGAGCGTTCTCATCGGGCCCCGTTATGTCCCGCCGTGGCCGGTCCGACACGCGAAAGGAAGGAGAAGCCGGAGAGGGGACTCGAACCCCTGCACTCCTGTTTACAAGACAGGTGCTCTACCAGCTGAGCTACTCCGGCCTTCCTCCATCGTAGGCAAAGGTGTCTGACACCTTGAAGGTGTCAGACACCTTTTCGCGCCGGCGTCAGCAGCCCCCCGCCGCGCGCGCCGTCGCAGCGGACGCGAGCAGCGGCTCCGCGACGCCGGCCGGGACGAGGCCCGCCCGCTCCGCGCCGCCGAGCACCGCCGTGTAGGCGTCGAGGTGCGGGCAGACGCTCCGCCCCGCCGCGGCGGCGTCCGCCGCAGTTCGCAGGATCGCGCCGAGCGCCGTCGCCGTCCCGTGGCGGAGTGACGCCGACGAGGTGGCGGCGGCCAGGTCGTCGAGCTGCTCGGCGACGCCCTCGACGTGGACGGAGAACGACGCTGCGGCTTCGTTGCCGGCCGCGTCGGTCGCGGTGCAGTCGACCCTCGTCGTGCCGACCGGGAAGAGGCCCGGTTCGGGCGCGCACTGGACGACCGGCGCCGGGTCGAGGGCGTCGGTCGCCGCCACCGCGTACGTGACGGCCGCGCCGGCCGGCGTGTCGGCGTCGACCGTGATCGCCGACGGCACCGTCAGGACCGGCGGCGTCGCGTCGCGCTTCACGGTCACCTGCGCGCTCGACGTGCCGCCGATCGACGTCGCCGTGCAGGTGTAGGTGACGCCGGCGGTGTCCTCGGCGACGACGACGGTGTCGCAGCCGGTCGTCGTCGGGTCCGACTCGGGATCGGAGACGTCGAACCGCACGGTGACGTCGCCCGTGTACCAGCCGTTCTCTCCGACGGGGCCGTCGACGTGAGACGTGACGACGGGCGGCGTGACATCCGAGAACGGCCTCCATGCCGCGGTGAAGGCGGCGCCGTCGACGTTCGCGCCGCACCAGGCGAGCGACGGGCCGCACGCGCCCGCGGGATCGGCATCCGATCCGCTGATCGACGCCGCCAGCCGGTCCGCGAGCGACACGAACGTGGCCGCCGGCGCGGTCGACGTCTTCGGCGACCACGCGAAGCCGTACCGCTGCGGCTCCGAGGAGGTGCGAAGCGCATAGACCTGCGACGACAGGAAGCTCTGCATCGTGTCGGGTGGAACGGCGGTGTAGCCGAAGCCGATGCCACCGGGATTCAGCTCGGGCGGGCCGTAGGCGAACGACGCGTTGCCGACGGGCGTGTACGCGCTCGCGAAGAACGCCTTCGCCTCGGGCGATGCGTCCGGGTCGACGCGCGCGAGCCGCGCGCCGTGGTCGAGATAGTCCTGCAACGCCGACGTCCGGTCGGCGAGTGACGTGCCTGCGGCGCCCCAGGCCCGTGCGTCGGCGTACGTCTCCTGCGCCCAGAAGCGGACGTACTTCGACATGTCGCCCCAGAACGCGCCGTCGGCGAGGAACGACCTGAGGCCGCTCTCGTACGCGGCGACGTTCGAAGCGAGCTGCGGCGGGTTCGCCGCAAACACGAGCCCGGACGCCGGCGGCATCCCGGGGTCACCGGTGTACAGCCCACGGACGAAGTCACGGAGGTCCTGCCGCGCGGTGCCGGTGCCGTCGAAGACGTCGAGCGCCATCTGCGCGCCGCTCGGGGTCCCCACCTCGTTGATCGCCCAGGTGTCGCCGGCTGCGACGTCGAAGCCCGCCGTGACCATGCGGCGGCGGACGGTGACGCCTGCGTCGTACCACGAGCTTCCGGTCTGCTGCACGTACGCCGCCCACAGCGGCAGCTTGATCTCGGGCATCGCATGGAACTGTGCGCCGTTCCCGCGGATGCTCGGTGCGACGTTCGCGCGCGGCGAGCCGTCGGCGGTCGGGGTGACGGAGATGTAGTAGTCGGTGCAGCTCGAACGATTCGCGGCGAGGCGCTGTGCGAGGCGGAGCGAGTCGGTCGAGTAGAAGACGGCGTCCGCGTGGCTGCACGCTGCCGCGTGCGCGCGGGCACCGGAGCCGGCGAGCGCGAGGAGCGCGAGCAAGAGGACGGTCAGACGTGCGGCGGTGCTCATCCGTGGCCTCCTTCGGGTCACATTGCGTGCATTGCTTCGGGGTGCCGACAGAGCGCCGGCGTGAGGTAGCCGGCCGCGCAGAGCTCGGGGCCGGGCGCGTGGATCGCGAACGCGCTTCGCAGATCCCGCGTGAACCAGATGTGCATCATCTCGCTGCCCTGGCGCAGCACCGACCCGGCCCGGCATGCACCCGACGCGAGCGGCTTCAGCCCGCGGCGGCGGCCGTGGACGCAGACGAGGTGCGAGTGCCACCGCGTGATCGGGCCGCCGGGCGTCGGGCCGCGCAGGCCGCGCGGCATGCTGATCATCACGCCGACGAGCTCGAGCGGACGGCCGGGCAGATCGGCGAAGATCAGCGTGTCCGGCCGCTGCGGATCGAGGTAGCGCCGGTCCGAGTGCCACGCGCGGTTCTCGGAGTGGAACCACATGACGCGCGTCTCCCCCGGACGGCGGCGCGGCCGCTTTACGTCGAACCCGGCGGCCGCCGCGGCGTGCGGGTCTCGCCACCGGAGCGCGCTGCGCCGCATCGCCTCGAGGAGCAGCCGCGCGGCGCGTCGCTGCGGGATCGTCGCGAGCGCGAGATCGGGGTACTGCTGGAGGCGCATCGCGAGCCCGTGCTCGGTGCCCGCGGGCAGCGTCGGTCCAAGCTGGGGCGCCTCGAGCCCGCGCTCCACCTTCAGCACCGGCGCCGGCCTCGCCTCCGCGCGCGCGACCGCAGCGCGGTGCGGCGCACCACCGAGCGACCACGCGAGCCCGGCAGCGGCGGCCGCGGCCACGGCCACGATGCGCGCCGCGGTCCCGATCACGGCTGCTCCAGATGCGCGAAGAGGTTGTCGAGGAGAGTCGTCCCGACCCACGTCGTCGCGGTCATCCCGAGCGAGAACGCGCCGGCGGCGAAGACCTTCGCGCCCGCGGGCGTCTCGTAGTACGTCATCTGCGCCGTGAGCCCGGGCCCGTACAGGTTCGGCACCTGCGCGAGGACGCGCGTGCCGGGCGGCGACGAGGGCGCCGTGTGGTCGATCTCGATCCCGAAGCTCCCCCACGGCGTCCCGTCGGCGAGCGGCGTGCCGGCGAACAGCCACGGGGCGGCGGCCGGACGCGGCACGAGCGGGCCGCGGCTCGTTCCCTCGTCGTTGGCGCGATACTGCGTGCCGATCAACCCCGCCTCCGGCGTTCCGAGCGTCCGCCACTGCGCGACGCGCTCCAGCACCGGCCCGCGGCGGACGACCTTCCAGAAGAAGTTGTTCGCCGACAGCCATGCGAGGTTCCCGCCTGCGTCACGGAACCCGCGCACCACGTCGTACTCGTGCTCCTGCACGTACTCGTGATGACCGGGAAAGACGATGAAGTCGTAGCGCTCGGCCAGGTCGCGGCCGCTGTGCACGGACTCGAGGTCGGCGTCAGTGAGGTAGTCCGCCTGCACGTGGCGGCGCGCGGCCCACACGAGGAACGGCAGGTCGTAGCGCACGAAGTGCGGCGGGACGCCGTCGTTCAGGTACGGACGCCCCAGGCGCGTCTCGAACGTCCGCCAGCCGGCGTACCACGTGTCGCCGTGGCCGTCGCCGTCGCGGTCGTAGAAGTTGTACGCCTGCCACGTGTACGTCGGCATGACGACCGCGATGCGGTGCGTGCCGAGGCGCCGCGGCCGGACGACGATCGGCGCGTAGCCGGTGCGCCCGTCGTCGGCGACGAGGCGCGCGAAGTAGACGCCGCTCGGCCAGTCGCCGACGCGGAAGGTGATCTCGCCGGGATGGTCCGCGTGACCACGCCAGGCGATCTCCTGCGCGCGGCCGACGACGGCGCCGGTCACGCTGCCGTTCGAGTGGTCGCGGATCGACGAGGTGTCGATGTGCAGGACGTCGAGCCGGAGCTCGCGCGCATCGGTCGCGACCGCGAGGTGCACGAGGTCGCCCGGTGCGTACCCCGCCCGACCGGCGGCGACGTCGACGCCCTGGACGCGGACGACGGCGTGCGCCGTGGGGCCGACGGCCGACGTGACGGTGACCACGTACGTCCCCGGCGCCGTGCCCGCGGGCGGCGCCCACGAGAGGTCGGTCGCGCCGCGCGAGACGACGACGTCCGGCTCGAGCGCCTCGATCCCCTTGCCGTCTGCCCGGTCGACCTCGACCCGCGCGACGCCCGGCGCATGGGTCTCGTAGTGCAGCCGCGCGACGTCGCGGAACCCGTCGCCGTTCGGGCTGACGGTCGTGAGGATCGGGGTGTCGCCGGCGAAGGGCGTGGCGCCGTTGTCGACCGACAGGATCCGCCGCGGCGCGGTGCCGGCGGCCGGGGACGCGAAGACGAGGAACAGGACGAGAGCGGCCAGGAGCTTCATGCCGTCGCACCGTACTAGACTTTTAATGTCTAGTCAAGAGCTAGCTACTTACAGGATAGACAGGAGCTGTAGACTGTGGCGATGGCGCGCGTCGGAGACCGGATCCGCGAGGCCCGCGCGGACAAGGGCTGGAAGCAGAAGGAGCTCGCCGCCGAGGTGGAGGTCGAGCCGATCACCGTCTCCCGGTGGGAGCGGGGCGCGACGACGCCCGACCTCGACGTGCTGGGCCTCGTCGCGGAGGCGACCGGCAAGCCGCTCAGCTACTTCGTCGGCGGCGACGAGCCGCGGGCGGAGCCCGACCGGATCGCGGCGCTCGAGGCGGCGGTCGCGCGGATCGAGGCGCGCCTCGACCAGCTGATCAGGGCCGTGACACCCGAACCATGAGCGCGTAGGCCGTCGCCGTGGGCGGCCGCGCGCCGGGGTCCTTGGCGAGCGCGAGCAGCACGGCGTCCGACAGCGGCGACGCGAGCGGCTCCGGTTGCGCCTCGAGATGCGCAAGGATCGTCTCCGCGACCGGGCGCCCCGCGAACGGCGGCGCGCCCGCGAGGCACTCGTAGAGGACGCAACCGAGCGCGTACAGGTCCGAGGCCGGTGTCGCAGGCTCGCCCCTGATCACCTCCGGCGCGAGGTAGTCGATCGTCCCCGACACGCGGCCTCGCTGCGTCAGGACGCTGTCGGCGGCGCCGCGTGCGAGCCCGAAGTCGGCGAGCGCCGCGTTCCCGCGCTCGTCGAGCAGGACGTTCGCCGGCTTCACGTCGCGATGGAGGAGGTCGCGGTCGTGCAGCGCGTCGAGCGCCGACGCGAGCTGCGATGCGATCGCCACGGTCTCGGCGTCACGGAGCGGCCCGTCCACGATGCGGTCGGCGAGCGTCCGTCCTTCGACGAGCCTCGTGACGAGATACAGCCGCCCGTCGTCCTCGCCCGCTCCGAGCACGGCCACGACGTGCGGATGGTCGAGCCCGGACGCGATGCGCGCCTCCCGCTCGAAGCGGCGCCGGTACACGGGATCCGCTGCGAGCGACGGCGACGCTACCTTCAGCGCGACCACGTCGCCGTCGTCACCGCGCGCCCGGTAGACGGTGCCCATCGAGCCCCGCCCCACCTCCGCTTCGATCACGTAGCGCCCGAGACGCTCCCCCACCCCCGGCTCGTCCACCGGCCGGACGATAGAACGCGTCGCGGGCCTGTGCTAGAAGCGAGAAGTGACGTCGAGGACGCTCGTCGGATCGTCGTTCGCCGGCTACCGCATCGAGCGCATCCTCGGGCGCGGCGGGATGAGCGTGGTGTACCTCGCCGAGCATCCGCGCCTGCAGAACCTCGTCGCGCTGAAGCTGCTCGCGCCGGCACTCGCCGAGGACGAGATCTTCCGCGAGCGGCTCGTCCGCGAATCGCGGCTGGCCGCGGCGCTGAACCATCCGAACGTCATCCCCGTCTACGACACCGGCGAGGAGGACGGCGCGCTGTTCGTGTCGATGCGATACGTCGCGGGTAGCGACCTCCGGGCGCTGCTCAAGGAGCGCAAGCGCCTGCCCCCGGCCGAGACCGCGGCGATCGTCTCGCAGGCGGCGAGCGCGCTGGACGCGGCGCACGCCCGCGGCCTCGTGCACCGCGACGTCAAGCCCGCGAACATCCTGGTCGAGCCCGGCGGCGATCCGCCCGGACATGTCTACGTCGCCGACTTCGGGCTCACACGCCACACCGACGCGCGCTCCGGCGCGACGGCGTCGGGCGTCGTGGGCACGGTCGACTACATGGCGCCGGAACAGATCGAGGGGCGCCAGCCCGTACCCGGCACCGACGTCTACGCGCTCGGATGCCTTCTGTACGAGTGCCTCGTCGGGCGGCCGCCGTTCCCGCGTGAGAGCGACGTCGCGGTGCTGTGGGCGCACATCCGCGAGCTCCCGCCGCTGCCGGGCGAGGCGGACGCTGCGCTCCATGCGTTCGACGGCATCGTCGAACGCGCGCTCGCGAAGGCACCCGCCGAGAGGTACGAGAGCTGCGGCGCGCTCGCCGCCGACGTACGCACCGCCGCAGGAGCTGCACGCCCACGCCGGGCCCGCAAGACGCGCCTGCCGCGCGCGCGGTCGCGGTCACGGCGCGCCTGGGTCGTGCCGACGCTGCTCGGCGTCGTCGCAGGCGCCGCTGTCGCGGCCGGTGTCGCGCTCGGCGTCTCCGGAGGCGGCCACCCGGTGACGGGGAGCCGGGTCGGCGCGGCGCCGTCACCCACGCTGCTGGCGGTCGTGCCGACGGAGCTGCGGACGTCGTGCACGAGCGCGCAGCCTCCGTCGCCCGACTTCGACGTGAGCGTTATCTGTCACCCGCGCGACCCGACCGTCGGCTCCGTGCAGTACAGCCACGCGGTCAGCGGGTTGCGCATGCGTCAGCGGCTGATCACGACGGCCTGGTCGGTCGATGTCGCGCAGCCGGGCCACGCGGTTCGCCCTGTCGGGACGTGCAGCAAGGGGGGCGCGGCCGTGCGCGACTGGGCGCAGCTTCCGTCCGGACGGCGCACCGAGGTTCACGGCACGCCGCCCGGGCCCGTCGGCGGGCGGCTCCTCTGCTACACGTCGGGCCGCGGCTGGTCTGCGATCGAGTGGACGGACCTGGACTACGACGTCTATTCGGTGGCGTTCGGGCGGAGCCGGTACGGCCTCTACCGGTGGTGGCGCGTCCGTGGCGGCCCGGCCGCCTGACCGTCACGCCCCTTCGAGCGCCGGCTCGCCCGCGGGGGCGGTCCGCGTCCGCAGGAAGACGCCGCCGACGACCGCAGCCGCGACCGCGAACAGCGCGCCGAGCGCGAACGCCGCGTGGTACCCGCCCGTCAGCGCGGCGAGCTGACCGTCGCCCGACGAGGCGAGGTGGCTCGTGCGGGACGCAGCGAGGCTCGCGAGCGCGGCAAGGCCGAGCGCACCGCCCATCATGAAGGCCGTGTTCGCGACGCCGGACGCGAGGCCGGCGTCCTGCGGCTCGACGTCGCTCATCGCCGCCATCAACACCGGGTTGAACGCGAGCCCGCCGCCGATCCCGATCAGCACCATCGCCGGCAGCACGTCGACGAGGAACGACCCGTGCACGGGCGCGCGCGTGAACCAGAGGAGCGCCGCCGCCGCGATCAGCAGCCCGAATGCGAGCGGCTTCCGGAACCCGAACCGCATCACGAGCTTCGCGGACAGCCCCAGCGAGAACGCCATCATGATCAGGTTCCCAGGCAGGAACGCGAGGCCGACCTGCAGCGGGCTGTAGCCGAGCACCAGCTGGAGATAGAGCGCCGACAGGAAGAACAGCGCGAACATCGCGGCCGCCCACAGGATCCCGACCACGTTCGCGACGCTCAGGTTCCGGTGGCGGAAGATCGCGAGCGGCACGAGCGGCGCCGCGACACGCGCCTCCCACGCGACGAAGCCCGCTGCGATCGCCGCGGCGAGCGCGAGCAGCCCGAGCGTCTCGCCGCTCGTCCACCCGTTCTGGTTGCCGTTCACGATCGCGTACACCGCGAGCACGAGCGAGAGCGTGATCGCGGCGGCACCGACGACGTCGAGCCGGGTCTTCGTCGCGTGCGGGTGCACCGCCGGGAGCAGCCGCGTGCCGGTGACGAGCACGACGATCGCGATCGGGATGTTGATCAGGAAGATCCAGTGCCAACCGACGAGATCCGTCAGCACGCCGCCGAGGAGGACGCCGATGCTGCCGCCGCCGGCCATCACGAAGCCGAAGATCCCCATCGCCTTGGCACGCTCGCCGTGCTCGGTGAACAGCACGACGATCAGCGAGAACGCGACTGCCGACACGACCGCGCCGCCGAGGCCCTGCACGGCACGCGCGCCGATCAGCAGGCCCTTGGTCGTCGAGAGGCCGCACGCGAGCGACGCGAGCCCGAACGCCGCGACGCCGCCGAGGAACAGCCGCCGGTGCCCGAAGAGATCGCCGAGCCTGCCGCCGAGGAGCAGGAACCCGCCGAAGGTGAGCATGTACGCGTTCACGACCCACGCGAGGCTCGTCTGCGAGAAGCCCAGGTCGGTGCGGATCGAGGGCAGCGCGACGTTCACGACCGTCGTGTCGACGACGATCATCAGGTCGCCGACGCACAGAATGACGAGCGCGAGCCAGCGGAGTCTTGGCGTGAGGGCGGGCATGAGATCCTTTCCGTCGGGTTCCGATCGTACGACCGCCCCCGGCGGCGAAACTCATCGGCTCCGCGCTATTGGAGCACGGCGCGCGACTGCTGGTGCGTGAGGATCTTCCGCTTCACGCGCTGCAGTGCGTTGTCGATCGTCTTCGTGTCACACGCGAGCTCCTCGGCCATCTGCTCGTACGAGCAGCCTTCGAGGTAGAGGCGCAGCGCGTCCGACTCGAGCGGCGACAGCGTCGTCGACAGGCACCCGACGAGCGCCTGCAGCTCCTCCGTGGAGATCACACGCACAGACGGATCGTTGACGGCGGGCCCCGGCAGCGCGTCGCCAAGCGTGCAGTCGTCGCCCTCCTGTCCGGCGGGCGTGTGGCTGAACGACACGTACGAGTTGAGCGGCGCGTGCTTGAACCGCGTCGCCGTCTTGATCGCCGTGATGATCTGGCGCGTCACGCACAGCTCCGCGAACGACCGGAACGAGGTCTCCTTGTCGGGCCGGAAGTCGCGGACCGCCTTGTAGAGGCCGACCAGGCCCTCCTGGATCAGGTCCTCCGAGTCGCCGCCCGCGAGGAAATACGAGCTCGCCTTCAGCCGCACGAACGAGGTGTAGCGGCGGATCAGGGCGTCGAGGGCGGTGCTCGAGCCGTTGCGCGCCTTCAGGACGAGCTGCAGATCCTCAAGCTCTCGTTGAACCTTCTGCGGTGACTTCGGAGCGGTTGCGGTGCGGACGGCCAAGGCGATACCCCCGGACTTTGCGAGCTTTTTTGACGTGAGACTCGATCCTGCACCGCCGAAGTCTCACCCTTAGGTTGAGGTGAATCTAGCAAGGACCTGCAAGGAGCACAAGTCCCAATTGCAGGGGACCCGCTTACTCGCCTCGACGGAGCCGTTCCAGACGCGCGCGTGTCTCGTCGTCGAGCTTCGAGGCGAGGCCGTGCGGCCGGTCCTCGACGTGCGGCGCCGACGCGAGCTCGCCGGCGAAGGCCGCCGACGCGATCTTCTCGACCTCGATGCCGGCCGCCGCCTTGAGCGTCGCGTCGGAGGTGACGAGCACGACCCGCCGCGCGCCCCGGTGCTCCGCGGCGAGGCGCTCGAGCACCGAGTCCGCATGCGGCGCATAGCGCACCTCGAGCGGCCCGCGGCCGACGAGATCGCCGACGCCGTCGAAGACGACGATTCCACGCGCGCCGCGAAGCGCGACCCAGCTCGCGAGCGCGTCGCGCAGCTCGCGCGGGTCCGTGAGGCCCGCGGCGTGCAGGAGGTTGTAGCCGTCGAAGAGGTAGAGGTCAGCCACCGCGCTGGCGGCGCGCCTCGTAGAGCAGGACTGCTGCGGCAACCGAGACGTTCAGCGACTCGACCTGACCATGGAGCGGGATCGACACGAGCGCGTCGCAGGTGCGCCGCACGAGCGGACGCAGACCCTTGCCTTCCGCACCGAGGACGATCGCGGCGCCGCCGGAGAGGTCCGTCTGCCACATCGGCGTCGCGTCGGCATCGCCTGCGGCGCCGTAGATCCAGAGGTCGCCACCCTTGACCTCTTCGAGATAGCGGGCGAGATTCGTCACCACCGCGACCGGCAGGTGTTCGATCGCACCCGCCGACGCGCGCGCGACGGCGGGCGTCACCACGGCCGAGCCATGTGCAGGGACGACGACGCCCGTTGCGCCCGCACCCTCGGCGGAGCGGCAGACCGCGCCGAGGTTCCGGGGGTCGGTGATCCGGTCGAGCACGGCGAGCAGCGGGCGCTCCGCACGCGCGAGCTCGTATGCGTCGGCGTACCGGTACGGCTCGACCAGCGCGAGGACGCCCTGGTGGTCTCGTGTCTCCGCGCGCTCGGACAGCTCCCGGTCGAGCTTCTGCTTCGGCTTCGCCTCGGCGAGCCACGGCTCGGCCTTGACTGCACGCTCCGTCGCCCACAGCTCGACCACCTCGCGCCGCCCCCGGAGCGCCTCGCGCACCGCCCGCCGGCCGTAGACGAGGTCGGGCGTCACGAGCGGACGAGGGTATAGCCGCCGTCGGGCTCGTCGCGCATCGTCCAGCCGGCGGCCGCGAGCTCGTCGCGGAGCGAGTCCGACGTCGCGAAGTCCTTCGCAGCCCGCGCCTGCGCGCGGCGCTCGGCGAGGGCCGCCACCTCGGGCGGCGCGGCCGCGCGCTCGGCAACGGACTCGAGCCCGAAGACCGCGAGCCCCCGACGCAGGAGCTCGAGCTGGCGGTCCCGCGCCCAGTCGTGCAGCACCGCGAGCGCCGCAGGCGTGTCGAAGTCGTCGTCGAGCGCGGCCGCGAAGGCCTGCCACCGGCCCGGCTCGGGCTCGGCGGGCTCGGCCGTGAATGCGTTGCGGAGCGTCTCGAGCCGCGCGCGCGCTTGCTGCATCGTCGTGCCGGAGTAGTCGATCGGCTTGCGCCACGACGCGGTCAGGAAGAACACGAGGATCGTCTCGCGCCCCCATTCGTCGAGCACGTCGCGGATCGTCGCGACGTTGCCCTCGGACTTCGACATCTTGGATCCGGTGAACCGAAGCATCCCGTTGTGCGTCCAGATCTCGGCGAACGGGTGGCCGAGCGCGCGGGACTGCGCCACCTCGTTCTCGTGGTGCGGGAAGACGAGGTCGAGCCCGCCGCCGTGGATCTCGAACGCCTCGCCGTAGATCTCCTCCGCCATCACCGAGCACTCGATGTGCCAGCCGGGGCGGCCGCGCCCCCAGGGCGACTCCCACCACGTGTCCTCGGTCGCCGGCTTGTTCGACTTCCAGAGCGCGAAGTCGCGCGCGTCGCGCTTCAGGGAGCTCGGCTCCTCCCCCTGCTCGACCTGGTCCGGGCGCTGACCGGAGAGCCGCCCGTACTCGGGGAACGACGCGACGCTGAAGTAGACGTCGCCGCCGCTCTCGTACGCGTGACCGGCGGCGACGAGCTCCTCGATGAACGCGACGATCTGCGGCACCGAGTCGGTCGCCTTCGGCAGGAAGTCCGGCATGCCGAGGCCGAGATCGCCGGTGTCCTGCAGGTACCACTCGGTCGCGCGTTCGGCGAGGGCCGCCGAGTCGCCGGGCGCGGCGTCGTAGATCTTGTCGTTGATGTCGGTGATGTTGTGGACGAGCTGCGCGTGGTACCCCGTCTCACGCAGCCACGAGCGCAGCCACATGCCGACGACGAACGGCCGCGCGTTCCCGATGTGTGCGCGCGCGTACACGGTCGGCCCGCAGAAGTACATCCGGACGGGACCGGGCGGCGGCGGCAGCTCGACGAGCGAGCGCGTGTACGTGTCGTAGAGGCGCACGCTATGAGGGTAGTGCGCGCCGCAACGCCTCGTCGCGCGGCAGCGCGCGCAGCACCGCCCACAGCTCCGGCCCGCGATCGGCCCCCGTCAGCGTGCGGCGGAGCGCGCGGAGGTCGCCGCCGACCGCCTTCAGCTCGCGCACCACCGACTTGGCCTCGTCCTTCGACAGCACCTCCGGGAGCGGCGAGCGCAGCTCGACGAACCGAGCCGCCGTCTCAGGCGCCGACACGCCGTCCGGCTGCGGCGCGACGAGGACCGAGTCGGCAAGCGCGCGCGCCTCGTTGAGGTCGTGCGCGCCGCGCATCAGCGCCGCCGCCTCGACGGGGACGCCGACACGGCGAGCGAGCTCGTCGTCGTCGAAGCGCCCGAGCACGTCCACGGACAGCGAGCGGATCCGGTCGAGGTCGAGGTGCACGTCGTGCCGAGGCAGGTCGAGCTCCTCGAGGTAGGAGCGCACCGCTTCCGCCGGGAACCCTGCCTCGCGAAGCGACGCGACCGTCGCTCCCTCGGCCCTCTTCGACAGCTTCTTCCCGTCTGCGCCGACAACGAGGCCGTGGTGGATCACGTGCGGCGCCTTCGAGCCGAGCGCGCGGTGCAGCGACGCGTGCAGTTCCTCGTTCGGGCGGTGGTCGGAGCCGCGGATCACATGCGTGATCGCGTAGTCCGCGTCGTCGACGACGCTCGCGAGGTGGAACGTCGGCGAGCCGTCGTCGCGCCAGAGCATCACTCCCTCGAACCGCTGCGGCAGGCCCGCGGCGTGCGCGGCCTCCATGTGCCGCGCGGCGCGCGAGCTCTGCGTCACGGGGCCTTCGTCCCACGCGACGCCGAGCCAGCGAAGGTCGTCGAGGATCGCGTCCCCGCCACCGGCGACGTTGCGCGCGGCGTCGGTGTCGTCGATCCGCAGCAGCAGCCAGTCGCCGAACCGCCTGTTCGCGACCGCGCTCAGCGCGTTCCCGACGTGCAGCGTCCCCGTCGGGCTCGGCGCGAACCGGACGCGGACCATCAGTCCGCCGCGACGACTTCTTCGTAGTGCACGACGTACTGGGAAGAGTGCCGTCCCGGGACGAGCAGCGCCGCGAGCGCGCAGACGACGAGAAACGCCGTCGAGAGGACGAACGCGTCGGTGAAGCCGGTGACGGTCGGCAAGCCGTGGCTCGTGTGGTCGGCGATGAACGTCGCCGTCAACTGGCCGCCGAGCGCGCCGCCGACGGTCCGCATCACGGTGTTCATCCCGCTCGCGACGCCGGTCTGCCGCTCGTCGACGGCCTGCACGACGATGTTCCCGAGCGCGGAGAACGAGAGTCCGATGCCGATGCCGAGAAGCCCCGAGCTGATCAGCATGTCGTACGGGTGCGCGTGCCACAGGGCGAGCCACAGGAACGCGAGCGCGGTGACTGCGGAGCCGGCGACGAGCGCGAGCTTCGACCCGAACCGCGCCGCGATGCGCCCCGCAGCGGAGCCGAAGACGACCATGCCGAGCGTCGACGGCAGGAGGTAGAGCGCCGAGACGACGGCGGACGCGCCGAACCCGAAGCCCGTCGACTTCGGGAGTTGCGCGAAGAGCGGGAAGACGATGAACGACGCGTACATCCCGGCGCCGAGCAGGAACGCCGTCAGGTTCGCCGTCCACACGGCGCGCGCGCGCATCAGCGCCATGTCGATCAGGGGCTGCGCGCTCCGCGACTCGACGACGACCCACACCACGCAGACTGCGATGCCGCCCAACAGGACGGCCAGCGTCCTCGCCGAGCCCCACCCCCACGTCGTCGTCTCGCTGACCGCGACCAGCACCATCGTCATCCCGATGCTCATCAGCGCCGCGGCGAGCCAGTTGATACGGCCGGGCACGCGCACCGGCGACTCCGGGACGAACCGCCACGTGCAGACCGCCGCCGCGACGATCAGCACGAGCGGCAGCCAGAAGAGCCAGTGCCAGCTGAGATGCTCGACGATCAGCGCACCGACGAGGATGCCGACGCCGCCGCCGATCCCGAGCAGGGCCGACATCAACCCGATGCTGCCCGCGACCTTCTCGCGCGGGAACTCGTCGCGGATGATCCCGAACGCGAGCGGAAAGATGCCGCCTCCGACGCCCTGGATCGTGCGCGCGACGATCAGGAGCGCGAGCGAGTTCGACACGCCGGCGAGCAGCGTCGCGACGCTCAGCACGCCGAGCGTCCACACGAGGACGTGCTCCTTGCCGTACATATCGCCGAGCCGACCGAGGATCGCCGTGCCGACGGATGCCGACAGCAGGTACGCCGTCAGGATCCAGGCGACGCCGTTCTCGGTCGTGTGCAGGTCATGCTGGATCGTCGGCAGCGCCGGCACCACGGCGGAGCTGAGCATCGAGAACGCAAGCCCCGCACTCGACAGGACCGCGAGCGTGACGTTCGGATGACTGCGCTCCGGGTGCTCCACCCCGGGAGGGTAACGTCGCACCATGCGCTACGGCGGCATCGTCGGGAAGGCGCGCGCCGGCGTCGCGTACCTCCGCGCGCGCCCGCGCCTCGCGAAGGGAATCCAGTACGCGCTCGTCGCGGTGACGGTCGCGCTGTGCGCGTGGGCGGTCGTCGACCAGTGGCACAAGGCAGGTCCGCGGCTCGCCGACGCACGCCCGGCGTACGTCGCGCTCGCGTTCGCGACGATCGCCGTCTACTACCTCATCTTCATCCTCGGCTGGATCCGCATGCTCGCCGCCTGGGACATCGTCGTCCCGTATCGCGCAGCGCTGCAGGCGGAGATGGTGTCGATGCTCGCCAAGTACCTGCCGGGCGGCGTCTGGACGCCGGCGGCGCGCACGGTCGCGCTGCGGCGGTCTGCCGGTATCACCGACACGCCGACGGTGCTGACGTCGATCCTCGTCGAGGCGGGGCTGTCGGCGGTCTCCGGCGTGATCGTCTTCGTCGTCAGCCTGGCGTGGGTCCGCGGCGTCGACGCACCGCTCCTGCCGCTGCTCCTCTTCGGGCTGGTGCTCGCCTCATTGCTCCACCCGCGCATCTTTCGCCCGCTGTCCGAGAGGCTGCTGCGCCCGTTCGGCGCGGGCGAGATCGAGCCGCTGTCGTTCCCGCTGATGGCGCTGCTCCTCCTCTATTACTGCGCGACGTGGATCGTCGGCGGCTTCGCCGTCTACTGCTTCCTGCGAAGCCTCGGCAGCGACCCCGGGCTGCAGACGATCCCGTTCCTCGGCGGGGTGTCGGCGGTCGGCGCCATCGTCGCGGTGCTCGCCGTGTTCCTGCCCGGCGGCCTCGGCGCGCGCGAGGCGTCGATGTACGGGCTGCTGCTCGCGCTGACGACGAGCGGGCCTGCGCTCGGCGTGACGCTCCTGAACCGCCTCGCGATCACGGTCGTCGAGGTGGCGCTGTTCGGAGCGGGCCTCGCGGTGAATGCGATTGCGGGGAGGCGCCGCGAAGGCGCCTCCCCGCAGATCGAAGTGGACTAGCCGACCGAGAGAGCGTTCAGGTACGGCAGCCCGAAGTACGAGCTGTAGATCCAGTTGTGGACGCGCTTCGCCGTGAAGAACGTGTTCGTCACGACGAGGTACGGCACGACCGGCGCGTACTTCGCCATCAGCTCGTGATCGAGCTTCGCGTACGCGCTGGCGCGGGCGGCACCAGACAGCGACGCAGCATGATCGAGAGCCTTGTTGAAGGACCCGTTGTCGAAGTACGAGTACCCGACGTTGTTCGCCGGCTGGATGTTGCGGCCGTCGAACAGGACGTTGAGGTAGTCGTACGGGTCGAAGTAATCCGCGCACCAACCACCGTTCGAGGTGAAGTTGTACGTGGTGTCCTTCGTGCCGACCACCTGGTAGAAGTTCGTCGACGGCGTCGGGACATCGTTGATCTTGAAGCCGACCTGCTTGAGGTTGTACTCCGCGACCTGCGCCCGGTTCGTCGACGACGAGCTCGTGGTGTGGATGAAGTTCACCGTCGGCGCGTTGTCGATCGCCTTGCCTGCGATCTGCTTCGCCTTGGCGACGTCCGCACCGGCGAGCGGGTACGCGTTGAACGGCTTGTACCCCGGGATCCCCGGAACGAGGATCTGCGAGGTGCGCTTGCCGGCGTACTTGCCGAGCAGGCGGACCTGGGCGGGGCGGTCGATCGCGTACTCGACTGCCTTCCGCAGGTTCACGTTGTTGAACGGCGCGCGCGCGTTGTTCATCGACATGTAGCTGACGCACGAGCTCGGGCCGACCCAGAAGCGGCCCTTGTTCACGCCGTACTGCGAGCCGAGGCTCGCCGTCGACGTCGGCGGCAGGCCGCCGATGTCGAGGTCGGACTGACCGGCCTTGACCTGCAGCAGCGACTGATCGACGTTCACGTTCGGCGTGAAGACGATCTGGTCGGGGTTCGACGGGCGGGAGCCCTTGTAGAACGGGTTCCGCTTCAGCACCGTCGAGCGGCCCGGGTCACGGGACGCGATGTAGTACGGACCGGCGGCCGGGAACGTGTTCACGCCCGAGGACGTGTACGGCGTGTTCACCTTGACCGGGTTGAACCACTGCATGCCCATGATCGACACGAACGTGGCGTTCGGCTTCGTGAGCGTGATCTTCAGCGTCAGGCCCTTGGCCGACACGCCGGAGATGTGCGACGCCTTGCCGTTCAGGAACGCGTCGCCGCCCTTGATCATGTCCTGCAGGCCGACGTTGACGCCGACGGGCGAGCCCATCTTCGGCGACAGGACGCGCTCGATCGCGCGCTGGAAGTTGGCAGCGGTCACCGTCGACCCGTCCGAGAAGCGGAGGCCCTTCCGGATGTGGAACGTGTAGGTCTTGCCGCCGTTCGAGACCGTCGGGAACGACGTCGCCGCCTGGGGATAGAGCTGGGCGCCCGCGGCGCCCGACTTCTCCGGGAAGCTGACGAGGTTCATCGAGGTCGTGAACAGCATCGCCCAGTCGTCGGTGCGATACGCGAGCTGAGGATCGACGAAGTCGAAGTCCGCGTTCGCCTCGTTGAGCTTGAGCGTGCCGCCCTTGAGCGCCTCCTTGGAGCCCGCCTTCTTCGTGGCAGAACCCGCAGTAGCCGCGCCAAGAGCAGCAGCGATCAGCAATGCAACCCCGATCACGAGCGTGAACAGGGAGAGCATCTGCTTCTTACGCATGGTGCTCCTTCCTAGCAGTGAGTGGCATCCCTTCTGAGGACGCACCACGACTGGGAAAGATGGGAGATATCTCGGATCGCGATTGGTCCTACGCCGCGACCGATAGCTCGGCGGCGGTCGCGAGCTCGACGAACCGCTGCGCCGCGGCGCCGAGCTTTCGCCCGCGGTTCCAGGCGAGCCCGATCAGCCGCCGGGGCTGGCCCTCGAGGGCGAGCATCCGCAGCCGCGAGCCGGTGAAGTCGGTGTCGATCGCAAGGCGCGGGACGAGCGCGACGCCGAGCCCCGCCTCGGCGAAGGAGAGGATCGAGCGGGTGTCGGCGAGCCGCGAGACGACGTTCAAGTCGGCTCCGCCGGCGGACAGCGAGCCCTCGATGAAGCTCTGCGCGCGCGAGCGCTCGTAGGTCAGGAGCGGGAGCCGCGACAGGTCGGCCGCGCCGAGCGGCCGCTTGAGCCGCGCGAGCGGGTGGTCGTCGCGGGCGACGACCGTCCACGGGTCGCGAACGAGCTCGAGGCTTTCGATCTCGTCGTTCGGCACAGGCAGCACGACGAAGGCGAGATCGAGCTCGTTCTGGAGCAGCAGCTCGACGAGGTTCTCCGTCGCGGGATCCTCCCGCATCGTCGTCTGCACCTGCAGGCGGCGGAGGATCGGCGGCAGGAGCGTCTGCGACACCGACTGGAACGTCCCGATGCGGAGCGTCGGGCTGCCGTCCTCGAGCATCGACGACAGGTCGGCGCGCGCGGCGCCGAGCCGCGCGGTGATCACCTTCGCGTGCTCGAGCAGAACCGCACCCTCGGGCGTCAGCTCGACGCGGCGCGAGCCGCGAAGCCGCGCGATCAACCGCGCGCCGACGATCTTCTCGAGCTTCGCGATCTGGCCGCTGATCGCGGACTGGCTGTAGCCCATGCGGGCGCCGGCCGCGCTGAACGACCCCTCCGCTGCGATCGCCTCCAGGGCGGCGAGGTGCCGCAGCTCGACTCCGTGCCAGGCCTCCACTCTCATTGCAACGAGCGTTTGCAACGAAAGTTTCCGCACGACGAGAACGCTAACGCGGCGTTAACTTTGGGCCCATCGACGCAGGTCGGCGAGGGGCGCACCGCCGGAGAGGAAGAGGAAGAGCCGGCGGCGCGTGCCCCCGCGCCTGCTATCTGTCGTCCACGGTGCCTGAGCGCCGCCCGCTGAGCAACGCGGTTGCGCGATGAGTCCGATGCGCGTCGTCGATAGGTCACCGGTACGCGATGAGCTCGACGAGCGACCCGTCCGGGTCGCGGAAGTAGACGCTCGAGCCGGCGCCGCGCGCACCGAAGCGCGGGACCGGCCCGAGCTCCACTTCGATCTCGCGCTGCCGCAGGTGCTCGGCCGCCTCCGAGATGCGGCCGTCCCAGACGAAGCAGAGGTCGGCGCCTCCCGGCGACACCGGCGGCTTGGCGTTCGGCTCGCCGTCGACGCCCGGCCCGTGGACGTTCAGCTGCGTGGTGCCGAAGCGGTACGCGTACCCCTCGCCCACCGGCACGACCTCGGCACCGAGGACGTCTCGGTAGAACGCATTCGAGCGGTCCCAGTCGGAGACGGCGATCACGCAGTGGTCGAAGCTGATCATGGGAGTCGGAACGCGGGGCAACGGCCGTGCATTCCTCGCGCCGCCGAGCACCTACGCTCCGACGCGCGTGCTCCGGCGCTCGAGCAGGAGCACGTTGCGCCACGCGCCGTCGAGGCGCCCGATCCGGTCGCGCGTTCCGACCACGCGGAACCCGCACCGGACGTGCAGTCTGAGGCTTGCGACGTTGCCCTCGACGATCCGCGCCTCGAGCGTCCACAGCCCCGCCGCCTCCGACCGCTCGACGAGGTGACGGAGGAGCACGGTGCCGATGCCGCGGCGTTGGCTCCGAGGATGGACGTAGACGCTCGACTCGGCGACCCCGGGCGGGATCGTGCGGTGCGGATACGCGAGCGCCGCCCATCCGACGACCCGGCCGTCCGCCTCTGCCACCCAGCGGTGGTCGGGGAGATGACTCGCGTCCCACTCGCGCCACGACGGCGGCTTCTGCTCGAGCGTCGCGACGCGCGTCGCTATTCCGAGCGCGTAGATCGCGCGAACGGCCGGCCAGTCGTCGGTGCGCATCGCCCGCACGAGGGCGGTGCGCGCGAGCCGAAGCGTGCTCCCCACGCGTCGGAGCATCCGCGACCCGGGCGGCGAAGGTGATGCGGGCTCGTCATACGGCGATCGTCATTCGTCGTGTTCTCGCACCGCCTCCGCCTATCTAGGATCGGCTCATGCTCGAGCGCTGGCTCAGGATCGAGCTTCGGCACCTGTTCGCCCTGGAGGCCGTCGCGGAGGAAGGCTCGTTCAGCAGCGCGGGCAGCAGGCTCGGCTACGTGCAGTCGGCGGTCAGCCACCAGATCGCCGCGCTCGAGACGATCGTCGGCAGGCGCCTCGTCATCCGCTCGCGCGGCTCCAAGCCGGTCGCGCTGACACCGGAGGGACGCATCCTCTACTCGCACGCGAAGACGATCCTGGCGCGGGTTCGCGCCGCCGAGGCGGACCTCGCCGGCGACCCGGCGGGAGACACCCTCGTCGTCGGGTCGTTCCAGACGATCAGCTCGCGGATCGTGGCCCGCGTGCTTCAGCGTCTCGTCGGCGAGGTGCACGTGCGTCTGATCGAGCACACGACGGAGGTCGGCCTCGTCGAGCAGCTCACCGAGGGGACGATCGACGTCGCCTTCACCGAAGGGCCGCTACCGGAAGGCCCGTATGACGCGGTCGAGCTCTTCGAGGATCCCTACGTCCTCGTGACGTCTGCTGGCTCCGAGCTCGCGGAGGCCGGCGTCGCGCCGACGCTCCGAGACGTCGCGGCGCTTCCACTCGTCGGCCATTCGGCCGCACGCCCGCGCCTCGTGCGCCACCTCGAGGCGCGAGGCCTCGATCCGACGTTCGTCGTGCACTCCGACGTGAACGCGACGATCCAGTCGGTCGTCCGCAACGGTGTCGCGCACGCGGTCGTTCCGCGGTTCTCGGTCGACGAGACCGACGACGAGGTCGTCGTGCTGCCGCTCGATCCGCCGGATGCGATCGAGCCGCGCGTGATGCTGCTCGCCTGGAACACCGATCGCGCGCTCGACCGGCCGATCACGCGGTTCGTCGATGCGACGTTGGAGGTCTGCGCGGCGCTCGACCTCGCGGTCACGTCATAGGCCGATCACGGACCGGCACAAACGCGGCGGCGCCTTGCGCGTCTCCGGGAAGCATGGACTCGGACTTCGACTTCTGGCTCGGGACGTGGCACGGCACGTGGGACGGCGGCTCCGGCACGAACGCCGTGACGAGGGAGCATGCGGGCAAGGTCGTCCTCGAGCGCTTCTCCGCGGACGAGCCGGAGCCGTTCGCGGGGACGAGCGTCTCCGTCTTCGACGAGCGCGAGCGCTGCTGGAAGCAGACGTGGGTCGACGACAACGGGTCGTACCTCGACTTCCGCGGCGCGTTCAGGCACGGGGCGATGGTGCTGGCGCGACAGTTCCTCGCGGACGGCGAGCTCGTGACGCAGCGGATGATCTGGCGCGACATCGAGGCCGATCGCTTCTCCTGGGCGTGGCAGCGCAGCCGAGGCGCTGCCGGGTGGGAGACGCTCTGGAAGATCGAGTACGAGCGGATCCGGTGAGCGGCCTCCCGGGCAGGTGGCACCGCATCGAGCTGCGTCATCTCCTCGCACTCGAGGCGGTGGCGGACGAGCCGTCGTTCGTCGAGGCGGCGCGGCGACTCGGCTACGGCCAATCGGCGGTCAGCCAGCAGCTGAAAGTTCTCGAAGAGCTGGTGGGGCACTGCCTCGTGGAACGCGCGCGGGGGCGGCGCGGCGCGCGCCTGACCGACGACGGCGAGCGGTTCCTCGAGCGTGCGCGCGCCATCCTCGGCGAAGCGCGCGCAGCGGCCGCCGTCGAGTCCTGCGCGCGGATCCGCATCGCGGCGGCGCGCGGCGTCGCGATCACGCACCTGGTCGCCGCACTGCCTTCGGGACGTGCCACGTTCGACCTCGACGAGGGCATGGACCGGGGCGCCGTCCTCCGCGGCATCGACGCCGGCAGCGTCGACGCCGGCTGCATCACGGGCGCGGTGCCGGCGCACTGCGACTCCGTTCCGCTGTACCGCGACCGGTGGGTCGCGCTCGAGCGGCCCGGGTCTCCGGCGGGCCCGCTCAGGTCGTCGCGACCGATCGTGCTGCGCGGAACGGTCGACGGCACCGCGCTCGCGGGCGTCCTGCCCGCGCCGGCGGCGGTTGCGGAGTCCGCGACGACGGTCGCGATGATGGTCGGCGCGGGGCTCGGTACCGGCGTCGTCCCCGAGTCGCTCGTCCGCGCCTGGCGCGACCGGCTCCGCGTGCGGGAGCTCGACGACGAGCGCGTCGACGCGACGCTCGACGCGTCGCTCGTCTGGCGGCGCGGCCGCCCGCTGAAGCCTGCGCTCGTGGAGACGGTCGGCCGGTTACGCGTCAACTCGGCCTGATCCTCGGGTCGAGCCAGCCGTACGCAAGGTCGATCACGACGTTGAAGACGATCACGCAGACGGTTGCGAACACGACGACTCCCGTGATCACGGGCAGGTCTGCGTTCGTGTACGCGCTGACCACCTCGTGCCCGAGCCCCGGCAGGTTGAAGATCGACTCGGTGAAGATGGCGCCGCCGAGCGCCAGCCCGATGTCCATCCCGAGGATCGTCACGACCGGCAGCAGGCTGTTCCGCAGCACGTGTTGCAGCATCACGCGCGAGCTCGACGCGCCCTTCGCGCGCGCGGTCCTGACGTAGTCCTCGCTCATCGCCTCCATCACGCTGGCGCGGACGAGCCGGACGTACAGCGCGGCGTACAGGATCATGAAGGTGACCCACGGGAGGATCAGGTGGTACGCCCAGCTCACAGGCCCGTCGCACTGTGCTCCCGTCGATCCCGGGAAGAAGTTGCAGTAGCCGGCGATCGGCGTCAGGTGCAGCTTGTAGCCGACGACGTACGAGAGGATCAGCCCGATCCACACGGGATGCGCCGAGATCCCGACGAGCACGAACGTCATCGAGATGCGGTCGACCAGGGAACGCGGGCGGAGCGCGGAGAGGACGCCGACGGGGATCGACAGCGTCAGCCAGACGACGGCGGCGCCGAAGACGAGCGATGCGGTCACGGGCGCGTCCTTCGCGATCATCGAGTCGACCGTCTGCCGGTTGACGAACGACTCGCCGAGTGACTGATGGCCGACGAGGTTCCACAGGAAGCGCAGGTACTGGCGCCAGATGGGCTCGTCGAGGTGCAGGAAGTGCCGCACGCGGGCGATGTCCTGGGGCGTCGCCGCCTTGCCCGCTGCGAGAGCGGCGGGGTCGCTCGGGATGACCCAGAAGATGACGTACGTGATGACGGTCGCGACGAGGAACAGGAAGATCGCCCATCCGACCCGCCGGATCGCGAATTGGAGCATCGGAACCTCCGTGTCGTGGAGCGGGGGAGCGCCTCGCGGCGCTCCCCCGCATCGGGCTCAGCCGACGGCGAGCGCGTTCAGGTACGGCGCGCCGAAGTACGAGCTGTAGATCCAGTTCCTGACGCGCGACGAGACGAAGTAGTCGTTCGTCGGCAGCAGGTACGGGACGATCGGCGCGTACTTCAGCATCAGCTCCTGATCGAGCTTCCCGTAAGCGCTCGCGCGCGCCGCGCCCGAGAGCGACGCGGCGTGATCGAGCGCCCTGTTGAACGACGGGACGTTGAAGTACATGTAGTTGTTGTTGTTCGACGCCTGGATGTTCCGTCCGTCGAACAGGATGTTCATGTAGTCGTACGGATCGAAGTAGTCGGCGCACCAACCGCCGTTCGTAACGAGGTTGTAGGTCGTCCCGCGTGTGCCGATCACCGAGTAGTACGTCGTCGCAGGCGTCGGCACGTCGTTGATCTTGAAGCCGACCTGCTTCAGGTTGAACTCGGCGAGCAGAGCTCGGTTCGTCGAGTACGAGCTCGTGGTGTGGATGACGTTGATCGGCGGGGCGGACGCGATCGCACTCCCGCCGACGGCCTTCGCCTTCGCGATGTCGGCACCCGTGTACCCGTACGCGTGGAACGGGCGGTAGCCGGGGATCCCGGGCACGAGGAGCTGGGATGTCCGATGGCCCGCGAATGCGCCGAGGAGCCGAATCTGAGCGGGCCGGTCGATCGCCCAGTTGACGGCCTTGCGCAGGTTCACGTTGTCGAAAGGAGGTCGCGCCGTGTTCATCCCCATGAAGTTCACGCACGACGTCGAGCCGACGAAGAACCTCGACTTGTTCACCCCGTACTGCTTCGCGAGCGACGCCGTCGAGGTCGGAGGCACGTAGTTGAGGTCGAGATCGGACTCGCCGGCCTTCACCTGGAGGAGCGACTGGTCGATGTCGACGTTCGGCGTGAAGACGATCTGGTCGGGGTTCGCCGGACGCCGGCCCTTGTAGTAGGGGTTCCGCTTCAGCACGGTGCTGCGGCCGGGATCGCGCGAGGAGATGTAGTACGGCCCCGCCGCGGCGAACGTGTTCACGCCCGACGACGTGTACGGGAGGTTCGGCTTGACGGCCGTGAACCACTGCATGCCGAGGATCGAGATGAACGTCGCGTTCGGCTTCGTCAGGTGAACCGTGAAGGTGAGGCCTCGCGCGGAGATGCCGGCGATGTGCTGCGTCTTGCCGTTGAGGAAGTCCTCACCGCCGGCGACCATGTCCTGAAGGCCCAGGTTGACGGCCCGCGGCGACCCCATCTTCGGGCTGAGCAGCCGCTCGAACGACCGCTCGTACGCCGCAGCGGTGACCGGCGACCCGTCGCTGAACCGGAGGCCGGGCTTGAGGTGGAAGACGTACGTCTTTCCGTCCTTGGAGATCGACGGGAACGCGACCGCCGCCTCGGGGTAGAGCTGCGCACCCGCCGCGCCGCTCTTCTCGGGGAAGTTCACGAGCTCCATCGACGTCGGGAACAACATGTTCCAGTCGTCGGTGCGGTAGGCGATCTGCGGGTCGGTGAAGTCGAAGTCGCCGCTGTTCTGGTTGATGCGGAGCGTGCCGCCACGCAACGCCTCGGCCGAGCCGGCCCTTCGCGCGGAGCCGGACGCGTCGACGGCGAACGCCGCCATGGTCATGGCCGTTCCTGCCAGGGCAAGCAACAGGGACAGCGTGAGCTTCGTGCGCATTGCACTCCTTCCAACTCTCGGGGGATGTGTCGCTCGCGAAGACGCGTCGCGCAGGCGCCGGTCTGCACGTAGCGCGAACGCGCATTGGAATGCGCGGGTCTGCATCACTCGCCGCGCGGCACGTAGATCGCGTCGAAGCCGGTGTCCCACGCGTCGCGGTCGACGGGCGCCGTCTCGATCACCTGGCGGACGCGACCATCCTGGAGATCCGTGAGCGTCGTTCTGTCGCGGACGACGACCGCGTCGGGTGTCGTCACGAGGCCGAGGAACCGGATGGAGAGCGGGTCGTCCACCTGCACTTGCTGCTTCTGCTTCGCGTAGCCGAGGCTCGTCGCCCACGCCTGCCGCCACGTGCCGGCGATGCGGTCGAACCAGAAGAGGCTCAGTCCGTCGAGACCGCCCGCACCGTGCCATCGCTCGACGACCGCGTTGCCGTCGAGCTCGGCCGTGATCACGCTCGTGCCGACGAGCTTGCCCGTCGTCGCGTCCTGAACTGTCCATCGGCCGGCCCAGAACGCGAGTGGATTGGTCTGCTGAGTCGTCGTCGTCATCGCGCAGACGGTAGGAACGCCCTGCGCCGCGCGCGTGCGAGATCGCCATACGCGTAGTCGCAGCCCGCCGACCGGCGCGCGCGGTGGAGGCCTACCGTCGCCTGCAGTGAGCGTCGAGGCGATCGATCGTGCGGCCGCGCCCGCCGAGCCGCAGGTACGTGCGCGAGGTCAATGGGAGCTCGTCTGGCTCCGTTTCTCGCACGATCGCGCCGCCGTCGGCAGTGCGTTGTTCATCCTCTTCCTCTTCCTCGCCGCGTTCGTCGGCGCGCCGACCGCCGCCCATCTGCTCGGGCACGGGCCCGACGCGATCTACGCGAACGGCGTCGACCAGACGACGTTCGCCCCCGTCGGGCCGTGGACGCACGTGAGCGCAGCGCCGTACCCCGGGGCGGCCGGCCACTACGCCCGCACGCTGTTCGTGCTCGGCGCCGACGGGAACCTCGGGCGCGACCTCTTCCTGCGCATCCTGTACGGCGCGCAGACGTCGCTGGAGGTCGCGGTGTTCGCAACGCTCGGCTCGGTCGCGATCGGCGTCGTGATGGGGACGCTGGCCGGTTACTTCCGCGGCTGGGTCGACACCGTCGTCTCGAGGCTCATCGAGGTGGTGATGGTCTTTCCCTTCCTGCTCTTCCTGATCGCGGTTCGCGTCGTCCTCGGCAACCAGCTGAACGCGATCACGTTCGGCTTTCTCGCGCACGGCGTTTTCACGCTCGCTCTGATCTTCACGCTCTTCGGCTGGTTCTACCCGGCGCGGATCATCCGCGGCGTCGTGCTCTCCCTGCGCGAGAAGGAGTTCGTCGACGCCGCCAGGATGGTCGGCGCGAGCGACGTGCGCATCATGCGGTCGCACCTGCTGCCGCATCTCGTCGC
Organism: Gaiellaceae bacterium; assembly: GCA_036518135.1. GTDB lineage: Bacteria > Actinomycetota > Thermoleophilia > Gaiellales > Gaiellaceae > PALSA-600. Next base: position 5,212 of record DATDNT010000063.1, on the reverse strand, counting down.
GCCGGTCACGGTCTACACGACGCTGATCATCGCCTCCAACATCATCGGCGAGGCCGGCCTGTCGTTCCTCGGCCTCGGCATCCAGGAGCCGACGGCCAGCTGGGGGAACCTGCTGTCGGCCGCGCCGCAGTACTACCTGACGCAGCCGTGGCTGATGGTGTGGCCCGGGCTCTGCATCCTGCTGACGACGCTCGCGTTCAATCTGCTCGGCGACGGGCTGCGCGACGCGTTCGACCCCCGATCCAAGATCTAGGGAAGCGGGACGCGCGCGCCCGCGATACGTTCACACCGTGACGCAGGCGTCGCTGACGCTGGCTGTCGTTGTCGCCGCGGGCGCGGTGGCCTGTGGTTCGCACCGCGGCATGGAGCATGCAGAGCGCACCCCTCTACGGGCGGTCGTTGCGTGTCTCACGCGCGCAGGGGCCGACGCAGCACCGACGCCCGCCGGTCCCGACCTCGCGACGACCGGCGGCGAGCTCGCGATCGCCTTCAACGGGTTCGATCTGTACGTCGGGCTGGCGAGTGACCGCGCCGAGGCGGCGCACGCAGCGATGCGTCTGAACGCGCTCGCCGCTGCGATGCAGCAGACCGCTTCGGCCGAGGTCGACGGCGATGCCGTCGTCTACTCCGACTCGCCGGTGGCACCGGCCGCGTCGCGCCGGCTCGTGCACGCCTGCCTCGCACTCGACCCGCGTCGCGCCGCCGACTCGGTGGGGGCGCTCGTCCGGAGCAGGACGCAGCCCGAGCTGCCGGCGCAGGTCGAAGCGGGGTTCGTCGCGTGGTGTCGTCGCGCGGGCGGGTCGGCGTGCGTCTGCGCGTACGACCGTGCCGCCCGCCTCTACCGTTTCAGCACCCTCGCGGAGCTGGCCGACCGCCCGTGGCGCGCCCGCGCGATCGCCCGCGCGCTGCTGATCGCCTGCGAGGCTTCGGCCGACCGACGGCGCGGGTGACGTATCTCGAATCTTCATACCGACGCGCCTCCCGAGTCGGCAAGCTCGCCGCATGCTGGAGTTGAGACCGAGCTACGAGCGCGCTGCTTGCGAGAGCGTGAATCGCCTCGCCTCATGAGCGCCTTCGAGATCGGCGTCGCGCTGTACCAGCGGGTCGAGGAGCTCGACTTCGCCGGGCCGTACGAGGTGCTCACGGCGTGGTCGAGGTTCAGCGATCGCGACATTCGCGTGCGAACGGTCGCCGGTTCCGAGCTCGTCGAGTGCGCCCACGGCCTGAAGGTGGTGGCGGATACGACGTGGGACGCGGTCGATCGCCTCGACCTGCTCGTCCTGCCGGGCGGGGACACACGCGATCTGCAGTCCGACACTCCCTTCCTCACCCGCATGCGCGAGTTGGCCGACGCCGGCACGCTCATGACGAGCGTCTGCACCGGTGCGCTCGTCTATGCCGCCGCCGGCCTGCTCGCCGGCAAGCGCGCGACGACGCATTGGGGAGCGCTCGAAAGCCTGCGAGGACATGATGGTGTCACGGTCGACGAGCACGCCCGCTTCGTGGACGAGGGGTCGATCGTGACCGCAGCGGGCGTCTCCGCCGGGATCGACATGGCGCTCCACCTCGTTGCGCGCCTCGAGTCGGACGAGATGGCGAAGCGCGTCCGCCGCTACATCCAGTACGACCCGGCGCCGCCGATCTAGGGATGAGCGTCAGCCGACGTCGGCCAGCACAGCGCACAGTCGTCCGACCGCTGCGGTGAACGCGTGCTCGGGCGGCGTCGCGTAGCCGACGACGAGCGCCGGCGCCCGCTCGGGCCCGCCGAGGCGGTACGCGCCGAGCCCCTCGACGGACAGGCCGTGCTCGTCGCTGCGTCGGACGGCCGCTTCCTCGGTGTCGCCGTCCGGCAGCTCGACGACCGCATGCAGACCGGCGACGATGCCGGTGACGCGAGCCGCCGGCGCACGGCGCGCGAGCGCCTGCACGAGCCGATCGCGCCGACGGCGGTACCGCAGACGCGCCCGACGAACGTGGCGGTCGTACGAGCCCGACTCGATGAAGTCGGCGAGGGTCAGCTGCTCGAGCGCGCTCGGCCCGTCTGTCAGCTCCCTCGCCGAGAGAGTCGGCTCGAGGAGGCGCGCCGGGACGACGAGCCAGCCGAGCCTCAGCCCCGGCGCGAGGCTCTTGCTCGCGGTCCCGGCGTAGATCACGTGCTCGGGAGCGAGCGCCTGCAGGGCGCCGATCGGCTGACGGTCGTAGCGGAACTCGCCGTCGTAGTCGTCCTCGACCACGATCCCACCCCGCTCGCGTGCCCACGCCACGACGCGGTTGCGCCGGTGCGCTGCGAGAGCGACACCGAGGGGGAACTGATGCGCCGGCGTGAGCAACAGGGCGTCGGCTCGGGCGTCGTCGACGACGGCGCCGTCGCCGTCGACGCCGAGCGTGGGCGCCTCGAGCGCGTTCGTCACGATCAGGTCGCGGTGCAGGCGATGCCCGAGCTCCTCGACCGCGAGGCGGCGGGCGCCGTTCGCGCGCAGCGCAGTGCACACGAGGGTGAGCGCCTGGCGGAACCCCGAGCAGACGATCACGCGGTCGGGCGTCGCGTCGACGCCCCGCGCACGGGCGAGGTAACCGGCGATCGCGCGGCGCAGCTCGACCCGGCCGCGCGGGTCGGGGTAGCCGAGCGCGTCGTACGGCGCAGCGCGCAACGTGCGGCGGACGGAGGCGAGCCACGCTGCGTGCGGGAACGACGTGAGGTCGGGCAGACCGGCGCGCAGGTCGTGCGCGGCGCGCGCCGACGTCTTCACCGCGGGCGGCTCGGGCGCGGTCGCCGCGACGGGACGCGCGGCGACACGCGTTCCCGAGCCCTGCCGCGCCTCGAGCCATCCCTCGGCGACGAGTTGCGCGTAGGCGGCCGCCACCGTGTTGCGCGCGATCCCGAGATCGGAGGCGAGCGACCGCGTGGAGGGCAGCCGCGCCCCCGCGACGAGCCGCCCTTCGCGGACCGCGTCCCGGAGCGCCGCCTCGAGCGTCCGCCCGCGTGGACGGCCGACCTCCAGGTGGAGGTCGACACCAGAAGTGGCCCAATGTTCCGACAAGGAAATGGATCTTACTTCTGAGCCGCTTCGCACGTATCGTCGGCGGCATGACGAACACAGAGACCATCCCGATCCCCGTCCGCCTCGACTTCGACGAGCACGCGCCGGCCTTCTCGCGGGCGATGAGCCACCTCGACCACGCCGCGACCAAGGAGCTCGACCGCGTCGAGTTCGACGTGCGCCTGCGCGAGCTGGTTCGCGTCCGCGTCTCGCAGCTCAACGGCTGCGCGTACTGCATCGACATGCACAGCCGCGACGCGCGGGCGGTCGGCGAGACGGAGCAGCGGCTCTACTCGCTCCCGGCGTGGCGGGAGACGCCCTTCTTCACCGAGCGCGAGCGTGCCGCACTCTCGTTCGCGGAGACCGTGACGCTCCTCGCCGATACCCACGTGCCGGCGGCAGCGTACGACGAGGTCGCAGAGCACTTCTCCCCCGACGAGATCGGCGCCCTCCTCGCGCTCGTCGTGACGATCAACGCGTGGAACGCGATCTCCGTGGCGACGCGCGCATGGTCTCCGGAGGTCGTCGTGTAACGGCCCTAGGCTGTGCGGCATGAGGGCCGCACCTGGCGGAGCACGCGCGACCCGTACGCGGCGGCCATCGCCACGGATTCCTCGCGGTAACTCGAGCCGTCCTCGAACTCGATGACCGGTAGAGCCGCTGACCCGAGATCCGGTCTAGAGCTCGGGGCGCCTTTGGCGGAGCCAACCGAGATGGGTGTGTTGGAAGTGGTCGGCGTACTTCAAGCCGTACCCGAGTACACGATCCAGCCCGATGTGAGCGAGCCAGATGAGACCGAGCGCGAGGGGCAGCGACTTTTCCTGCCACCAGCCAATAGCGACGATGGCTGCCGGTAGCGGTGTGCTGTGCCCCAAGTTGTAGAGGCGTGAGCCGAGACGAGCGCCGCCGGCATACCCGATCATCGTCAGGTCGGGAAGGAGCACCGTGAGGGGCACCAGCCACCAGCTCTGGCCGGTCTGCGAATAGGCGATGAAGACCCCGACGACCAGCACAGCAGCCTCGGCGCGAAGCAAGCGGCGCGGCGTCCCGACGACTGTCCCGTCCGGGAGGTCAGACGTCGCCGGGGATTGAGCCGGGACCGCAGTTGCTTCGACGGCAGTGACCATCAGGCCGCCGTTACTGCGCCAAGACGGGCGTGAGGGCAGGGGCGTCGCTTCCTGCTGGCGGTTCCTGTCCGCCGAGATCGAGCCGGAATGGCGGGTAGGTGTCGGTCATCAGCGCTGCATAGGCGGCAACGCGGAAGACCCAGCGATTCATGCCGAGCACGAAGTCGTAGAGCGGCTTCGGATACGTGCTCGTGACGAGGAGAGAGATGCCCGCGAAGAGCACGAGCAGACCTACGAGGCCACCGCCGCCGTAAAGCCGGTCGATCCCCGACCCCGCCCAGGCGCCGCCCATGAAGACGGCAATGACGAGGTAGTGCGGGATGGCGAGGAGCCACCACTTGACGAGAACCCGGCCGCGCGAAAGCGACTCCGGGTAATGCACCTGAAGGCGCGCCGGATAGTCCGGCACGTCCTTGAGCGTGAACGGCGGGTACTTGTCCGTGGCGAGTGCGCTGTAGCTGTAGAAGCCGACGCGCCAACTCCATCGCAGCACGCCGACGTTGAACTCGAATAGCCCCCTCGGGTAGCGCCCCGTGAAGAGGATCGCGAAAAGCGCGATGACGCTGACGACTGCGAAGGCGATCCACAGAAGGAAGAGCACGATGAAGTGCGGGATCGCCAGCAACCACTTGATGAGCCACAGACCCCGACTGAGTCTTGGCGCGAGCTCGCCGGTCAGTTGGAGCGGGTAAGGAATGTTCGTGTCCATTAGCGTCCTTTCCTGTCGCCGTCAGACGACGGGCGCGGGTGCTACTTCAGGTGGGAGTTCGCGCAGCGGGAGGCGAAGGGCAGTGCATGCCCATTGCGGCATCCACCAGTTCCAGTCACCGAGCAGCTTCATCAGCGCAGGCACGAGCAAGGCTCGAATGACCGTCGCGTCGAAGATGATCCCTGCCGCCAGGCCGATCGCGAGCGACTTGACCTCGTATCCCGGGGTAGACGAGAGCACGAGGAAGGCGAACATGAGAATCAGCGCGGCACTCGTGACGAGCTTGCCGGTTCGGGCGAGCCCGAGCTCGATCGCCTTGCTCGTCGATCTGGTCT
>DATDNT010000062.1:0-35185 GCA_036518135.1 Gaiellaceae bacterium | reverse complement strand
GTACGACGGGGTCCGAGTCGCGCACGGCAACGAGCTACACGACGCCACGCGAGCGGCAGCGATTATGAGCGAGGCAGACCGACGTGGCCGCCCGTCGACCCTGCCTCGCTCATGCAGAGATCGCGGCGGTCCTCGAATGCGGCCCCAGCGGGACTCGAACTCGAGAACAGACCCCTGCCGAGCCGGTTCATGTCCCTTCGCCGCGGCAGCGAAACCAATCCGCGTTCGTGGACGGGGCCGCGGCCGCCGGGGGGCACTCGCAGCACGCGACTGCCGTCAGTCCTCGCGTTGCGTCCGTGGCCGCAGCCCCGCACTCGAACTGTTGCGGTGACAGCCGCCGCGGTGAACTGGTCAACAGTCTGGTTCGCGTCGAGTTCCGCGAGGAGCGGCGGGAGCTACTGACGGGTCGGCGCGCGCGAGCACACACTCTGGCCGCAGGTTGCGCACCCGCGCAACGCCTGCCGCAACGCTAGACAGCGGTGCTGGCCCTGAGCAATGGGCCGAATGGACTATCTGGGCGTCGCCGGGACCCGCCGAAAACGTTAGTGGAGGCCCTTCGGGTCGCTCGGCGGCCGATGTGCCATCTTCACGGCCGCGTACACGACAGCTCCCCAGACCGCGATCCAGGAGACCGTCATGACCGTCATCCAGATCCCGTCCCAACCGGTCAGCGAGTGGTACACGGGCGTCCTTCCTTTGCAGGTCGAACAAAGGATGACCCCCGCGGCCGACGACGGCATCGGCGTGTCCCGGTAAAGCCGCGTGGGGAACTACGGAGGCGAGAGCGGCGTGCGAGGAAGGCGCATACGGGATTCGAACCCGTGCCGCCGCCGTGAGAGGGCGGTGTCCTAGGCCACTAGACGAATGCGCCGGGAGGTTCAGTGTAGCCGCGCCCGGGAACAACCGCCCCATGCTGGGACGCTGGCGAAGGAAGCGCGAAGAGCACCGCGCGAACAAGCAGCAAGGCGACGTCCACGCGCTCGACTGCGAGGGAGACCCGCGCGGCGGCGTGCAGAGCGACGAGTACCGCACCGCGGACCCGCGCGACATCGTCGACGACGACGGCACCGTCATGGCGGGACCCGGCGGCGCGCCGCAGGAGGGCACGTCGCCCGAAGAGCGCCGCGACCGAGATCGTCGCTGACCGCGGCTACAATGCGGTCGCCCTGCGGGGTCGTCTAATGGTAGGACGCCTGACTCTGGATCAGGTAGTCGGGGTTCGAGTCCCTGCCCCGCAGCTCGACGAGAAGCCCCGCGTTTGCGGGGCTTCCTTCTCTCGGGCTTCAGCCGCCGATCGTGACCTTGTACTCCTTGATCCCGCCCGGGTTCCGCTTGGTGATGTCAGCGGTGAGAGTGATCGACACGTCGTTCCGATCGCCAACCGCGCAGTTGTCGAGCGCTCGTTGCAACGCCACGCCGAAATGCGCGATGTGCGCATCGAAAAACGGGCCGTCAGGGTCGTGGGGGTAGTTCTCTTTGTCGGGGAACTTGCCGTCAGGCATCGGTGCCCTCCCTCGCAGTGACCGAACGGCCGGATTCTGTCGCGCAGGCCGCGCCAAGTCCACCAACCGGCAACGCTCGGCGCCGGCTCCCGTAGAAGCTCAAGGCGAGACGTAGGCGAAGGTTCCCCGGTCGTTCCTCCAGGTGACCGTGATGACGAACCGATGCCTGCGCGGAATGGCGACGTTGTTTCCGTAGTGCAGATCGGCAACTCCTTCGCCGATGCCCTCCATCACGGCGACCGGAAGGCGCACCACCCTGCCGTTGGTGAGGTCGTGGACGACGATCTTCGGGCTCGCGCTCGTCACGACGGCGAGCGTCCCTCTGGTGCAGATCTGTACCTCGACGTGACGCACCGGACCGCCACTCAGCAGCGAAACGTCGGTCGTCATCTGTCCGCGGAGCATTTCCTCGCCGTGCTTGGGGTGGCTCGCACGGACTTGATACGGCATGAACATGTTCTCCGCCGGCCCGACGCGAAGCGTGAAGACGTAGTGGCGAGATACAGCGAGCTGCTTGCCCGCCGCCTTCCCGCAACCGACAGGAGAGCGCGCCGACGAGACAGGCGGCGTCGCGAGGATCGCGGCTGCAAGAACGCACCCGATGCCCATTCGTCCAACGCGTCTCGGCAGCGGCGGAGCCATCTCGACGGAAGCCTTCCGCTTCACGTCGTCTCGCGAATCCGTAGTTCCCCCTGACGCAAAATCGGCGACCGCGCGGACGTGACCGCACCTCCTGTCATGTCTGATGAGCGAAATCGACACGCTGGCCTAGGAGGTACAACGGATGCGCAAACTCATTCTCATCGGAGCTGCAGGACTGATGCTCGCCGCGCCAGCCGCGGCCACGACGAAGACAGCAGCGACAGGCAAGCAACTCATGGTCGCAATGCACGACCCCGGCTGCCACTGGTTCTACAACGGCGGCGGGCCGAACCACCGCAAGTACACGAAGACGGCCGTCCGCACCGGCCCGGTGATCCTCCGTAACCTCGACGAGGCGGCATTGATCGTCAAAGGCCCCGGCGGCACCAAGATCGACAAGGTCGGCGCCCTGCTCACGCTGAAGACCAAGGGCGTCTACACGATCACGATGGTCAAGCAGGCACCCGACGACAACCACCTGAAGCTGACGATCAAGTAACACGCCGAAGGCGTGTCGATCGAGAAGGCCCGCTCCCCGCGGGCCTTCCTCGTTTTCGCAGCTCTCGCGTTTAGCCCGCCGCCTCCCGGACATACGCGCCGACGATGGTTGCTCTCCTTCTCTGGTTCACTCTCGGCCCCCGTGCTGCCGCGGCCGAGGTCTTCGTCGAGCTGACGCTCGGGCTGATGCTCTACGCGTCGACGCACGCCGGCTCGAAGCCGATCTGGCGCTTCACCCGGTAAGTGCTCACACGAGACGTCGCCCCCGGCATCCACCGCGTGGAGGATGCGCACACGAACTGGTATCTCGTCGAGGAGGACGGCGCGATCGCCATCGTGGACGCCGGCGTCCCGCACACGTCCTGGTCCCTGCTTCACGATGCGCTGCGACAGCTCGGACGAACGGCGGCGGACCTGCGCGCACTCGTCCTCACGCACGCGCACTTCGACCACATCGGCTTCGCCGAACGCGCGCGGCGCGAGCTCGGATTGCCCGTGCTCGTGCACCGCGACGACGTGCACCTCACGAAGGAGCCGCGCGACTACAAACGCGAGCGGACGCCGCTCTACTACGTCTTGACGAAGCCGCGCGCCTTCCCGATCGTCGCTGGCTTTCTCAGGCGCCGCGCATTCTGGCCGAGGCCGATCTCGCAGGTGACGCCGTACGTCGACGGAACGCTCGACGTGCCGGGGCGACCGCACGTCGTCTTCACGCCCGGCCACACGTTCGGCCACTGCGCGCTCCATTACCCGGAGCGCGACGCGCTGATCGCAGGCGACGCAATCGTCACCCTGAACCCCTACACCGGCGAGCACGGTCCGCAGCTCGTCGCGCGAGCCGCGACGGCGGACACCGCCGAGGCCTTGCGGTCGTTGGACGCCGTCGCCGGCACCGGCGCCCAGACCGTGCTGACCGGCCACGGCGAGCCGTGGCGACGCGGCGCGGCCGCTATGGCCGACGAGGCGCGCCGCGCCGGCGTTTCCTAGGAGGAGCTCATCCTCATCGCGACGTCGTACTTGCTCACCGACGTCCGCTGCCCCGGCGTGTCGCCCGCAGGCATGGAGCTGAGGATCTCGTCGCCCTTCTTGTAGTCCTCCTCGTTGTCGAAGACGACGACGACGAGCGACTTCTCCGCGTCGGGGTCGTGCAGGACGATCAGCTCGGACTGCGGAAACCCTTCAGGCGGGTCACCGCCCTCCATCTGCTGCTTCATCTCCTGCATCCGGTCGCTGCTGACCCCGTCGAACGTCACCACGCGTGCAAGCGCCATGTGGCCCTCCCGGTTGGCTGTCACGCGCAGCCTACGCCTCTTCCGACACGTTCACCTCGTGATCGGGATACATCGCGCTCCAAACGCGGACGTACGCCTGCAACTCGATCAGGGCGTCGCGGTGCTCACGCGCCGGCACCTTCACGTCGAGCGTCTGCTCGCTCGCGAACACGACGGTGCAGCCGCAGCGCTCGAGGTAGTCGGCGAGTGCATGTGCCGCCGCCGGGGTCTTCAATTCGATCGTCATTGGGCCGCAGGATTCGTCGGAGGGGTCAGCAGCTCCAGGAGCTGCCTGACCGCAGTTTCGGATCTGCCTACGGCTGCAGTGATGCAACGGCCGCCGGGGTCGCACCCGGCTGGCTGCCGGTCCCGTCGCCGTCGGCACCGTCAGCCTGCGACGTGTCGGCCCACGACGCGTCCGCCCAGGACGCATCAGCCCACGACGCGTCCGCCCAGGAGGCGTCCGCCCAGGACGCGTCTGCCCACGAGGCCGCGCTCCAGGACGCGTCCGCCCACGAGGCGTCGGCCCACGAGGCATCCGCCCACGACGCGTTCGCCTGAACCGTGGACAGCCACGAGGCGGCGTCGAAGGTCAGGTTGCTCGTCACGAACCGCCGCAGCGCGAGGTTCGGATTCGGGGCCGAGCTGAGCATCGCCGCGCGGTATGCGTTGACGCCGCCGACGCCGAGCGAGCCCGGGATTGCCATTGGCAGCGAACGCGCCGTCAGCATCAGTGCGCCCTTCACCTGGTCAGGCGTCCAGCCCGGGTGCCGCGCGAGGATCTGTGCTGCAGCCCCGGCCACGACGGGAGCCGCGAACGAGGTTCCGGAGAGCTGCATGTAACCCGGCGCGACGACGTGGTCAGGCTTCTCCGCAACGAGAGTCGAGCCCGTCGGCACCGCACCGATCATGTAGCGACCGGCGGCGCCGATCTCCGGCTTCGAGAAGCCGTCCTCGGTGGCGCCCCACGCCGACCACGGCGCGGCCGCGTCATCGCCGGGCAGGATGCTCGAGCCGAGATCCATCGCGCCGACCGTCATCACGAACGGGTCGTTGCCCGGCGCGTACATCACGCCGCTGGGGCCGGCCGCCGATCCGTAGTTGCCGGCCGCCGCGACCACGAACACGTTGTTGAACCACAGCTTCTCCACTGCCCGGTCGAGCGGATCGTCGTAGAAGTGGTTCTGCGCGCTCGCGTGCAGCGAGAAGTTCGCGACGCGGATGTTGTACGTCGCCTTGTTCGCGAGGATCCAGTCACACGCCGCGATGACGTCGCTCGTCCGTGCCGTCCCCGCGTCGTTCATCACGTCGAGCGAGACGATCTTCGCGTTGGGAGCCGCGCCGGAGACGCCGGGCGCCGACCCTGCCGCGATGTCCGCCACGAAGGTGCCGTGTCCGCGACCGTCGCCGGGCGAGTTCGGCGTCATGCTCGCGAGATTCACCTGCGCGGCGACCCTGCTTCCGGCGTCGAAGTCGGAGCGGTTCGCATCGATGCCGGAGTCGACGACGGCGATCGTCGGCGCCTGCGGCGCGGGGCTCAACGACGACCCCCACAGGAACGCCGCCCCGGACGCGTACGGCCAGAGCTGCGTCGACGAGGGCGTGCCGCTGAGCTTCACCGTCGAGTCCGGCGTGATCGTCAGGCCGGAGTGCTTTGCCAGCGACGCGAGCTTGCCCGCGGTGATGTCCACCGCAACCGCGCCGGCGGACTGCAGGCGGCGGCGGATGTCGGCGCCGAGGCCGTTGACGCTCTCGGCGGCGCCGGACGTCCCGTCCGCGCTCTGGATGATCACGTGAAGCTTCTGGTTGGGCTGCTTGTCAGCCTTGTCGAGCAGGCCCGGGCTGATGTAGGTGCCGTTGCCCTTCCCTTTGCCGCCGTTGTCGGCTCCCGCCGAGAGCGGAACGACGAGCGCGAGCGCCGCGAGCGCCGCGAGCGCAAGGCGGCGTCCGTCGCGTCCACCCGATCCCCAGAGGGCGTTCTTGCGCGATTCGCCTCGTGAGCCGCTGCCCCAGAGGGCATTCGAGCGGACGCCTCGCTTCCAACCGGTCGAGTCTCGCATGATGTTGGGTGGTCCTCCTGCCGCGCTGCGCGCGGGCCGCAGATTCCTCGGTGGCCGAGCTCAGCTCAGCCGTCGGAACGTAGGCTCGGCGGCAGGGTGGCGCCTCCCCCGCCGGGGTGAGGCGCGGATTTCCCTCGTTCGAGGGAGGAGGACTACTGCAGCGTCACACGCCGGCGAAGCGTGCCGGCCCGCTGATGACGGGCTTCGACGCCGATTTCCGTCCCGCCCGGCGCCTCGATCACCCATTCGAGCTTCGCCAGGTCGGTCGTCGAGTCGTCGTTCCCCCACCACGTGGTCGAGCGCTTCTCGACGCGCCCTCTGAGCTGCCCCGCGTTCGTCTTCACCTCGCCGCCGACGAGGCGCGCGCCCTCCGGCAGGTCGAGCTCGACCTCTAGCTCGCGAACTGCGCCGCGCTCGAGCGCCCTCTGCGTCACGTTCGTCGGCAGCCAGCCGCTGTTCTGGAGGACGAGCCGCACGAGGAACGAGCTCTCCCCCAGCTGCTCGACGTCGACCGAGCGCACCTCGAGCAGCGGCGAGATCAGCGCGTGGAAGAGCGCCCAGTCGGAGTGCGGCGCAACCTCCTGCTCGAGCCGGTCGAACGGGACGTTGAACCAGTAGTTGATGATGTCCCAGCCGCCCAGCTCGACCTTCCCGAGCTCAGGGTGGTCGAACTCGTACCAGTCCACGTACGCGTCGGGGTAGTTCTCGTCGGCCCACTTGAGGAGCTCGAGGTCGTCCTCGACCGGGTGCTCCCGGATCCAGTCGGTGAAGTGGTAGTCCTCCAGGCCCGCCTGTCGCTGGGGGCTCCAGAACTCCGTCGTCCAGGAGAAGACGCCGACGTGGTCGTACAGCCAGTCGTGCGCGCCGCCCTTGATCGTCTGCTTCGGGTCGTACTTGAAGTCGTGGAAGACGGAGACGGCGGGATAGCCGGTCAGCTCGGTGCCGCGCGAGCCGATGATCGTGTAGGCCCGCAGGTCGTGCGTCGGCAACTCGTCGTCCGGGCGGCCGGCGTACGGGCGGAGGTGGACACCGCTGAACGTGTGGTAGGCGATGTGCCCGGTGACGTTCGGCCGGTCGGTGACGGCCTGCACCATCGCGCGCACCTCGGGCTCCGACGTCGGGAACGGGCCCGCGCCGCGTTGCTCGTGCTCGGGCGACCAGTCCGCCGGGAAGTTGCGGTTGAGGTCGAGTCCCTCGAGCGGCGGCGGCACCTTGATCGTGACGCCGTCGTAGTTCTGGATGCGACCTTCGTAGAGCAGCCGGTAGAAGGGGCCGTCCGCCGGTCTGTCGACCGGCTCTCGGCGGATCAGGAGCTTCTTCTGCTCCGGGTGCTGCCGCCAGGCGCCGTTCGGGTCCTCGATGCGCATGTCGAGCACGCGGCCGTCGCCGTCGAGGTCGCCGACCTGCAGTCCGTCTTCCGGCTCGTCGCGCGGGTAGGGCCGGACGCTCGAGCGGATGAACCGCCGCTCCTCGAGACCACGCTCGGCGCCGTCCGGGTTGAGCCGCGGGATGACGTAGAACGTCCGGGTGTCGAGCGCTCGCGTGACAGCGTCGTCGGCGCCGCGCTCGCTCAGGAGCTTGTGAATCAGGTGGAGTGCGGCCGTGCAGCCCGTCCATTCCATCGAGTGGATGTTCGCCTCGACGAGGAACGCCGGCTTGTCGGCGTGTGCGCCCGTTTCCGTGTTGGTGATCGTGACGAGCCAGATTTCCCTGCCCTCGTACGACTTCCCGATCGATTCGACGCTGCAGAGCTTTGGCGCCTCGTCCGCCCACGCGTGCAGCGTCTCCGTCAGCTCGTCGTACCCGTAGAAGTGGTCGTACGAGACTGCGCGCAAGTCAGCTCGCAACGAGCTCGTGGACGAGGGGCGTCGTGTCGAGCGGCTCGTAGCCGAGGCGCGCCGCAATCTCTTCGCTCGTGGGCTTCGTCCCCTCCGCGAAGAGCCCCCGCAGGATCTCCCCCGTCTTCGGGCTTCGCCACCAGTCGTCGCCGATCTCGTCGATCAGGTGCGCACGAAGCTGCGCGTGCCGGATCCAGGCGCGCAGATAGTCGGCGGAGTAGAACCCGCCGTCCATGTCCGCGAGGTGGCCGTCTCTCGGATACCGAACACCCGTCGCAGCGGTGAGCCGCTCGGCGTAGTCGTCGCTCGTCGTGCCCGCCTCGTCGAAGCTCGACCAGAAGTCGAGCTCGAACTGCAGCTTCGCCGTGTACCGGCGGAAGAGGAGCGCTTCGAGGAACGTCGTCGCCTGCGCGTTCGTGCGTGCGTCCTCGTCGCTCAGCCCGAAGTACTGCGCGTGCCAGCCGGGCTCACGGGTGATCGCCTCGCAGATGTACGAGTAGATCTCCGTCAGCGCGTGATCCCGGGAGATGCGGCGGAACGTGTACGGCAGGCTCGGGTCGACGCCGGCGTAGTGCAGCGCGTGTCCGGCCTCGTGCATGAAGGCCTGGTAGTCGTGCAGACCGCCCTGCGCGCGCGTGATCAGGTGCACGACCGTCGGCGGATCGGAAGCGATGACGCAGGCGCGCGGCGACTTCTGCGGCCGGTCGTCGAGGTCGAGCTTGATGTTGCGGTCGGCTGCGAGGTCGAAGCCGAGGGCCGACAGCGTCTCCAGGCACACCTCGGTCGCCCTGTCCTTGGTGTACGTCGCGTCGAGCGGCGACAGGCGCCGCACGTAACCGACATGGGCGGACGACGGCTGCGGCTCGCGATCGGGCCCGAGCAGACGGTCGAACCACGTCTCGCGCAGCTCGAGGAACGTCTCCTCGATCTCCTCGCTCGCCGCCCCGAGCACCGCTGCGAGCTCGCGCAGCGAGATCTGCTTCTCGTCCTCGTTACGGGTGACGGGATCCGGCTCGCCGCTGAGCTCTGCCTCCAATTCCTCATACGCGCGCAGCAGCTCGAGGCGCGGGCCGTTGAACTCCGCCGAGCGTGCGCGGTACAGCTCGCCGAGCTCTTCTCGGTCGTTGTAGTCCGGCATCACGGACAGCTGAGCGAGCGCGGAGCGCAGCGGCAGCTCCTCGCCCTTGAACGGCACGCGGGCGGCGAGGATCGCGTTCTCGAGCTCGTCGTCGCGTTCCGCGAGCTCGGCGGCGACGAGCCCGCTCTCACACGTCTTGCGTAGCCGGTACAGCCACTCGCGGCGTTCGCCGTCGGCGGCGTCCTCTTCGTCCCGAAGCGCCTCCAGCTGCTCGCGGCTGAACAGGTCGGCGTAGCGCGCGACGATCGCCGCCTGCTCGGAGACCTCCTTCTCGCCGACGCGAACGGCGCGCCCTTCCTCGGAGCGGTCGTACAAATACCGCTGGAGCTGCTCCTCGAATTCTGCGGCGCTGCGAACGGCGGTCGTCGACATCGAGAAGACTCTATCCAGCCAAGTTGGCGACGGTCGACGTCAGCTGGTCGATCGTGAAGGGCTTCGAGATGACGCCGTCGCCCGCGTTCTCGGACACCTGCGCAGAGCCCGTGAGCAGCGCGACCTTGAGCTGCGGCCGCTCGCGCCGCAGCTCCGCGAGGAAGTCGAGACCGCTCCCGGTCCCGACGTGGACGTCGAGCAGGACGATGCGGATGTCGTTCGTGTCGAGCTCCGCCCGGGCTTGCTGCAACGTTCCCGCCTCGAGCACGCGCCACCCCGCCAGCTCGAGGTTGAGCCGGCAGAGCAGCCGGATCGACGCGTCGTCGTCGATCACGAGCACGGTGCGACTGGGCGAGTCCACGCGCCGCTTGAGTTTAATCTCGCCGCGTATCCACATCGACCCGCCAACCGTTTATTTCTTGAAAATGAGAAAGCCCTTACGACTCTCCGAGGACCTCCAGCGTCGCCTGCCTCGCCCGACGCCGCAGTTCCGCCATCAGGCGTGGCTCATGTTCCAGCGCGCATTGGACCCGTTGGCAACGCCTAGGCCACTGCGACCGCGGCGCTGATGTTGCATTCCCAACGACGTGTTGCAGCCGCTCGCCCGGGCAGAGCCCGCTCGAGCTTTTCGACGGCGTCGCAAGCGACGCCTAGGCCACTGCGACCGCGGCGCTGATGTTTCATTCCCAACGACCCGTTGCAGCCGCTCGCGCGGGCAAAGCCCGCTCGAGCTCTTCGACGGCGTCGCAAGCGACGCCTAGGCCACTGCGACCGCGGCGCTGATGTTGCATTCCCAACGACGCGTTGCAGCCGCTCGCCCGGGCAAAGCCCGCTCGAGCTCTTCGACGGCGTCGCAAGCGACGCCTAAGCCACTGCGACCGCGGCGCTGAGGCGCCGCAGCGTCTCCTCTCTGCCGAGGAGCTCGACGCTTTCGAACAGTCCCGGCGAGATCTTCGAGCCCGTGACCGCGATGCGGATCGGCTCGAACGCTTTCCGCGGCGACAGCTCGAGCCGCGCCGCGAGCGCGCGCAGCGCTGCCTCGATGTGCTCCGCATCGAACGGCTCGACACGAGCGAGCTCGTCGCGCGCCGCCTCGACGATCTGCTCGCGGCCGTCGAGCAGTGCGGGGTCCGGATGCACGTCGTGGAAAAAGAAGCCGGCGAAGTCCGGGTACTGGCCGAACCGTTCGATCTTCTCCTGCACGATCGGCACGGTTTCCCGCACGAGGTGCTCGTCCCAGTCGTGGCCGGTCTCGCGCAGATATCGCATCAGCGCGTCCGCGTAGTCGCCGCCGGACAGTCGGCGCAGGTAGACGCCGTTCATCCAGTCGAGCTTCTGGTAGTCGAACGTCGCCGGGCTCGGGACGACGCGGTCGAGCGCGAACCGCTCGACGAGCTCGTCGCGCGACATGATCGTCGTCTTGTCGTCGTAGCTCCAGCCGAGCAGGGCGAGGAAGTTGACGAGCGCGGGCGCGTAGTAGCCCTGGTGGCGGAAGTCGTCGACCGTGACGGAGCCGTGCCGCTTCGACAGGCTTTTGCCGTCCGCGCCCAGAACGTGCGAAACGTGGGCATACAGCGGAACCTCGGCGCCGACGGCGCGGATGATGTTGATCTGCTTCGGCGTGTTGGAGATGTGGTCCTCGCCGCGGATGACGTGCGTGATCCCGTCCCACACGTCCTCCATCGGTGAGGCGAAGTTGTAGGTCGGGCGGCCGTCCGACCGCACGAGCACGAGGTCCTCGAGCTTCTGGTTCGGGAACTCGACGCGCCCGCGCACGGCGTCGTCCCACGCGGTGACGCCCTCGTCTGGCATACGGAACCGAATCGCGCCGTCGTCCTCGTACGCTGCCCCCTCCTCCACCAGGCGGCGTGCGACCGCGGCGCAGTCGTCGATCCGGTCGAGCTGGAACGTCACGTCGCCGTCCCAGTCGAGCCCCAGCCAGCGGAGCGACTCCTGGATCTGCTCCGTCGCCTCGGCGACCTCGCGGCTCGTGTCGGTGTTCTCGATCCGCAGCAGGATCTCGCCCTCCTGCTGGCGGGCGAAGAGCCAGTTGAAGAGGAACGTGCGAACGCCTCCGATGTGGAGGAAGCCGGTGGGGCTCGGCGCCATGCGGACTTTGACGGACATCGCGCTCTCTATCGTAGGCAGCGGTGGAGTTCGGGGCGCACATGTCGTCGTCGGGAGGGATCGACACGGCGATCGACCGCATCGCCGCGATCGGCGGCGACTGCGTGCAGGTGTTCACGCAGAGCCCGCGGATGTGGCGGCCGACGAACCACAAGCCGGAGTCCGTGCAGGCGTTCCACGAGAAACGCGCCGAGCACGGCATCGGCGGCGTGGTCTGCCACGCGCTCTACCTCTGCAACCTCGCCGCGCCCGACACCGAGATCTACGGCAAGTCCGTGACGACGATGCGCAACACGGTCGATGCTGCGTGCGCGATCGGCGCCGACGCGGTGATCTTCCACGTCGGCTCCCACCTCGGCGCGGGGTTCGACTCCGGGCTCGAGCGCGTGTCCGCGGCGCTCGTGCAGATCCTGGAGCGATGCGACGGCGACACGTGGCTGCTGATGGAGAACTCCGCCGGCGCCGGCGGCACGATCGGGCGGTCGTTGGAGGAGCTCCACGTGCTGCTGGACAGGCTCGACGGGCACCCGCGCCTCGGCCTGTGCCTCGACTCGTGCCACCTGTACGTGTCGGGCTACGACGTGACGGATCCCGAGAAGGTCGACGCGCTCGTGCGGGAGCTCGACGAGCGCGTCGGGATCGACCGGTTGCGCGCGCTGCACGTGAACGACAGTGCCGCGCCGCTCGGCTCGAACCGCGACCGGCACGCGAACATCCTCGAGGGCGAGATGGGCGAAGGCCTCGGTGCGTTCCTCGCGCACCCGAGGTTCCAGCACCTCTCGTGCTACCTCGAGGTACCGGGGAAGAACAAGCAAGGCCCGGACGCCGAGGAGATCCGAAAGCTGCGGGATCTCCACGCGCGCTGGACGGCGTGAAGGGTGTCGGGCACCGTCAGGGACGCTGTGACACCTGGCCGACGGGCGGCGTAGAACACGTGAGATGACGTTCCAGCAGGCCGCGGAGGCGCACCTCGACGACGTGTACGGCTACCTCGCCTGGTTCACCTCGGACCGGTTCGCGGCCGAGGAGCTGACCGGCGTCACGTTCGAGCGCGCGCTCCGGCTCTGGCACCGGTACGACCCCGACCGCGGCTCGGCCCGCACCTGGCTCTGCCAGGTCGCGCGAACGGTCGCGCTCGACCACTTCCGTTCCGAGCGCCGCCGGACCCGCCGCGAGGAGCTCGCGGCGCCGCCGGAGGCCGTCGACTTCCGCTTCGCCGAGGGGCTCTCGCCCGACCTGGAGACCGCGCTCGCGCGACTCAGCGCGGGCGAGCGCGAGGTCGTCGCCCTGCGCGTCCTGCTCGATCTCGACGCGGGCGCGGCCGCGCGCGTCCTCGGCATCTCTCCCACCAACTGCACCACGCGCCTGAACCGGGCGCTCAAGAAGCTCGAGGAGGCGCTCCATGTCGCAGCGTGATGTCCTGGCGGAGCTGCGCGCGGCGCGCGTCGCCGCCCCCGCGGAGGTGCGCGAGCGCGTGCTCGCGGTCGCGGCGGCCGCGCCGCCGGAGCAGAAGCGCTTCACGTGGCGGCGCGCCGTCGTCGTGCTCGTGCCGGTCGCCGCCGCGGTCGCCGCAGCCGTCGTCCTCTCGCAGCCCACGCACCGGGCGGCGGTGACGACGCGGACGCTCGTCGAGCACGGTGCCGTCGCCGGCCAGGCCCTGCGGTCGGCCGCATCGCCGAAGGCGTACGACGCGCTCACCGTCCCGACGACGCAGCAGCGCGTGCAGCAGGTCGGCACGTACCTCTCGCTGCGCACGCGCAGCGTCTCCGACGGAGTGAAGCGCGCGGTGCGGATCGCAAGCTCGCTCGGCGGTTACGCCGTCTCGGTTCACGCCGACCTGCAGCGCGCCGACCTGACGCTCAAGGTGCCTCGCACGCACGTGCAGCAGGCGATGACGCGGCTCTCGGCGCTCGGGACGATCACCTCGGAGAGCGTCGACATAGAGGATCGCACGGCGGGCCTCAACGCCACCGACCGGCTGATCGCACGGCTGCGCGCGCAATTGAGGACGGCGACGCCGCGGGAAGCACCGAAGCTGATCGCCCGCATCAAGGCGCTGCAGCGGGGCGAGGCCGCGATGCGCCGGTCCGCGCACTACGCGACCGTCAGCCTCCACCTCGAGACACCGCACGCGGCCGTGCACAAGCACCATAGGGGCCCGCTGCACGGCGTCGGCGTCGCGCTGCGGTGGCTCGGGATCGGCGCCGTCTACGCGCTCGCGCTCGGCGGCCCGGTGGCCCTCGCGCTGGTCCTCGTCTGGCTCGCGGTACGGACGGTGCGTCGCCGCCGCGAGGACGCCCTGCTCAGCCGCCCTTGATCTGTGCGAACACGCGGAACGTCGGCTCGCCGACCGGCAGCTCGCTGAACTCCGGGTTGATGCACCCGAGCTCGTCCTGTCTCGACTCGTAGGTGCGCTCGATCTCGGCGTGGCACATCGGAAGTGGGCGCCGAACCGCCCGGATCGCCCCGAATCCCGGCTTCCGCGCCTCGGCTGCGCGCAGCATCTCGAGGTCGATCTCCACGTCGTACACCTTCTGCATGCAGCCGACGTACGTGTGCCCCCACGCGTCGTACGAGTAGACGAACGGGCACCCGCGCGACAGGCACGCGCCGGGGTGCACGACCTTGTCGCAGTGCACGCCGCACCGGCGGCACTCCATCTCGTCCTGCGGACGAAGCGGGAGCGCCGGCGCCGTGCTCTGCTCGGGCGTCATACCGGCATTGTCCGAGGCTCTTCGGAGACCCGCAAGACTTGACTTTCGCCGCTCACGGAGCTAGTCGCCGCACCGCGTTCAGCACGTCCATGGGCGTGAACGCCATGAAATCCGGCTCGATGCCTGGGGTGTCGTCTGCTCTGAACCACAGCGCCTGAACCGTCGTCATGCCCACGTTCGCGGCTCCTTGCACATCCGTGACGAGGTTGTCGCCGACGTACATCGTGGCGGACGGATCGACGGCGAGGTCGTCGCACGCGCGCAGGAAGACGGCAGCCTCCGGCTTCCGCGCGCCGAGCTCCTCCGAGAACACCATCGTGTCGAGGCGATCGGCGAGCCCGAACGCCTGCGCGTCGCGGCGCAACACGCGGCCGGGGTCGGGCCATGAGTTCGCGACGAGCCCCGTCTTCAGCCCGCGAGTGCGGAGCGAGTCGAGCAGCGCCTGCGCCGAGGCGAGCACGGAGTGCGCGGGCCGCCACACCTCGTGCTCCGCGTCGATGAACGCGTCCGGATGCTCGACCCCGAGGTCGCGCAGGATGTCGGCGTACGGCCGGTTGTCGTTCCACGCATCGCCGAGCATCGCCTCGCGCCACCGCTCTGTGAACTCGGGGTCGTCGCGGCCGAGTGCCGCGCGATGACCGACTGCGACGAGCTCGTCGTCCCACTCGAAGCCGACGAGCGTGTTGTTCCAGTCGAAGAGGACTGCCTCGATCATTGCGACGGCTAAGGTAGCGGCGTGGCCCGGCGGATCCTGTGGGGAAGCCTGCTCCTCACGCCCGCCGCAGTGGTCGCCCGCTTCGTCCTGCACCTCGACGAGACGATGCTGTTCGTGCTGGCCGCCGCCGCGCTCGTGCCGCTCGCGTGGCTGATCGGCGAGGCTACGGAGCACGCCGCGGAGCACACCGGCGCGGGGATCGGCGGCTTCCTCAACGCGAGCTTCGGTAACGCCCCGGAGTTGATCATCGCGCTCTTCGCGGTCGCGGACTCGCTGCCGGGCGTCGTGCGCGGCTCGCTCACCGGCTCCGTCGTCTCCAACATCCTGCTCGTCCTCGGCGTCGCGATGATCGCGGGCGGCGACGGCGACGTCGACGCACGGTCGTTGCGCTGGCAGCTGTTCGCGGTCTTCGGCGCAGTCGCGCTGATGGCGATCCCGTCGGCGGTTGCATGGCGCAGCGGCTCACACGAGAGCCACGGGCTCTACCTGGTCTCTCTGCCGATCGCGGTCGTCCTACTCGTCGCGTACCTCGTGATCACGGTTCGCAACCTGCGCATCCACCGGGAGGCCGAGCGGCCGGACGCGCGCGAGAGCGCATGGTCGCTCAAGCGCTCGCTCGTCGCGCTCGGGCTCGCCACCGCTGCGACCGCTGTCGTGTCGGAGATCCTCGTGCACTCGCTCGACCACTTCGGCAAGGCGGTCGGGCTCGACGAATTCTTCATCGCAGTCGTGATCGTCGCGATCGTCGGGAACGCCGCCGAGCACGGCGGCGCGATCGTGATCGCGCACCGCGGCAACACGACCCTCGCGACCGAGATCGCGATCACCTCGTCGATGCAGGTGGCCGTGTTCGTCGCACCCGCGGTCTGCCTGCTGTCGTGGGTCGTCGGACGCGGCCTGCCGCTCGCGTTCCGTGTCGTCGAGGTCGCGACGATGGCCGTCGCCGCGTCGTTCGCGGCGCTCGTCGTCGCGGACGGCAAGTCGCGCCGCTGGGAGGGCTTCCTCCTCGTCGGCGTGTACGGGCTCGCGGTCGTCTGGTACGCGCTCGCCTAGCTCTGGTCGACGTGCGACCCGAGGCCCTCGCGGCGCGCGCGCACGACGACCCGCGTCGCCGCGTCGACCGAGTGCAGGCCGACGACGGCCACCTCGTACCGCCGCCGCTCGCGCTCGATCACCGCACACCGGAAGCCCTTGCGCCGGACACGGCGGAGCAGGGTGACCGCCTTCGCGCGCCCCTTGCTGCTCCCGAAGACCGCCTCCCAGTCGCCGCTCGACCTCCCCGCGTGCGGCCGCACCTTCGCGCAGCCGGCCGGAACGGCAGCGGGCCGCGCACCGGCCGTCTGCGCAGCGAGCGCGGCAGCGACACACAGGCAACAGACGACCCCGAGACGCACCGCCCGAGTCTCCCGCCGCGGGGCGCGCGATGCAAGCCCCCTACGCCTTCGTCGGCTCCTGCGTCCGCGTGAACGGGTAGCCGGCCCAGACGAGGAGGCCGTCGCGGACGTGGAGACGCTCGCCGCGCTCGCGCCCCCTGGCGGCGACCCAGCCCTGGTCGTCGCGCTCGAACGTCGTCTCGCCGCGCCCGCGTGGCGCCGTCGCGACGCGCGCGTTCAGCGTCCCCTTTTCCCACCAGAAGACGAATTGCGTCCCCTCCGACCACCACACGCCGAGCAGGTCGCGCACGTCCTCCGGCGGCGCCTCCTCCGGCCGCCATGCCTCGATCGGCTCGGGCCAGATCTCCATCGCCTTGGCGGCGAGCTCGATCGCCGTCAGGTCCATGTTCGCGCGCGTCCCGGAGTTCGTCAGCGCCGCCGCGCCGATCTCGGTCTTCCGGTTGACGTAGACGCCCGCCAGATGCCCCGCCATCGCACCGCCGTGCCCGCCGAAGATCTTGCCCTCGTGGTTGTAGAGCATCAGCCCGAGACCCCAGCCGAGCACCCACTCGTCGGGGAAGTACATGACCTGCGGGAACCACATCTCCTCGATCGTCTTCGCGTCGAGGACATCGTCGTGCCCGCGGGCGAGGAACGTGGCCCACCTGGCGAGGTCCTCCACCGTCGACCACAGCTGCCCCATCGCTGCGACGCCGCCGAGGTCGCTCTCCGGCTCCTTGCCCGCCGTGCGCGCGTACTCGTCGACGAGGTACCCCTGCGCCTTCGGCTCTTCCGAGAACCACGTCGTCCGCTCGAGCCCGAGCGGGCCGATGACCCGCTCGTCGACGTAGTCGGTGTACGTCATCCCGCTCTTCGCCGCGACGACGCGTCCGAGGAGGCCGAACGCGAGGTTGGAGTAGTGGTGTGCCTGGGCCGGCGGCAGCGCGAAGCCGACGACGAGATCGGCCTCCGTCGGCACCGAGCCCTCGACCCACATCTCGCCGACCTCGCGCTGCATCCCCGAGAGGTGCGCGAGCATCCTGCGGAGCGTCGGCGAGCCGTTCGCGACGTCGGAGAGGTGCTGCTCGAGCCGGTCGTCGAGGTCGAGCTCGCCCGCGTCGCGCAGCTGCATGATCGCCGTCGCCGTGAACGTCTTCGTGATCGAGCCGATGCGGTACTGGGTGCCGGGCGTGGCCTCGACGTCGCCGTCGTAGTTCGCATAGCCGACGGCGTTCGACCACACGGTCTCGCCCTTGCGGACGACGGCGGCGGCGACGGACGGCAGGCGGTCGGCCTGGCGCTCCTGGATCAGACGGTCGAGCTGCTGGGTGTCGGTCATTGGAGAGCCTCCGGGACGGCGGTGAGAGCGTGGTCGATGTCGGCGTCGATGACGTCGAGATGCGTGACGGCGCGGAGGACGCCCGGCCGCGTCTGCGAGAGCCGGACGCCGTTCGCGCGAATGCGCGCGAGCGCGTCGTCGACGTCGAGCGAGAGCTTCGACACGTCGAGCTGCACGAAGTTGGTCTGGACGAGCTCGACGTCGACCGGGAGGCCCGCGGCGGCCCAGCCTTCGGCGAGGCGGCGGGCGCGCGCGTGATCCTCGGCCAGGCGGTCGACGTTGTGGTCGAGCGCGTAGAGGCCGGCGGCCGCGACGATGCCCGCCTGGCGCATCGCGCCGCCGAACCGGTGCTTCTCGACGCGCGCGCGCAGCATCAGCTCGCTCGACCCCGCGATGAGTGCTCCGAGCGGGCATCCGAGGCCTTTCGAGAGGCAGATCGTGACGGTGTCGAACTGACCCGCGATCTCGGCGGCGGGAACGTCGAGCGCGACAGCAGCGTTCATCAGCCGCGCGCCGTCGAGGTGCACGCGCAGCCCGAGCTCGCGCGCGGCGTCGACCGTCGCACGAAGGTCGCCCATCGGCCAGACGGCGCCGCCCGCCGTGTTGTGCGTGTTCTCGAGCGCGAGGACCGACAGCTTCGGCGTCCAGAAGTCGCCGTCCTTCCAGCCCGCGGCGCGGATCTGCTCCGGCGAGATCCGCCCGCGGTCGCCGGGGAGCGGGCGCGTCTGCAGCCCCGAGTGGTAGGCGGCGCCCCCGAGCTCGCTCGTCATGATGTGCGCGCGCTCCTCGACGATCAGCTCGCCGCCCCGCTCGCCGAGGATCGCGAGCGCGATCTGGTTCCCCATCAGCGCGGTCGGCAGGTACACGGCCTCCTCGTGCCCGAGCAGCTCGGCGGCGCGCCGCTCGAGCTCGAGCACCGTCGGGTCCTCGCGCTCCTGCTCGTCGCCGACCTCCGCGTTCGCCATCGCATCGCGCATCGCGCGCGACGGCTTCGTCTGCGTGTCGGAGCGGAGGTCGACCACGGCTGCGATCCTATGCACGCGATGAACGAGCGCGACCTCTACAACCTGCCGCCCGACCTGCCGGCGCCCGAGGACGACGGCGCGGCCCGTCACCTCGAAGCGATGGAGCTGCCGCACGTCGTCCTCGACTCGTCGCAAGGCCCCGTCGACGTCGCCGAGCTCGACGTCCTGTACGTGTACCCGCGGACGGGGATGCCGGGCGAGCCGTCCCTGCCCGGCTGGGACGCGATCCCCGGCGCGCGTGGCTGCACGCCGCAGTCATGCGCCTTCCGCGACCACGCTGCCGAACTGGCCGACCTCGGTGCCCCTCGCATCGCCGGTCTCTCGGCACAGTCGCTCGACCGGCAGCTCGAGTTCGCCGAGCGCAACCACATCCCGTACCCGGTGATCGCCGATCCCGAGCTGCGCCTCCGCGACGCGCTCCGTCTCCCCACGTTCGACGTCGCGGGCCACACGCTCTACAAGCGGCTCGCGCTCGTCGCCCGCGGCGGCCGGATCGCGAAGGTCTTCTACCCCGTCTTCCCGCCCGACCGCAACGCGGCGGACGTGATCGCGTGGCTACGCGCGAACCAGGCCGCGTAGCTGGCGCGCGCACGACGCGCAGATGCCGTGGGTGAGGGCGGGCCACGAAGAGTCCGGCCGCGTCAGTCCGAGCTGCATCACGGCGTGGTCTGGTGTGACCCAGTCGTCGGTGTGGACGCGCCCGCACCAACCGCACACGACGACCGTCTGCAGGTCGCCGCCACTCCAGTCCCCGCTGAACGTCGTCGCCTTCTGGACGGCGACCGGCCGCGAGCAGAAGGCGACGCCGCCGCGGCCCTCGGGCGACAGCTCCATCTGCATCAGCCGGCGCACGCGCGGTGCGTCGCACCGGTAGAGGAACGTCAACGGCGTCGCCGTCCCGCGGACGTGGCGCAGGAGCAGCTGCCAGATCGCTTCGACGTCTCTGCCGGAGACGAAGTCCCAGAGACTGCAGCCGACCACGTTCACGGGGCCGCCGTTCGCCTGGGCGAACGTGTGCCACGCGCCGCCGACGGCGACGATCACGTCGTCTGCGTCGATCGAGTACCCCACAGCGGTGGTCGCCGGCGCCGCCACCGGGAACGTCTGCACGCTCCGAGTATGCGCGCCTCGCCGCGCCGCTGGGATCCCCGATTCAGGTGGCGCTACGGTGTCGTCGTGGATCTCGAACGTGTTCAAGACCTGCTCGCGGACGAGCCGTCGTACCGCGTCAGGCAGGTCTGGGAATGGACGGCGCGCGGCGCGACGTCGTACGACGCGATGACGAACCTGCCGGCGTCGCTGCGTGCGCGCCTCGAGCAGGAGGCCCCGTTCTCGACGCTGCAACTGGTGCACGAGGCGAAGTCGCTCGACGGGACGGTGAAGGCGCTCTTCCACACGCACGACGGGCATCCGGTCGAGGCGGTGCTGATGCGGTACCGCGACGGGCGGCGGTCCGTGTGCATCTCGTCGCAGTCCGGCTGCCCGCTCACGTGCACGTTCTGCGCGACGGGCCAGATGCGGTTCCGGCGCAACCTGAGCGCGTGGGAGATCCTCGACCAGGCGCTGCACTTCCGCCGGCTCGAGGCGATCGACCACGTCGTCTTCATGGGCATGGGCGAGCCGATGCTCAACTTCGACTCGGTGATCGCCGCCGCGCGCCGTCTGCCGGATCTCGGCGTGACGCACCGGCGGACGACGATCTCGACCGTCGGCTGGCTGCCGGGCCTGACGCGGTTCGTCGACGAGGTCGAGGAGCCGATCCGGCTCGCGCTCTCGCTGCACGCCCCGGCCGACGCATTGCGCAGCGCGATCATGCCGGTGAACGACCGCTATCCGCTCGAGGACGTCATCGCCGAGTGCAAGCGCTACGTCGAGCTCCGCGGGCGGAAGGTGTTCGTCGAGTACGTGATGCTGGCCGGCGTCAACGACTCGGTCGCGCATGCGCGTGAGCTCGCCCGGCTCCTCGACCGGCGCATCTTCAAGGTCAACCTCATCCCGTACAACCCGACCGGGTCTGTCTATGAGGGGTCCAGTCGCGACAGGATCGCCGACTTCAACGCGGTGCTCGACGCGGCGCGGCTGCCCGCGACCGTGCGCCTCACGCGCGGTCGAGACATCGCGGCGGCCTGCGGCCAGCTCGCCGTCGAAGCCGTGTAGGCCGCTACCGCGGCCGGCCGTCGTCTACGAGGTTCTCCGCCTTTCCGTGTACTTCTTCGAGTCCGCTGACGCGACCGAGTTTCGGGATCATCAGGTCGTCGTCTCGGCCGCGGACTTCAGAGCGCTCTGCGCTGCTCTTCGCATGATCTTCCGCCTGGCGCGCCATTCGCCTCCTCAGTCGCTCGAACATGCCGTCACCTCCCATGGCTTTCCCCCGGAGTCAACGCCGCGTCCTCGATCGGCGCATCGGGAAAACGTCGCAGCGCCTTCGTGCCCGGTTCTACGGATGCGGTCGCGGCACACGGTGTGCTGAAGTCGGCATAGGCGAAGAAGGGCTCGATGTCGTCTGCACCAGCTCACGAGCGGTCGTCGTCCGTCCCCGACCTGCACCTCGGCCGACGTAGGCCGTCGTCGCGAATCGGAGCGCTCGCTCTGAGGCTCGTGGGCGCAGGTCTTGCGCTCGTGATCGGCGTCGCGACCTTCGTCGCAGTGACCGGGATCCATGCAGACATCGGACCGGTATCCGCACTCGGTCTCGCAGCGTTCGCTGGGCTGTTGTCGATGATCGTGGGCGGGGTGCTTGCCGTCGTGAGCATGCTGCGCCGCCACGAGCGATCGATCTACGTGCTCGCGTCCGTTCCGTTATCGGCCCTTGCGTTGTTCATCGTCGTGGGGGAGCTCGCTGTTCCACACTGAGCGTCTCGCGGACTCGAGGCGGTCAGCGGCGGTGCGACGCGCGGGCGTGCGTGCTTCCGAGGTCGAGCGCGATCGCAAGGATCAGCGTCCACGTCCACGCGTTCACCGGGTCGAAGCGCAGCGGCGCGTGGCCGCCGAGGTGGTCTGCCACGATCCACACGATGAACCAGATGATCGTCATACGTTCCTCCCTCCGACCTACCTGGGCCGCGGCTTCACGATCACGCGGTAGCGCGCGCCGCGGTACGCCTTCACGTGCTCGTCCTGCGTCAGGCCGAAGTTCAGCCGCGCGATTCCCGGCCGCACCGCGAGGTAGACGAGGACCGTCAGGGCGCCGACGTCCTGCTCGGCGAACGGCCGGACGACGCGGGCGCTGTACGGCGCGGCGGCGCGCCACGTGAGCCCCGAGCCGCCGCGCGGCAGCGCGATCGCCACGTACTCCTGGACGTAGGTCGTGACGGTGATCGTCGGGCCCGGGGGCAGCGGCCCGACCGGCGGCGCGCTGGCGCCCGCTGCGCCGGCGACCGCCGCCGCAAGGGCGACGATGAGCGCGAGCCTCTTCACGACGTCATCGTCCGCCGACGGCGCCTCGTCGCCATCGGGGGATCTGCTGCGGGGTAGTGTCACAGCGTGCAGGCGCTCCAGGACGCCGTCTCGTCCCTCGCCGAAGAGCTCGACGTCCCCGGCGTCGCCGTCGCGGTGCTCCACGACGGCGACGAGCAGCACGCATTCCACGGCGTCACGAGCGTCACGAACCCGCTGGCGGTCGACGAGCGCACCCTCTTCCTCTGCGGCTCGACGACGAAGACCTTCACTGCGACGGCGATCGTCCGGCTCGCCGAACAGGGGCTCGTCGATCTCGACGCGCCGGTGCGCACGTACGTGCCCGAGTTTCGCGTGAGCGACGCGGAAGCGTCCGCCACCGCCACCGTCACGCAGATCCTCAACCACACCTCGGGCTGGGACGGCGACTTCTTCAAGGACACCGGCAGCGGCGACGACGCGCTCGAACGGTACGTCGCCGCCATGGCGACGCTGCAGCAGGTGACGCCGCCCGGCGAAGCCGTCTCCTACAACAACTCCGCGTTCGCCGTCGCGGGCCGGGTCGTCGAGAAGGTGACGGGCAAGGTGTACGAGGATGCGCTGAGCGAGCTCGTCCTCGAGCCGCTCGAACTGCGCGACTCGTTCTTCTTCCCGCGCGACATCATGACGCGCCGGTTCGCAGTCGACCATCAGCGCCTGCAGGACGGTGGCACGAACGTCCTTCCCTACGGCTTCCCGCGCGCGACGAACTGCGTGGGCGGCATTGCGACGACGACGCACGACCTGATCTCCTGGGCGCGGTTCCATCTCGACGCGACCGGGCTCGTCGCCGAGATGCAGCGGCCGACCGTCGAGGTGCCCGGATGGTCGTCCGGCGACGGCGTCGGGCTGTCCTGGCTGCTCGGCGACGTCGCCGAGCAGCCCGTCGTGGGGCACGGCGGCGCGACGTTCGGGCAGCTCTCGCTCTTCAAGATGGTTCCGGCGCGCGGGTTCGCACTGGTGTCGTTCACGAACGCGGCGCCCGTCGGGAACACGTTCAACAGGCGGATCACCGAATGGGCGTGGTCGGAGCTGCTCGGCGCACCGATCGAGGAGCCGCAGACGACGTCACGTGACGACGTGACCGAGTACTGCGGGCGCTACGAGACGGTGGCGAACATCGCCGACGTGACTCCGCACGACGGCGGCTTCTCGGCGCACATCGTCGACCGACCCGAGGTGCTCGAGGAGCTCGGTCTCGAGGTCGAGGAGGAACCGCCGGTCGAGTGCGGCTTCACCGTGGACCGCGACCGCTTCGTGGCCGTCGTGCCGCCCTACAAGGGAAGCTCGGGGTTCTTCGTCCGGGACGACGCGGATCGCGTGACGGCGATGAACATCCTCGGCCGCCACTTCGTCCGGACCGGTTAGCCCACGGGCTGCGGAACGAGCGCCCGAACGATGCGCGTCGACGTCTCGCCCTCGATGACCCGCGCGAGCGCGTCGACACAGCGCTCGTCGAACGCGGTGCCGACCTCACCGCGCAGGAACGCCATCGCGTCCTCGTGCGTCCACGCGTCGCGGTAGACGCGTTTCGAGATCAGCGCGTCGTACACGTCGCACACCGTGAGGATGCGCGTGTCGAGGCTCAGCTGCTCCGCGGCGAGGCCGCGCGGGTAACCGCGGCCGTCGAGCCGCTCGTGGTGGTCGCGGACGAGCGCCCGCACGGGCTCCGAGAACCCGCCGAGCTCGTGCAGCAGCCTGTAGCCGCGATCCGCGTGCTCCTTGACCGCCGCGTACTCCTCGTCGTCGAGCGGCCCCGGCTTCTTGAGGATGTGATCCGGCACCGAGAGCTTGCCGATGTCGTGCACGAGGCCGCCGATCGCGAGCGTCCTCAGACGCACGGGCGAGAGGCCGAGCTTCTCCCCCACCTGCACGGCGCGCAGCGCGACCCGCCGCGTGTGCCTCTCGGTGTACTCGTCCTTCTCCGCGAGCGTCACCGTCAGCGCGCGCACCTGCGACCCGAGGAACGCGTCCTCGGCCTGCACGAGCTCCGCACCGCTGAAGTCGCCGGCGAGCGGCCGGGACTGCGCCGAGCGCGCGAGGTCGACCGCGACGGCCATCCCGACGAGGACGATGCCCTGCAGCTCGATCTCGTGCCCGATCCACCAGCCGAGCTGCGTGTAGTCCATGAGGAGCGCGGGGATCGTCGCAGTCGCGAGCCACAGCAGCCCGACGACGACGGCGAGGTCGAGCGCCCGGCGCGTCAACAGGTACGTGCGGAGCGCGCGGAAGACGAGGAGCGCGTACGCGGCGAGACCGACGACGAGCAGCACGATCGCATCACCGCTGCCGGGCGCCGGAACGGCCGGCAGGAGGCTCGGCCACGCGAGCGCGACCGCGCCGAGCGCGACCACGACCGCGAGCAGCGCCGCCTCGGCGGCGAGGAACGGCCTCACGTCGCGGAGCGTCCGCGGGAGCGGCAGCACGGTCAGGGCGAGGATCACCGCGCCGACGGGCAGCGTCGCGCCACCCGTGATCGCGACGACGCCGTTCGAGCCGAACCAGACACCGGGCGTCGAGAACCCGTGCAGTGCGAGGAGCGCCGCCATCACGGCGAACGACGTGCCGACGACCATCGTCCGCGTGTCACCGCGGCGCGCGCCCACAGCGGTCAGCCCGATCGCCGAGAGCGCCGCGACGAACGCGCTGAAACCCACCGAGACGAAATGCGTGTGGCCGGTGAAGTAGACCTCGTGGCCGCCGACGCCGAGCTCGACGATCCCCGGGAGCGCCGCGAGGACCGCCCCCGCCGCCAGGGCCGTGAAGAGCCGCCGCATGAGCGTCTTGTCGGCAGCACGCGGGCTGTCCCTTAGCCCCAGCTACCCTCCGACGCCGTGCCGCTCGAGAGCCGCCGAGACCTCAGGAACGTCGCGATCGTCGCGCACGTCGACCACGGCAAGACCACGCTCGTCGACGCGATGCTGTGGCAGTCCGGGTCGTTCCGCGAGAACCAGGACGTCGCGGAGCGCGTGATGGACTCGATGGACCTCGAGCGCGAGAAGGGCATCACGATCCTCGCGAAGAACACCGCGGTCCGCCTCGGCGACACGAAGATCAACATCGTCGACACGCCGGGTCACGCCGACTTCGGCGGAGAGGTCGAGCGCGCGCTGACGATGGTCGACGGCGTGCTGCTGCTCGTCGACGCATCGGAGGGGCCGCTCCCGCAGACGCGGTTCGTCCTCCGGAAGGCGCTCGAGGCGCGGCTGCCCGTCGTGCTGGTCGTCAACAAGATCGACCGCCCCGACGCCCGCGCGAAGGAGGTCGTCGACGAGGTCTACGAGCTGTTCCTCGACCTCGACGCGAGCGCCGACCAGATCGAGTTCCCGATCGTCTACGCGATCGCGCGCGAAGGGCGCGCCGGCCTCGACCCCGACGAGCTCGCGCCAAACCTCATGCCGCTCTTCGACACCCTGCGCGAGACGATCCCGCCGCCGTCGTACGACCCGGACCACCCGCTGCAGGCGCTCGTCACGAACCTCGATGCGTCGCCGTACGTCGGCCGTCTCGCGTTGCTCCGCGTACGCCACGGAACGCTGCGCAAGGGGCAGCAGATCGCGTGGTGCCGCGCCGACGGCACCGTCGAGCGGGCGCGGGTGACGGAGCTCTACGTGGCCGAGGCGCTCGACCGCGTTCCCGCCGACGAGGCAGGGCCCGGCGAGATCGTCGCCCTCGCCGGGCTGCCCGAGGTGACCATCGGCGAGACGATCGCCGACGCCGATGATCCGCGCGCGCTCCCGGTCACGGCCGTCGACGAGCCGAGCCTCAGCGTCACGATCGGGATCAACACCTCCCCCCTCGCGGGCAAGGAGGGCGACAAGCTGACCGCGTCGCTCGTCAAGCAACGGCTCGACCAGGAGCTCGTCGGCAACGTGTCGCTGCGTGTCCTCCCCACGTCGCGCCCGGACGCGTGGGAGGTTCAGGGACGCGGCGAGCTGCAGCTCGCCGTGCTCGTCGAGCTGATGCGGCGCGAGGGGTTCGAGCTCACGGTCGGCAAGCCGGAGGTGCTCGTGCGCGAGATCGACGGCAAGCGCCACGAGCCCGTCGAGCGCGTCGCAATCGACGTGCCGGAGGAGTTCGTCGGCGTCGTCACGCAGCTGCTAGCGCTGCGCAAGGGACGCATGCAGCAGATGGTCAACCACGGCACCGGCTGGGCGCGCATGGAGTACGTCGTGCCGGCGCGCGGGCTGATCGGCTTTCGCACCGAGTTCCTCACCGAGACCCGCGGCGCGGGGATCATGCACCACGTCTTCGACCGCTGGGAGCCGTGGTTCGGCGACCTGCGCACACGGCCGACGGGCTCGCTCGTCGCCGACCGCGCCGGCCAGGCGACCGGCTTTGCGATCCAGAACCTCCAGGAGCGCGGTTCGCTGTTCGTCGCGCCCGGCGACGAGCTGTACGAGGGGATGATCGTCGGCGAGAACTCGCGGTCAGAGGACCTGGACGTCAACGCCTCGAAGCCGAAGAAGCTGACGAACATGCGCGCTGCGTCCGCAGAGGAGCTCGTGCGGCTCATCCCGCCTCGGCCGCTCTCGCTCGAGCAGGCGCTCGAGTTCATCCGCGACGACGAATGCGTCGAGGTGACGCCGAAGTCCGTCCGGCTGAGAAAGGTCGAGCTGTCGGCATCGAAGCGGTCGACGACGGCCTCGCGGCGCAAGCGCGACGCCGCAAGTCAAGCGGCGTCGTGAACCACCGAATCGGGGATTCCCGCACCGCCGCGCGTCGCGCACACTGAGCCCGTCACCCCTTCGCGGCAAAGGAGCGGCAATGTCACAGCAGGAACTGCGGCGGAAGCTCGCGGCCTTCCCTACGGGCGGCCTGTTCTTCCGACTGCTGACTCGGTTCTAACGGCGGGCGCGAGGGCACGCCCGCTTCCTCAGATGGTCGGCGGGTTCGGGTCCGGCGGGAGCGGCGTCGGGCTCGGGCCTGGTTCCGGCGGCCCGGGTTCGGGCGTCGGCGGCCCCGGCATCGGATCGGGCGACGGAGACGGCGGTTCGAGATGGCGCATGCGGCGCGCATACCCCGAACCGCCGATCCCGAACGTCGTCAGACCTCGTCGAGCTTCAGTGCCGCCGAGTTGATGCAGTACCGCAGCCCTGTCGGGTGCGGGCCGTCGGGGAACACGTGGCCGAGGTGGCCGCCGCACGTCGCACACATGACCTCGGTGCGCACCATCCCGTGGCTCCCGTCCGTCTCCTCCTCGATCGCGTCGCCGGCGGCGGGGGCGGAGAACGCCGGCCAGCCGCACCCGGAGTCGTACTTCGCCTCCGACGTGAACAGCTCCGCGCCGCAGCCCGCGCAGCGGTAGACGCCGTCGTCGAACGTGTGGTCGTACTCGCCCGTGAACGGGCGTTCGGTGCCCTTCTCGCGAAGCACGTGGTACTGCTCGGGCGTCAGCTCTGCGCGCCATTCGGCATCCGTCTTCTCGATCTTCGTCATCGGTTCACCGCGCTCATGTCGGCGTAGCGGTCGCCGGCGGTGGCGCCCTTCGGGAACGCCTCCTCGAGCCGCTGCAGGTCGTCGGCGGTCAGCTCGACGTCGAGCGCACCGACGTTCTCCTCCAGATGCGACGCGCGCGTCGTGCCGGGGATCGGCACCACGTCGTCGCCACGCGACAGCACCCAGGCGAGCGCGAGCTGCCCCGGCGTCACGCCCTTCTCCGCCGCGATCTCGTCCACCTGCGCCACGAGGTCGAGGTTGCGCTGGAAGTTCTCGCCCTGGAACCGCGGATGGTGCTTGCGGAAGTCGTCGGCGCCGAGGTCGTCGTTCGACCGGATCCGGCCGGAGAGGAAGCCGCGGCCGAGCGGGCTGTACGCGACGAACCCGATGCCGAGCTCGCGGCACGCCTCGATCGCGCCGTCCTCGGGGTCGCGCGTCCACAGCGACCACTCGCTCTGGAGCGCCGTGATCGGATGGACGGCGTGCGCCCGCCGGATCGTCTCGACCGACGCCTCCGACAGCCCGAGGTGCCGCACCTTGCCGGCCTCGACGAGCTCCTTCATCGCGCCGACCGTCTCCTCGATCGGCGTCTGCGGGTCGACTCGGTGCTGGTAGTAGAGGTCGATGTGGTCGACGCCGAGCCGCTCGAGGCTCGCGTCGCAGGCCTGATGGACGTACTCCGCATCGCCGCGGATGCCGAGCCGCTCGCCGTTCTCACCTCGCACGTTGCCGAACTTCGTCGCGATCACGACGTCCTCGCGGCGGCCCGCCAGCGCACGGCCGACGAGCTTCTCGTTGGTGAATGGGCCGTACATGTCGGCGGTGTCGAAGAACGTGATTCCGAGCTCGAGCGCGCGCCCGATCGTGGCGATCGCGTCCCGCTCGTCGGCGCGGCCGTAGAACTCGGACATCCCCATACAGCCGAGGCCGAGCGCCGAGACGTCCAGGTTTCCTAGTCTCCGTGTCTCCATCGCTGCACCGTGCCAGATCGAAGGGAGCTGACGTGGCCGAGTACACGCACCTGAACCTGAAGGACGACGTCGACGACGCGGCCGCGAAGTTCGGTCTCTCGCCGGACATGGAGACGCACTTCGCGCGCGATGCGATGGGTCTCCAAGGCGGCGGCTTCAGCGTCCAGCGGTACGCGCCGAACTTCCGCGCGCCGATCGCGCACCGCCACCGGAACCAGGAGGAGGTCTACGTCGTGTTGTCGGGCGGCGGGCGCGTGAAGGTCGAGGACGAGGTTCGCGACCTTCGCCAGTGGGACGCGCTGCGTGTCCCCGGCTCGACGGCGCGCGCGTTCGAGGCCGGCCCCGACGGGCTGGAGCTGCTCGCGATCGGGTTCGGCGAGGGCGGCGACACCGAGATGCTCGAGGGCTTCTGGGAGTGACCCCGCGCGACGCCGTCGCGCAGCTCGCGGCACTCCTGCAGCGCGACTTCGGCAACGACCTCGTCGGGCTCTACCTGTTCGGCTCGCTCGCTGCCGGCGGGTTCCACGACGGCAAGAGCGACGTCGACCTGCTCGCCGTGCTCAGGCGCGACCTCGCCGACGGCGACGAGCTCGAGCGGCTGCGCGGGCTCCATGCGCGCTTCGTGGCGGAGCGGCCCGAGTGGGTCGAGCGGATCGAGGTCGGGTACGTGTCGCTCGCCGTGCTGCAGACGCTCGCGGGCGAGCGGCGCGGGACGATCGGCGCGATCAGCCCCGGCGAGCCGCTGAACGTGAAGGAGATCGACGACGGCTGGCTCCTCAACTGGGCGTCCGTGTGCGACGCCGGCGAGACGATCCTCGGCCCGCCGCCGCTCGAGCTCGCGCCGGTCGTGACGCCCGAGGCGTGGCGCGCCGCCGTCGAGCGCCAGCTCGAGGAGTGGCGTGAGCACGTCCGGCAGCCGTGGGTCGCATACGTGCCGACGCAGCACGGCTACACGATCGCGACGGTGTCACGTGCGCTGTGCGCGCTCGAGACGGGTCGGCAGGTGTCGAAGGCGGAGGCGGTCGAGTGGGCGGCGCAGCGGTTCCCGGAAGAGGCGGCGTTCATCCGCGAGACGTTCGCGCGCTATCGCTCCGACCTCAGGGAGCCGCACCGCCGCACGATCGCGTTCGTCGACCGCGTCGCGGACGCCGCGGCGCGCAGCGCCTAAGCGTCGTCCTCGGCCTCTTCCGCCTTCTCGCCGAGCTCCACGATGTCGCCGTCGTGGAAGAGGACGCCTCGGCAGGCGACCCGCCACTTCGCCTTCCGCCGGAGCAGGAACTCGAGGTCCATCGCGAAGTGCTTGAACTCCTCCTGCTGCGCGTTCTGCATGACGGCGCGCGCATCCTCGTCCTTCTCGACGTCGAGGCGCTGCTCGTACCAGCCGATCGCCTCCGCCTCCTCGATCAGCGACTGGATCATGCGCGCGAACGTCCGTGTCTCCGCCGAGAGCTCGTCCGGAGGCTCGTGGTACTGGTTCTCCGGCATTACGCGCCCTTCTGCGCCTCGAGCTGCCGAGAGCCCGCGCCCTGCTCCTCCGGGTGCTCCTCGAACTGGTAGCGGACGACCGGCTGCTTCGCCGCGCGGACCTCGTCGAGCCGCTTCACCGGGCGCGAGTGCGGCGCCTCGTGGACGACCTCCGGCTCCTCGGCCGCCTCGCGCGCGATCGCGAGCATCGCCTCGCAGAACGCGTCGAGGGTCTCCTTCGCCTCGGACTCGGTCGGCTCGATCATCAGGGCCTCCGGCACGACGAGCGGGAAGTAGATCGTCGGCGGGTGGAACCCGTAGTCCATCAGCCGCTTCGCGACGTCGAGCGCCGTCACGCCGAAGTCGCGCTTGAGGTTGCGCGCGCTCAGCACGAACTCGTGCATGCACAGCCGCTCGTACGGCAGGTCGTATGCACCCTGCAGGCGCGCCCGCAGGTAGTTCGCGTTCAGGACCGCGACCTCGCTCATCTCCTTGAGCCCCGGCCCGTACGCGCGCATGAACGCGTAGGAACGCACGAAGACGCCGAAGGGACCGCTGAACGCACGCACCTTCCCGATCGACTTCGGCCGGTCGTACTCGAGCCGGTACTTCTCGCCGTCCTGGACGACCACCGGCACGGGCAGGAACGGCGCGAGCATGTCGCGCACCGCGATCGGGCCGCCGCCGGGGCCGCCGCCGCCGTGCGGCTGCGAGAACGTCTTGTGCAGGTTGATGTGCACGATGTCGAATCCCATGTCACCCGGGCGCGAGATGCCGCACACCGCGTTCAGGTTCGCGCCGTCGTAGTACATGAGCGCGCCGGCGCCGTGGAAGATCCTCTCGATCTCCTCGATGTTCTCGTCGAAGAGCCCGAGTGTCGACGGGTTCGTCAGCATCAGCCCCGCAGTGTGCTCGTCGACCTTCGTGCGCAGGTCGTCGACGTCGATGTTCCCGCGAGGATCCGTCTTCACGTGCGTGACCTCGTACCCGGCCATCGTCACGCTCGCGGGGTTCGTGCCGTGCGCCGTGTCCGGGATCACGACCTTCCGGCGCTGCTCGTCCTCTCCCCTGTCGCGGAAATACGCATGGAACAGCATCAGCCCCGTCAGCTCGCCCTGGCTGCCGGCGGCGGGCTGCAGCGACACCGCGTCGAGGCCGGTGACCTCGAGGAGGATCGCCTGGAGGTTCCACTCCAGCTCGAGCGCGCCCTGCGCTGCGTCGTCGTCGACGAGCGGGTGCAGGTTCGCGAACCCGGGCAGCCCGACGAGGCGCTCGTTGATCCGCGGGTTGTACTTCATCGTGCAGCTGCCGAGCGGATAGAAGCCGGTGTCGATCCCGAAGTTGCGCGTCGACAGCTCCGTGAAGTGGCGGAGCACCTCGGGCTCCGCCATCTCGGGCAGCCGAGGCGGCTCCTTGCGGCGGAGCTCCTCGGGAACCTCCGGCGCCTCGAGACCCGCGGGCTTCGGGATGCCGCTGCCGCGGCGGCCGGGCTGCGACTTCTCGTAGATCAGCTTCACGACAGCACCTCCACCAGCCGGTCGATCTCGTCGGTCGTGCGCTTCTCCGTCACGGCGACGAGCAGCGCGTCGTCCATGCCGGCGTAGTCGCGTCCGAGCGGGTACCCGGCGTAGACCCCCTGTGCCCGCGCGTCCTTCAGCGCCTCACGGGCGTTCCGTCCGGTGCGGACGGCAAACTCCTTGAACGTTGCCCGTTCTGGAAACAGCAGCTCGAGCCCCGCCCCGGTCAGCTTGTCCTTCGCGTACTGGGTCAGCGCCATGCAGGTCTCCCCCAGCTCGCGGAGCCCCTGCGGCCCGAGCAGGCTCAGGTGAACGAGGCCGGCGAGCGCCAGCAGCGTCTGGTTCGTCGTGATGTTCGACGTCGCCTTCTCGCGCCTGATGTGCTGCTCGCGCGTCTGCAGGGTCAGCACATAGCCACGCTCGCCCGTGGCGTCCACCGTCTCGCCGACGATCCTGCCCGGCAGCCGGCGCATGAAGTCGGTGCGCGAGGCGAGGAAGCCGAAGTGCGGGCCGCCGTAGCTCATCGCGTTCCCCGCCGACTGGCCCTCCCCGATCGCCATCGCGCAGCCGTACGCACCCGGCGCCTCGAGGACGCCGAGCGACACGAGGTCGACGTGCGCGATCGGCATCGCGTCGACTCCGTTCGCCGCCGCCGCGAGCTCGGGCGCGTTCTCGAGCACGCCGAAGAAATTCGGGTGCTGGAAGATGACCGCCGCCGCGCCCTCCGCCGCCTCGCGCACGCGGTCGGGATCCGTCGCGCCGTCTTCGTGCGACACCTCGACGACCTCGAGCCCGAACCCCGGCGCGTACGTCTTGACGACCTGGCGCACCTGCGGGTTCGTCGCCTCGGTGACGACGATCTTCGACTTGCCGGTGGCGTGCTTCGCGACGAAGCACGCATCGGCGGCGACGACCGCGCCGTCGTACCCGGACGCATTCGAGACGTCCATCCCGGTGAGCTCGCAGATCGCGGTCTGGTACTCGAAGATCGCCTGCAGGACGCCCTGCGACATCTCCGGCTGGTACGGCGTGTACGCGGTCAGGAACTCGCCTCGCTGCAGAACCGCGTCGACGACGGCGGGAACGTAGTGGTCGTAGATCCCGGCGCCGAGGAAGCAGATCTCGTCGACGACGTTCTTCGCCGCGAGACCCTCCATGTGGCGCTGCAGCTCGACCTCGGTGAGCGCCGGCGGCACGTCGAGGTCGCGTGCGAAGCGCACGCCTTGCGGGATGTCGCGGAAGAGCTCGTCGATCGAGGAGACGCCGATCTCGGCGAGCATCTCGTCGCGGTCGCGGTCAGTGAGCGACAGGAAGCTGCTCACGCTTCGTCCAGCACCTTGCGGTAGGCCTCGAGGTTCAGCAGCTCCGACTTCTCGTCCGGGCTCGTCAACCGCACGCGGATCAGCCAGCCGTCGCCGTAGGGATCCTCGTTGACCGTCTCTGGCGCGTCGACGACCTTTCCGTTCACCTCGAGCACCTCGCCGGAGAGCGGTGCGATCAGGTCCGAGACCGCCTTCACCGACTCGACCTCGCCGTACGAGGAGTCCTTCGTCACCGACGCACCGACGTCGGGCGGCTCGTAGTGCACGAGCTCGCCGAGCGCGTCCTGCGCGAACCAGCTGAGACCGAACACGGCCTCGTCGCCGTCGATGCGCGCCCAGTCGTGCTCGGGGTGGTACAGCAGGTCGTCGGGATACGACTCGCTCGCGGCCAAGTCACTGCTCCTTCTTGTAGAGGGGCTTCTTCCGAATCTCCGCGCGGCGCTCCTTGCCGCGCACGTCGATCACGATCTCCGTCCCGGGCTTCGCCGTCGCCGTCGGGACGTACGCCATGCCGATGCCGACGTCGAGCATCGGCGACATCGTCCCGGACGTGACCTCGCCGCCGCCCGCCACGGCCATGTGCTGGCGCGGGATCGCCTTCTCCGTCATCACGAACGGGACGAGCTTCTGCGCCGGCCCCTCCGCCTTGACGGCGCGCAGACGCTCGACGCCGGTGAATTCGGTATCGAGCGCGCACGCCCAGCCGAGGCCGGACGAGATCGCGTCCCACTGCGGGCCGATGTCGTTTCCGTGAAGCGGGTAGCAGACCTCGAGACGGAGCGTGTCGCGCGCGCCGAGCCCGATCGGCTCGACGCCGCGGGCGAGGACCGCATCCCAGAGGCGCGGCGCGTCGTCGGCCATGCACATGAGCTCGACGCCCTCCTCGCCCGTGTAGCCGGTGCGGTTGATCATCACCTCCACGCCGTCGATGTCGCCCATCGCCCACGTGAACGCCTTCGCAGGCTCGAGGCCGAGGCGCTCGAGCGCGCGCGGCCCCTGGACGGCGAGGAGCGCGTGGTCGTCGGAGACGTCGCGCACGTCGGAACCGCGCAGCTCGCGCTCCTTCAGCCAGCGGAAAACCGCATCCTTGTTGGAGGCGTTCGCGACGATCAGGTACCGGTGCGCGTCCAGCCGGTAGACGATCAGGTCGTCGACGATCCCGCCGTCCTCGTTCGTGAGGAGCGTGTACTGCGCGTCGCCCGGCTCCAGCCGGTCGACGTCGTTCGAAAGGCTCGCCTGCAGCAGGTCGCGCGCGGTCGGCCCCTCGACCTCGATCTCGCCCATGTGCGAGACGTCGAAGACGCCGGAGTCCGTCCGCACGGCCCTGTGCTCCGGGATCACCCCGGCGTACTGCACCGGCATCTCCCAGCCGGCGAACGGGACCATGCGGGCCCCGAGGGCGACGTGGCGGTCGTGCAAGGGCGTGCGCCGGAGCGTCTGCATCCGCGGGCGATGCTAACCGCTGCGGTAACCCCGAAGGATCGGT
Organism: Gaiellaceae bacterium; assembly: GCA_036518135.1. Classification (GTDB taxonomy): domain Bacteria; phylum Actinomycetota; class Thermoleophilia; order Gaiellales; family Gaiellaceae; genus PALSA-600. Next base: position 937 of record DATDNT010000062.1, on the reverse strand, counting down.
GAATTCCACGGAAACGGCCGCGGAAAGGACGAGGCCCCGCCGACGGGGAAGTCGACAGGGCCTCTGACCGGGTCGTGTGGGACTGCGCTCCAGTCCCGAGAGGGCACCCCCTGCGTATCCGCAGAGGCGAATCCTCAAACCTCGATTATTCGTCGCGCAGGAACGACGGAACGTCGAGCGAGTCCCCGACGTCGAACTCCGGCCCGCGGCCGCCGAGCGGCGAGGACTCCCCGACGGCCGCCCGCGCCCGCCGGCGGCGCTGCGCGCCGAAGCCGGTGGCGATGACGGTGACGCGGACCTCGTCCTTCAGCTGGTCGTCGATGACGGCGCCGAAGATCACGTTCGCGTTCTGGTCCGCAGCTCCGGTCACCACCTCCGCGGCCTCGTTGACCTCGAAGAGACCGAGATCGGTGGGGCCGCTGATGTTGAGGAGGATGCCGGTGGCACCCTCGATCGACGACTCGAGGAGCGGCGAGCTGACGGCGGTGCGTGCCGCCTCGGCCGCCCGGTTCTCGCCGGTCCCGCTGCCGATGCCCATGAGCGCCGAGCCGGCATCGCGCATGATCGTGCGCACGTCGGCGAAGTCGAGGTTGACGATGCCGGGCACGGTGATCAGGTCGGTGATGCCCTGAACGCCCTGGCGCAGGATGTCGTCCGCCATCTTGAACGCGTCGGAGAGCGGCGTCTTCTTCTCGACGACCTGCAGCAGCCGATCGTTCTCGATCACGATCAGCGTGTCGACGCGCTCGGAGAGCTCGACGATCCCGGCCTCGGCCTGCTGCGCACGGCGGCGCCCCTCGAACGAGAACGGCCGCGTCACGACACCCACCGTGAGCGCCTCGAGCTCGCGCGCGATCTCCGCGACGATCGGCGCCCCGCCGGTTCCGGTGCCGCCGCCCTCGCCCGCGGTGACGAAGATCATGTCGGCGCCCTTCAG
>DATDNT010000061.1:0-44247 GCA_036518135.1 Gaiellaceae bacterium | reverse complement strand
CCGGATGAACGGCCCGCAGCTGAAGGCCGTCCTCGAGCGTGCGTACCGGAACTACTACTACTACAAGTACGTCCCGGGCTACGGCGGCTACTCGTACTACACGACGTGCATGATCGACACCAACTCGATCGGCAAGATCGTGTACCGCGACGGCTACCCGGCTCTGCCCGACGGCAACAACGTCGGTGCTCTGCTGCTCAACGGGACCAGGGTCGACTTCACCGACGCGACGAAGTACTACCTCGTCTCGACGGTGAACTACCTGGCGGCCGGGTCGTGCAACTTCAACGACAACGGGGTCAGCCTGTGGCCGCTCAACCAGATCGTCAACGACACTCAGTACTACGTTCGCGACGCGGTGATCGACTACCTCGCCGCACAGGGAACCGTGTCGCCGAAGATCGAGGGCCGGATCGCGTTCGACTCGACCGCTCCGGTGACGACCGCCACCGCGCCGACCGGGTGGCAGAACACGCCGGCGGCGGTCACGTTCGCCGCGACCGACGATCTGTCGGGCGTGAAGGCGACGCTCTACACGATCGACGGCGGCCCGACGCAGACGGGGACGTCGTTCACCGTCTCCGCCGACGGCGACCACACGATCCTCTACTGGAGCGTGGACTACGCCGGCAACGTCGAGACGGCGCACTCGCTCGTCGTCAAGGTCGACCGTACGCCGCCGGTCGTGACCTACAGCCCGTCAGGGCTGGTCTACGACGCGACGGACACCGTCACGCTCACGTGCACCGCAACCGACGCGCTCTCGGGCGTCGTGAGCAGCACGTGCGCGAACGTCAGCGCGCCGGCCTGGCAGTTCGTGGTCGGCCCGAAGCCGTCCGCGACGGCGACCGACGCGGCCGGCAACGTCGGTACCGGCACCGCGGTCTTCACCGTCCGACCGTCGACCCACGGCGTCTCGTCTCTTGTGACCGCCTGGGTGACGAAGGACGGGATCGTCAAGTCGCTGACCGCCCATCTCGACGCGGCGGCGGCATCGCGGGCGCGCGGGCAGGACGGCGCGGCCGACAACGAGCTCGCTGCGTTCCGCAACGAGCTCGCGGCGCAGGGTGACAAGGCGCTGACGGCGGATCACGCCGCCACGCTGGCCGCTCTGTCGCGGCTCCTGTAAGAGGAGGTGGGAGGATGGCGGCGCGATGCGCGTCGCCATCCTCACCTCCGTTCCTGCCGTCGCGATCGGCTACTCGGCGCTCGCTCGTTCGCTCGGGCACGAGGTGGCGGTCGTCATCTCGCCGCGGGTCACCGCCGCCGAGCCGGCCGCCTACTTCGAGGTGCCGGGCGACCTCGCCTTCCCCGACTCCCGCCGCTCGCTCGCGCCGCTCTTACGCGCGTACGACGCCGACGTCGGCCTGTGCACCGGGTTCCCGTGGCTCGTACCGGAGGAGGCGATCGACGCGCCGCGGCTCGGGATCGTCAACGGCCACCCGACCCTGCTGCCGAAGGGACGTGGCCCGTTCCCGTGGGCCTGGGCGGTCCGGAACGGCGAGGCCGAGCTCGGGCTGACCTACCACTTCATGGACGTCAGCTTCGACACCGGCAACGTCCTCGCCCAGAAGGCGATCCCGTTCGCCGAGGACGAGACGGAGGAGACGCTCGTGCCGAAGCTCGAGGCGGCGGCAGGAGAGCTGCTCCCCCAGGTGTTCGCGAAGCTCGAGGCCGGCGACCGCGGCATGCCGCAGGGCGAAGGCGAGTATCAGCCGGCGTTCGAGCCCGAGTACGCGCTTCTCGACGTGTCGAAGCCGGTGGCGGACGTCCACCGGCAGGTGCGTGCGTGGTCGTTCGTCCCGCCGCGGCACCGAAGGGGCCCGAGGCTCGGCGACCGGCTGATCGTCCGCACGAGCCTCACGGAGGTCGAAGGGAGCGAGCGGCTCGAGTGCGCCGACGGCCCGCTCTGGATCGTGGAAAGCGTCACGAGCGACTGACGCGGCCGCTCACCTCGTTCCGATAGCTTCCACGCTCGTGGACACGCACGACGTCCTGGTCGTCGGCGCGGGCTGCGCGGGTATGCGCGCGGCCATCGAGGCGTACGACGCCGGAGCGAATGTCGCGGTCATCTCGAAGCTCCATCCGACGCGCAGCCACTCCGGCGCGGCCGAAGGAGGCATCAACGCCGCGCTGGGAAACGCAGCCGAGGACTCGCCGGAGTCGCACGCGTTCGACACCGTCAAGGGCTCCGACTACATCGGCGACCAGGACGCGATCGAGATCTTCACGCGCGAGGCGCCGGGCGACATCTACCAGCTCGAGCACTGGGGTGCGTTCTTCTCGCGCCGCGACGACGGCAAGCTCGCGCAGCGCCCCTTCGGCGCCGCCGGGTCCCCGCGCACGGTCTTCGCGGCCGACATCACGGGCCACGTGCTGATCCAGGTGCTCTACGAGCAGCTCGTGAAGCGCGACATCACGGTGTACGAGGAGTACTTCGCGTGGAAGCTCGTCGAGAACGACGGCCGCTGCCAGGGCGTCATCTGCTGGGACCTGCTGAACGGCGGCCTGCACACCGTCGCCGGGAAGACGGTCGTGCTCGCGACGGGCGGCCAGGGCCGCATCTACCGCACGACGACGAACGCGTACGCGTGCACCGGCGACGGCGCGTCGATGGCCTACCGCCTCGGCGTCGCCCTGAAGGACATGGAGTTCATGCAGTTCCATCCGACGACGCTATATCCGTCGGGGATCCTGCTCACCGAGGGCTGCCGCGGCGAGGGCGCCTACCTGATCAACAGCGAGGGCGAGCGTTTCATGAAGCGGTACGCGCCGAACGCCCTCGAGCTCGCGTCGCGTGACGTCGTTTCGCGTTCGGAGCAGACCGAGATCGACCAGGGCCGCGGCGTGAACGGCAACGTGCTGCTCGACATGCGCCACCTGGGCGCCGAGAAGATCATCGAGCGCCTGCCCGGGTCGCGCGAGCTCGCGATGACGTTCGCCGGCGTCGATCCGATCTACGACCCGGTCCCCGTGCGCCCCGGCGCGCACTACCACATGGGCGGCGTCGCAACCGACAATGACGGCGCCACCGAGCTCACAGGCCTGTACGCCGCGGGCGAAGTCGCCTGCGTGTCGGTGCACGGCGCGAACCGGCTCGGCGGCAACTCCCTGATGGAGACGATCACCTTCGGCCGGCGCGCCGGCCGCGCCGCCGCGGAGTGGGCGCTCTCGAACACCACGATCTCGGTTCCGGAGAGCGCGCAGGCTGACGCCGAGCGCGAGCTGAAGGCGATGCTCGACGTGGAGCAGGGCGAGCGGCCGTGGCAGATCCGGCAGGACCTCGGCATGTCGATGCTCGATAACTTCGGCGTCTTCCGCCGCGGCGACCAGATGGAGAATCAGGTGCAGATCCTCGAGGAGCTGAAGGAGCGCTACGACCGCGGCGTCGTGATCGAGGACAAGGGCGAGGTGTTCAACAGCGACCTGACCCAGGCGATCGAGCTCGGGAACATGATCGAGCTCGCGCGCTGCATGCTGCAGGCCGGCGTTGCGCGCAAGGAGAGCCGCGGCGCGCACGCGCGCCCCCACGACCACCCGACGCGCGACGACGAGAACTTCATGAAGCACTCGATCTCGCGGTACACGCCGGACGGGCCGGAGCTTTCCTACGCGGACGTGCGCTTCACGAAGTGGGAGCCGATGGAGCGGAAGTACTAGTGCGGCTCGCGCTCGGCGTGACCGTTCTCGCCACCGCGACGGCGTGCGGCGGTGAGAAGCCCGATCCGTACGCGGCGTCGCTCGCCAGGGGAAGCGAGCACATCGAGATCCGCGGCGTGGTCGACGGCGGCGCGATTCGCGGCTACGGCGACTTCACGAACGAGACCGGCCACATGATCGTGATCACGAACACCGGCGCCGTCCTCGAGGAGGTCGTCGCGGGGCACCGCATCTACGTGAAGAACGACGGGCAGTGGTCGACGTCGACGGCCGCCGGCTTCCTCACGCCGTCGCAGGTCTTCCTGAAGCGCGTGCCCGCGCGGATCGAGAACGGCCTCGTGCGCAGCGTCACGTTTCGCAATGCGCACGGCCGCGAGACGATCACGTTCTCACGGTACGGCGAGCATGTTTCCGTCACCGTCCCGCGAGTGAAGGGATCCCATTGACGATGCAGGTCGGCCTGAAGGTCTGGCGGTTCAACTCGAAGACCGGCGAGCGTGAGCTCCAGGAGTTCGAGATCGACGCCCCGGAGGAGGCGACGCTCCTCGACTGCCTCGACATCGTCAAGGACAGGCACGACGGGACGCTCGCATATCGCAAGAGCTGCCGCATGATGATCTGCGGCTCGTGCGGGATGCGCATGGACGGCGCCGCCGTCCTCGCGTGCAAGACGCGCATGTACGACGTCGCCCAGGCGGGCCACGTGCCCGTGATCAGCGCCATGGGAAACATGCCGATCGTCAAGGACCTCGTCGTCGACATGGAGCCGTTCTGGGAGAAGTTCCGGTCGGTCGACCCGTTCCTGCAGCCGGGATACCAGGAGCCGCCGGACGGCCGCGAGCACCTGATCCTGCAGCCGCGCATGAACGTCGTCCACAAGGAGGCGCTCTGCATCAACTGCGGCTGCTGCGTGTCGGAGTGCAACGCGATGGAGTCCGACCCGCTGTTCACCGGGCCGCAGGCGCTCGCGAAGGCGTTCCGCTTCGTCGGCGACCCCCGCGACGGGCAGAAGATCGCGCGGCTCGAGAAGCTGAACGGCGAGCACGGAATCTGGGAGTGCACGCGCTGCTACTTCTGCAACGAGCGCTGCCCGAAGGGCGTCGACCCGCGCGACGCGATCGCGAAGCTCGGCGCGGAGTCGATGAAGGAGGGCATCGACCGCGACATGGGCGCGAAGCACGCGAAGTGGTTCGTCGTCTCGGCGCGCACCACCGGGTGGCTGCGCGAGACGGAGCTCGTGCCGAAGACGCAGGGCGTCGTCTCGGCGATCAAGCAGACGAAGTTCGCGCTCGACCTCGCGCGCAAGGGCAAGGTGCCGCCGCCGTTCCCACCGCACGTCGCGAAGGACGTCAAGGAGGCGCGGCGGCTGTACGACCTGACGGTGCGCGAGTCGGGCCGCCGCGGATTCGAGGGGATCGTGCAGGGCGAACGCGCGCTCGCGCGCCTCGCGCACGGCCACGGCGTCGGCGACGACACGCTCGAGGAGATCTACGACCGCCCCGGCGCGTTCCACCGTCCGTACATCGCCGACGAGGACATCCCCGCCGGCGGCGACGGCGGCATGGGCTCGCGAACGCAGGCGGACATCACGCCGGGCGAGCAACCGACCAAGAAGCCGGAGGGTGGGGCCTAATGGCATTGAAGAAGGTCGCGTACTACAAGGGCTGTCTCGCGTCGCTGTCGGCGAAGGAGCTCGACACGGCGACGCAGGCGCTCGCGCCGAAGGTCGGACTCGAGCTCGTCGAGCTCGAGTCGGTCACCTGCTGCGGTGCCGGCGACATCCACGAGGCGGAGCCCGACTACTACCTCCACCTGAACGCGCGCATCCTCGCGTACGCCGCCGCGGAAGGCGTCGACACGCTGCTGACCGTCTGCAACGTCTGCACGCTCAACCTCCGGCAGGCCAACTTCATGCTGCTCGGCGACGCCGACCTCCGCGCGCGCGTCAACGAGAACCTCGTCTCTGTGGGGGTGCCCGCCTACGAGAACGACGTCGACGTCCGACACCTCCTGTGGGAGATCGCCGAAGGCGACGGCTACGAGCTCTTGAAGCAGGCGGCGCACAAGGGGCTGAAGGGGATCAAGATCGCGCCGTTCTACGGCTGCCAGATCCTGCGCCCGTCGAAGATCCAGGGGTTCGAGGATCCCGATCGCCCGTGGTCGCTCGAGCGGATCATCGAGGCCTGCGGCGGTGAGGCGGTCGACTACCCGGCGAAGATCAAGTGCTGCGGGTTCCCGATCATCCAGGCGCGCGAGGAGACGGCGCTCGGCGAGCTCATCCAGCCGATCGAGCAGGCGTACGAGGCGGGCGCCGACGCGATCGTGACGCCGTGCCCGCTGTGTCACCTGTCGCTCGACGCGTGGCAGTCGAAGCTGAAGGCGGCGACCGGCCGCGACTTCAAGATGCCGATCCTCCATCTCTCGCAGCTCGTCGGTGTCGCCGCCGGCCTCGAGGAGGCGGAGCTTCGGTTCAAGCGGCACGTCGTCTCGGTCACGCCGGTCCTCGAGAAGCTCGAAGTCTGATCTGGATCCTGCTCGCGCTCGTCGTCGCGGCCGCCGGGCTCGCGTACGGCTGGTTCGAGGCGGGCTGGGTTCGCCTGCGTGTGCGCGACGTCGAGGTCGACGGGCTGCCGGCGCAATTCGACGGCCTCCGGATCGCGCACCTCTCGGACTTCCACCTCGGCATGCCGTCGCGCGGCGAACGCGCGAGTGCGCGGGCGGTCGATTGGGTCGCGGAGCGGAAGCCCGACCTGATCTGCATCACCGGCGACCTGCTGTCGCGCCCGCGCGGCGAGGCCCTCCTCAACGAGCTGCTCGCGCGCCTTCCGGCCGAGCCGTACGTCGTCCTCGGGAATCACGACCATGCGATCTCGCGCGACCCGTTCTCGGCGCCGGTGCACCTCGGGGAGCTCGCGCGCGGGCGGCTGCTGTTCGACGAGTCCGTCCGCGTCGGCGACGTCGAGATCGGCGGCGTCGACCCGCGGTCGTGGCTCGCGAAGCGCGCGAGCGGCTTCGGCGACTCGGACGCGCCGCTCCGCATCCTGCTGTGCCACTTCCCGAACGCGCTCGACACCGTGCCGGACGGCCGGTGGCATCTCATCCTCTCGGGGCACCTGCACGCCGGTCAGATCGTGATCCCGTACGGCTTCGGGAAGCTCCTCCTCGCGCACGTCAGCGCGAAGTACCCGAACGGCGTCTTCCGCCGTGGCCGCACGACGATGCACGTCTCCCCCGGGCTCGGGACGACGTTCGTGCCGTTTCGGTACTTCGCCCGTCCCGAGGCGACCGAGCTCGTCCTACGATGTGCGCGATGACGAGCGACGGGCACAGCATGATCTCGCCGGAGGTGCTGGCGCGGTACGCGCGCGACGCGGCGGCCGAGGTCACGACCGTCCGCGGGGCGCGCACGCAGGGAGCCGGCGTCGAGGTGCATGTCGTGATCGACTTCGGGCGCGACATCCCGGAGGTCGGCGCCGAGGTGCAGCGTCGCGTCGCGGAGTACCTGGGGCGGATGGCCGGCTGGACGCCGGCAGCCGTGCACGTGGTCGTCGACGACGTTCGCAGGTAGCTGTCATGCCGCCACACCTCGCCGGGCTGACGAAGCTGACGCTCGAGACCGCGCCGTCCGTGTGCCACGACTGCATCTGGTGGCAGACCCGCGGCCGCCGCACGACGGACAAGGACCGGTGGATGGAGAAGATCGAGACCGACTTCGGCGCGTGGGGGACGGTCTACTACGACGGCGACGGCCGCGTGCTCGGGTCGATGCAGTACGGACCGCCGCAGGCGTTCCCGCGCTCGACGGAGCTGCCGGCCGGGCCGCCGTCGGACGACGCGATCCTCGTCACGTGCGCGTACGTGCTCGACCCGGCGAGCCCGTGGGTGCTGCAGTCCCTTTTCCTCGCCGCGATCGGCGAGGCGCGCGACCGGGGCGCGTCCGGGCTCGAGGCGTTCTCGTACCGCTATCCCGAGGGGGAGTCGTCGTACGAGCGGTTCCGCGTGCACCGCACCGTGTTCCCGCAGGACTTCCTCGCCGACTTCGGGTTCCAGGTGCTGCGGTCGGCCGGGCGCGTCGGTCTGTCGCGGCTCGACCTCGGCGGCCTGCAGCCGGTCGAGGAAGGCCGCCGCGAGAAGGTGCTCGAGGTCGTCCGCTCCGCGTTCGGGCTCCCGGAGCCCGTCCCCGCGCCGCGGCCCTAGCCCCGCAGGAGGGCGAGCGAGTCGAGCAGCGCCTCGTCGGTGTCGAGGCCGAAGCCGCCCGAGTGCGGCAGCCCGCCGATCTCGAGGATCACCGGCACGTCCGCGAACCGGCGCGTCACCGTCCAGTCGACGGTGCCGCGGCCGAGCGGCAGGTGGTGGTTCGTCTCGGGCAGCGGCGTGTCGGAGAGGTGCACGAGCGTGAACCGCTCCTGCAGCGCGAGGAACCGGCTGAGCTCCTCTGCCGCGGTGTGGTTCACGTCCCAGACGAGGCCGAGGCCCGGCACCGCGTCGAGCACCCGCTCGACCTCGGCGATCCCCACGATCAGGCGGTGGCCCGGCGCGTTGTGCTCGACGCCGAAGATGAGGCCCGCGTCCTCGGCGACGGCGAGCGCCTCGCGGAGATCGTCGACGAGAAGCGGCGCCGCCTCCTCCGGCCCGACGGGGTGGATGTGCACGCGCAGGAAGCCCGCGGCCTCGATCGCAGGCAGGTTCGCGCGCAGCGCACGCGCGAACGTGCCGCGCTCGCCGACGTGCTTCACGAGCATCTCGAGCACCGGCTCGACACCGTGCTCGTCGGACAGCGCGCCGAGCTCGTCCGCGCGGATGCCGAGCTCGTCCTCGAGCTCACCGGGCCGGTCGCTGCGGATCTGGACGGTGTCGAATCCCGCCCGCGCCGCGAACGCAAGCTCCTGCTCGGGCGGCCGCCAGTTGCCGCCTCTCCCTCGGCCGAAGAACCGGCCGAGCATCCCCACGTCCATCTAGAGGACGAGCTCCGCGATCTGGATCGCGTTGAGCGCGGCGCCCTTGCGCAGGTTGTCGCACGCGAGGAAGAGCGCGAGACCGCGGTCGACGGTGGGGTCGCGGCGGATGCGGCCGACGAGTACCTCGTCGCCGCCCGCCGCCTTCGCCGGCGACGGGAGCTCCTCGAGCCGAACGGACGGCGCGCCGCCGAGAATCGTCCTCGCCTGCTCGGGCGTCAACTCGTCCTCCGTCTCGATCCACACTGCCTCCGCATGCCCGACCATCACGGGCACGCGCACGCACGTCGCCTGCAGCGGCAGGTCGGGCAGCTCCATGATCTTCCGGGTCTCCGCGCGCAGCTTCGACTCTTCGTCGAACTCCTCGCCGTCGAACTCCCAGTCCATGCGCAGGTCGTGCTGCTCCTGCGGCTCGCTTCGCAGCCGCTCCATCGCCTGCGCCCCCGCGCCGGACACCGACTGGTAGGTCGCGAGGCGGACACGCGTCAGTCCGACGGCGTCGTGCAGCGGCTTCAGCACGCACGTCAGCGGGATCGTGCAGCAGTTCGGGTTGGCGACGATCTTGGATTCGTGTGCGCGAGCGCCGTTCACCTCGGGCACGACGAGTGGGTAGTTCGGGTCGAGGCGGTATGCCGACGACTTGTCGATCGCGACCGCGCCGCCTGCGACCGCATGCGGCACGAGCTCGCGCGAGGCGCGCGTCCCGACCGAGAAGAGGAAGAGGTCGATGTCGCCTCGCGAAAGCGCATCCGGAGTTGCCTCCTCGATCGTGCGGCTCCCCAGCTGCCTCCCCGCCGACCGCGCCGACGCGAAGACGCGAACGTCGTCGTAGCCCGCGCGCTCGAGCAGCTCGAGCGTCACCGTGCCGACGGCGCCGGTCGCGCCGACGACGCCGATGCTAGGCGAGCTCGAAGGCATCGTGGAGCGCCCGGACGGCGGCGTCGACGTGGTTCGAGTCGATGTGGCACGCGATCTTGATCGGCGACGTCGAGACGACGGCGGCGGTGATGCCCTCGCGCTCGAGCGTCGCGAACGTCTTCGCTGCGACGCCCGGGTGGCTCTTCATGCCGGCGCCGATCAGCGACACCTTGCCGAGATCGTCGCGCGCCTCCCAGCGGACGCCGAGCGCGTCGAGCGCACGCGCCGCCGCCGGCTTGTCCTCCGGCGGCGCCGAGAACACGACCTCGTCGCTCGACTGCAGGATCGTGTCGACGTTGACGTTCGCCTCCGCAAGCGCGCCGAAGAGCGTGGCGGCCGTCGTGCCGGCGACGCGGTAGACCGTTTCCTCGCGCTGGTGCACGACGGCGGAGATGAGTGCCTTCTCGAGCATCGGGTCGTCCTCCTCGGTGATCCACGTCCCCTCGTCGTCCTCGAACGAGGAGCGGACGTTGAGACGAACGTTGTGCGTGCGCGCGATCTCGACCGAGCGCGCCATCATCACGCCGGCGCCCGACGACGCCATCTCGAGCATCTCCTCGAAGCTGACGCGGTCGAGCTTGCGAGCGGACGGGACGACGCGCGGGTCGGCGGTGAAGACGCCGCGCACGTCGGTGTAGATCTCGCACGCGTCGGCGCCGAGCGCCGCCGCGAGTGCGACCGCCGTCGTGTCGGAGCCGCCACGGCCGAGTGTCGTCACGTCGAACGACTCGCCGCTCACGCCCTGGAAGCCGGCGACGAGGACGATCTTGTCGCTCCCGAGCGCCTCGTGAATGCGGCGCGCCCGGACCTCGACGATCTTCGCCTTCGTGTGCGTCGAGTCGGTGACGATCCCCGCCTGCGAGCCTGTCAGCGAGATCGCGTCGTGACCGAGGTCGACGATCGCCATCGCGACGAGCGCGCAGGAGACGCGTTCCCCCACGGAGAGCAGCATGTCCATCTCGCGCTCCTGCGGGTGCGGCGAGACCTGGTGCGCCAGCGCGACGAGCTCGTCGGTCGTGTGGCCCATCGCGGAGACGACCGCGACGACCTTCGACCCGGACTCGCGCGCGGCGACGAGGCGCTGCGCGACGCGCTTGAGCTTCTCCGGGTCGCCGACGGACGTGCCTCCGAACTTCATGACGACGAGGCCCGGCGTCCGTGGCGCGCGGTCGACAGCGGGGACGGCTTCGAACTCGGTCAGGGCCACGTGCGACAGTGTAGGCAGCGCGTGATGAAGCTCCCGAGAACGCTCCGTGAATGGGTCGTCGTCGCGTTCGGCGCAATCGGCCTCGGTCTGCTGCCGTGGGCGATCTGGCTGTCCGCGTCGCTGCCGCCGAGCCACCACTCCGCGCACTGGGACCTGGCCTGGTCGGGGTTCGACTGCGGGCTGGCGGCGTGCTTCGTCGGTACCGCCCTCGCGGCGTATCGCCGGTCGCCGTGGGTCGGCGCGCTCGCGGCGGCGACGGGGACGCTGCTCCTCACGGACGCGTGGTTCGACGTCGTGCTCGAGAGCCACGGCAACGAGGCCGAGACGGCGATCTTCGAGGCGGTCGCGTTCGAGGTGCCCGTCGCGTGCTTCTGCTACTGGATCGCGTACCGCACGGAGCGGTTCCTTGCGATGGTCGTGGAGCAGGCGCTACATCTCGCGCCGGCCGGCGAGAGCCCGACCGAGAGTGACTTCGTCGGCGTACTCGAGGTCACCCCCGACGGGGAGGCCGCTGGCGAGACGCGTGACGCGGACGCGCCCGCGTAGGCGGTCGGCGAGGAACGCGGCTGTCGCCTCGCCGGTCATGTTCGGGTTCGTCGCAAGCACGACCTCCTGCACCCCGTTCGCGTCGACGCGGCGGAGCAGCTCGTCGATGCGGAGGTCGCTCGGGTCGACGCCGTCGAGCGGGGAGAGTGCGCCGCCGAGCACGTGGTAGAGGCCGCGGAACTCGTGCGTCCGCTCGAGCGAGACGACGTCGACCGGTTGCTCGACGACGCAGATGAGGCTGTGGTCGCGCCGCGCGTCGGTGCAGATGCCGCAGAGCTCCTCCTCGGTGAGGTTGCCGCACTCGCGGCAGAAGCGCACTCGCTCCTTCACCTCTGCGAGCGCCGTCGCGAGCGCGAGTGCCTCCTCCTTCGGCCGCTGGAGGATGTGGAACGCGAGCCGCTGCGCGGTTCGCGAGCCGATGCCCGGCAGGCGCGTCAGCTGTGCGACGAGGTTCTCGACGGACGGGGAGAACATCGCGCCATTGTGCCCCGCCGCACCGGCCGGAGCGGGCGTGGCGAGCGGGGCCACGGCCGGTGCCAGGCACCGTGACGGAACCGTTACGAGCTGTCCCGCGTATGTCTCTCCATGACAACGCTTCGCACGACAGTGCTCCTGGCACTGCTCGCCGCTCTGCCGCTGCTGCTCGTCGCCTGCGGCAAGGGCGGGAAGTACTAGCCCGCTTCCGCCGCCTGCCAGTCGGCACGGTCGAGCGCGATCACGCGGACGTCGGTCTGCGCGACGATTCGCGCCTCCGCGAGCGGCTCCCACCGACCGACGACGTGGCCCGGGCCGCGCTCCTCGCCGTCCACGTCGAGGACGCCCTGCATCACGAGCAGCACGCCGCTCGTCGGCGGCAGCTCGGCGCCCGCCGGGAACCGCAACTCCGTCCCGACGTCGACGAGCTTCGCGACGAAGTTCTCGTCGATCGCCTAGAGCCCGGGTAGGAGCCCGCCGAGGTCGGGCGGCAGCATGCCCTTCATCTTCGCCTCGACCTTCGCGTGCGCTGCGCGCAGCGCCTCGTTCGCGGCGGCCAGGATCATGTCGGCGAGCATCTCCGGATCATCCGGATCGATCGCCTTCGCGTCGATGCGAAGCTCCTTCAGCTCGCCCGCAGCGCTCGCCACGACGGTGACCATCCCGCCGCCCGCCGACGCCTCGGCCGTCTCCTTCCCAGCCTCCTCCTGGAGTTGCCGCATCTGCGCCTGCATCTCCTGGGCCTGCTTCATCAGTGCGTTCAAGTCGAAGCTCATTCGTCCAGCTCCCTCGCGTCGAAGGTGCTCTTCATCAGCTCGACGACGTCCTCCTCGCTCGCAGGCGCGTCGTCGTCGGAGTGCGCATGCCCGGTCTCGCCGAGCTCGAACGAAACGGCCAGCTTGCGCCCGGTCACCTCGTACAGCGCCTCGCGCAGCATCGCCGCGTTCTTCGGGTCCTCGGCGAGCCTCAGGTGGAACGACGCGGTACGCGGAAACTCGAGCGTGAGCGTGTCGCCGGCGAGCGCGGCCGGATGCGCCTCGGCGAGCGTCTTCCCGATCGGGATCGACCGCTGCTCGACGGCGGGCAGGATCGTGCGCCGCCACGCCTCCTGCAGCTGCTCCAGCTCGACCGGCACGTCGGACACCGGCGGCGTCGGCGCAGGCGCGGGCGCAGCCGAGGGACGGGGACCTGGTTCGGGAGAACCAGGTCCCGCCGCGGGAGCCGGCGTGCGAGCGCCCTCCAGCAGCTCGATCCGGTGCGCGAGCGCCTCGCGCGAGAGATCCGACGACGGCCGTGTCACCTTCACGAGCGCGAGCTCGAGCGGCAGGCGCGGGTCGCCGCCCTGGCGCATGTCGTCGACGGCGACCGCGAGCAGGTCGATGAGCCGGATCACCGTCGACGCCGGCAGCTGGTTCGCCTGCTCGCGCAGCCGCTCGCGCGCCTCCTCCGTGACCGGCAGCGACTCCGGCACCTCGTTCATGTGCTGGACGAGCAGCAGGTGGCGCAGATGCTCGAGCAGGTCGGTGACCACGCGCCCGATGTCCTGGCCCTGCGACGAGAGCTCCTCGAGGAAGAGCAGCGCGTCTGCGGTCTCGCCCGCCGCGACCATGTCGCACAGCCGGAACAGCACCTCGTCCTCCACTGCCCCGAGCAGTTGGAGCACGTCCTGCACCGTGATCGTGCCGCCGGTGGCCGACGCGAGCTGGTCGAGCGTCGACTCCGCGTCGCGGTAGGCGCCGCGGCCGCCGCGCGCGATCAGCGCGAGCGCGGCGTCGGGCACGTCGATCTGCTCGGCGTCGGCGATCAGGCGCAGCTTCCGCACGAGGTCCGGGAGCCGCGGCCGCTGGAACACGAACGTCTGGCACCGCGAACGGACGGTCGGCAGCACCTTCTGGAGCTCCGTCGTGCAGAACACGAACATGAGGTGGGGCGGCGGCTCCTCGATCAGCTTCAGCAGCGCGTTCCACGCGGCGTCGGTGAGCTGGTGCGCCTCGTCGAGGATGTAGACCTTGTACGTCCCCTCGACGGGCTGGAGGACGACGCGCTCGCGGATGTCGCGGATGTCGTCGATGCCGCGCTGCGACGCCGCGTCCATCTCGATCACGTCGAGCGACGTCCCGTTCTGGATCGCGACGCAGGCGTGACAGGTGCCGTCGGGGGTCGGCGTCGGCCCGTGCGCGCAGTTGACCGCCTTCGCGAGGATGCGCGCCATCGACGTCTTCCCGGTGCCGCGCGGCCCTGCGAAGAGATACGCCTGGCGCACCTTTCCCTGCTCGATCGCGTTCGTCAGCGTCCGCACCACCGCCTCCTGCCCGACCACCTCCTCGAAGGTCTGCGGGCGGTACTTGCGGTAGAGCGCGGGCACCAGCCGATTCAAGCACACGCGTGTCCGCGCCCGGGCGGTCGCTCAGCGGCCGGTACGGAGCAGTCCGGGGCTCAGGTGCGCCACGCAGAGCGACGGCTCGACGAAGGGGTCGAGCCGGTCGACGTAGCACGTCGATCCGGACTCGGCGAGCGCGCCGTCGATGATCCCCTGGTGCAGCGTGCAGATGACCTGCGGGCTGTCGGCCGCGAGCGCGTAGAACGGGCACCGGCGCATCTCGATCGTGTCGCCGCGCTGCTCGACGGCGAAGCCTTCGCGGTCGAGGACGTCGAGCGGCTCGCGTCCCTGCTGCTCGGCCTGCAGACGGCGTCCGTGGCGGACGCCCTGCTCGTACGCGCGTGCCTCGCCGTGCTCGTCGGAGGCGACGACCGCCGTCAGCATCGCGGCGAGCGCGCGGTACTCGTCGCGGTCGTGCGCGACGCCCTCGCCCGTCAGCCGGTACAGCGTCGACGGCCGCCCGCGCCCGCGCCGCCGCTCCGGGAGCGCGGCGACGAGGCCGGCGTCGACGAGCGCCGCCAGGTGCCAGCGAACGGTGTTCTGGTGCAGGCCGACGACGTCGGCGAGCGCCTTCGTGTCGAGCCCTTCGCGGCTGTCCCGCAGCGCCTCGATGATCGCCGTGCGGTGATCCACGGGTCGTATTCTCGTGCGACTTTCTCCAATGCGACTCGTGGGAAATCACTGATTCCCCTCCTCGACCTTCCTCCTACGTTGCTCGTGAAAAGTCGTTCCGCGAGGAGGAAGCACGATGAGCAGCTACACGGTTTCAGGGTACGAGAGGGAGAACGGACTGGCGCTGAAGCTGTTCGCCCTGTTCGCCGGCATCACCATCCCCGTCGTGATGCTGATCGGCCTCTGGCTCGCGATCTCCGCGAACCAGGCCCGTGACGACGCGCGGCGGGCCGCCGCGACGGCGAAGTCGCACGCCGCGACGACGCCCGGCATGCAGATGCCGGCGACGACCACCGCCGGCACGAAGGGAGCGGTCGCCTCCCCGAGCTTCGCCGGCATCGCGCCGGCGAACGCCGACTCGATCGCGATGGCGCACAAGGCGGTGCCCGCGACGCTGCCTGCCGCTCCTCCCGGCGCAGTCGCGAACGTCCGCCTCGACATCAGCCACGGCGTCGTCTCGATCGCCCCCGGCATCAAGTACGACGCGTGGACGTTCGGCGGCACGGCGCCCGGCCCGGTGATCCACGTGCGCGTCGGCCAGACCGTGAAGGTGACGCTCCACAACTCGTCGCCGATGCCGCACTCCGTCGACTTCCACGCGGCGGAGATCGCGCCCAACGTCGCGTTCTCGGACGTCATGCCGGGGAAGGACAAGACGTTCTCCTTCAAGGCGCTCGTCCCCGGTGTGTTCATGTACCACTGCGGTACCGCGCCGGCGTTCATGCACATCGCGAACGGGATGTACGGCGCGATCGTCGTCGAGCCGGCGAACATGCCGCGCGCCGACCGCGAGTACGTCCTCGTCGGGAGCGAGTGGTATCTCGGCAGCGCGGGCCTCGGCTCGCCCGCGAGCCTCGACATGACGAAGGCGGAGCAGATGACGCCGGACTGGGTGACCTGGAACGGCTATGCGGGGCAGTACAAGACGCACCCGCTCACGGCGAACCCCGGCGAGACCGTCCGCTTCTGGGTCGTCGACGCGGGCCCGAGCCTCAATACCGAGTTCCACGTCGTCGGCACGGTGCTGGCGCGCGCCTGGATCAACGCCGACCTCGTCGACGCGCCGCAGCACGACATCCAGACCGCGGTCGTCCCGGCGGGCGGCGGCGGCGTGTTCGACGTCAAGATCGACAGGCGCGGCATCTACCCGTTCGTGTCGCACAGCTTCGCGAGCGTGCAGATGGGCCAGGTCGGCCTGCTCAACGTCGGGAACGTCCCCGGCACGATGAGCCACTGAGTCACGGTTTCCTCGCGGAAGCGGGATAGCGCTCGCCGCCTCGCACCGGGGCGGCGAGCCTGTTCCCGGGCGGCGCGAGCGGGCAGACCCAGCGCGGGTCGTAGGAGCACGACGGGTTGTAGGCGAAGTTGAAGTCGACGACGAGCCGGCCGCCGTCGGTGCCGAGGTCGGAGCCCTTCACCGTGTCGAGGACGTAGCGACCCCCGCCGTACGTGTCCGGCGAGGCATCGGCGAAGCAGAGGTAGACGCCGGTGCCGTAGCTCTCGAGCGAGTACACGTCGAGCGCCGTGCCGAGGGCGTGGATGCGGCCGAAGCGCGTGAAGGCGTACGGCTGCTCGAGCCGGTGCGGCTCGGCGGGCTCGACGTCGACGGCGAAACGCAGCGCCGGGTCGTAGTCGAAGTACGGAAGGCCGGCGAACCCGGCGCGCTCCTCCGGCGGCAGCGGCGACTGCGGGTGCGACGCGAAGAGCTCGTCGCGCGTGTCGCGCCACAGCCGCCAGCCCGCCTCCGCGTCGCGCGTACGGCGGACGTCCGCGTACAGCTCGAACACGCGACGTCGCCAGTCGAGCAGGTCGAGCTCGTCCATGCACCGACGCTACCGTGCAGAGGTGCGCCGGGGTCTCGCCGTGCTGCTCGCGCTCGTCGTCGCGTCGTCGGCGGGCGCCGCGCGCGCGAAGCCGCGCGTCACGATCATCGGCGACTCGGTCGGTGCCTCGCTCGGCTGGGACGCGGCGGCGACGCGGATCGTCGGGCAGCGGCTCGACGCGGACCTCGAGCTGCAGAGCTGCCGCCGCCTCACCACGAAGGGCTGCGCGTCGGCGGCGCGCGAGAGCGCGCTCGAGACGATCCGCCGCCTCGGACGCCGGCTCGGGCCGGACGTCGTGATCGCCGTCGGCTACAACGACTATCCGACGGTGTACGCGCCGGGCATCGAGGAGGTGCTGGGCGCGCTGCGCGCGGCACACGTCGAGCGCGTGTTCTGGGTGACGCTGCACGAGACGAGCGTGCAGTACCGCGAGAGCGACGACGCGATCCGCGCCGCGGCGCGCCGCCATCCGGAGATGACCGTGATCGACTGGAACGCGTGCGCCGCCGGGCACGGCGACTGGTTCGGCGGCGACGGCGTCCATCTCACGAACGCGGGGGCCGAGGGCCTCGCCCGGTGCATCGCCGACTCCGTCCTGCGCGGGCTCGCGGAGCCGCCGCCGCTCGACGTGGCGCTCGCGTTCCGGCGCGGCGTCACGACGGGGTTCCACGCCCGATTGCGCGCGACGGGCGGCACGCCGCCGTACCGCTTCACGGTGCGCGGCTTGCCGCGCGGTCTGCACGTGAACGCGCGCGGCGCCGTCACGGGGACGGTGCCGCGCGCAGGCGCGTATCCCCTCCGCGTGACGGTGCATGACGCGGCCGGGCGACGGTGGACGCTCGTCGTGCCGATGAACGTCGGCTAGCTCACAGCGCTCTCATCGTCGCGTCGTACGTTGCCGCTCTGGACATCGTCGCCCCCCGCCGGCAGGCGCCGCGCCGTGGACGATGGCTGCGCCCGCGACGGCTGATCGCGCTCGCGCTCCTCGTCGTCGTCGTTCCGCCGGCCTACTCGTACACGTCCGCGATGCTGAAGCCGTCGAGCCTGCCCCTCTGGCCGCGCACCGTGGAGTGGATCCGCCAGAACCACGGCAACTGGCTCGTCGACACGGCCGAGCACTATTACTACGGCTGGTGGAAGAAGCCGAAGCCGGGCGGCCCGCAGCTGACGCGCCTGCCGGTCGTCGGGCTCGCAGCGTTGTCGAAGCCGCACGTGCGCCACGTCGTCGTGATGCGGCCCCCGCACATTCGCCCGGTCTTCGCGCATCCGCTCCGCGGCGAGGCGGTGTGGGAACGGACCGGGCCGCTCGTCGCCGGCCGGCCGCCCGTCCTCGTGACGACGTTCCGCACCGAGCTCGCGTACCCGCGCATCGTCGCGTACGTGATGTGGGTCGACCACACGCGCACGTCGCTCGCGTGGTATCCGGGCCGGTACGAGCCGCCGGCGGCACCCATTCGCGGGCCGATGGAGATTCCAACGGCGCAGCGGTGGCGCCTGCTCGCGACGTTCAACGGCGGCTTCATCTACCGCGACGGGTCGAACGGCTCGTCGATCGGCGGGCGCCTGTACGAGCCGCTCCGCCGCGGGCTCGCGACGATGATCGCGTACCGCGACGGCCGTGTGGACATCCGTTCGTGGACCGGCGGCCCCGTTGCGGGCGGGGCGATCGCATGGGCGCGCCAGAGCCTGCCGCTGATCGTCGACCACGGCCGTCTCAATCCGGCGCTCAACGACTCGAACCAGTGGGGGTACACGCTCGGGAACGCCGTGCGCGTATGGCGCACCGGCGCCGGCATCGACCGCCACGGCAACCTGATCTACGCGGCGGCGGACGAGCAGACGGTGACGACGCTGGCAGAGATCCTGCGTCGCGCCGGCGCCGTCCGCGCGATGCAGCTCGACATCAACCCCGAGTGGCCGACGCTGATCGCGTACGCGCACCGGCACGGGCTCGACCCGATGAAGATCGTCCCGAACTACCAGCAGCCGGAGACGCGGTACCTCGTGCCAGACGATCGCGACTTCTTTGCGGTGTACCGACGCGTGCCCGGCCCCGTCGGCGTCCCGTTCAAGTGACGCGCGCGGTCGCCGGCGTCGCGGTGGCCGCCGTTGCGCTCACCGGCAGCGTCCATGTCCTGCGACTCGTCGACCGTTCTCGCGTTGCGCACTTCTCCGACGGGCGGACGGGGCCCCGCGTGCTCGTCACCGACGTCCGCGTCCCGGCGACCGGGCGGCGTCCGTTCCCGCTCATCGTGTTCGCGCACGGCTTCGCGCTGCTTCCCTCGACGTACGCGCGACTGCTCGAGGCGTGGACGCGCGCCGGGTACGTCGTCGCCGCGCCGGTGTTCCCCGTCGAGAGCGCGACCGCGCCCGGTGGCCCGTCGGAGTCCGACCTGCTGAACGAGCCGGCCGACATCCGATTCGTGATCACGCGTCTCCTCGTCACGCTCCGCGGCGTCGTCGATCCGCGGCGGATAGCGGTCGCCGGCCAGTCGGACGGCGGGGTCGCCGCCCTCGCCGTCGCGTACGACCGCCGTTACCGCGACCACCGCATCGACGCGGCCGCGATCCTCTCCGGCGCGCCCCCGCTCGGGTGGGCCGCCGCGCCGCGTGGCTCGCCGCCGCTCCTCGCCGTGCAGGGCACGGCCGATCCGATCAACCCGCCGGCGACTGCGAGCTTCTACTTCCCGCGCATGCGGCGGCCGAAGTACCTCGTCTGGCTGCTCGGCGCCGCGCACCTGCCGCCGTACACGGAGGACGACCGCTGGGAGCGCGCCGTCGCGCGGACGACCGTCGCGTTCTTCGACCGCTACCTGCGCGGCACGCGGGCGAAGGTCGTTGCGGTTCCCGGGGTGACCCGGCTCGTCGCGGCGCCGTAACTCCGTTGGTTTTCGCGCGGGGACCGCGATATGACAGGTGACGATGTGGGACGAAGCACACCGCCGACGGGTCGTCCGCCTCTGCGCGGCCATCTCGGGCGACCACGAGGCGGCCGAGGACCTCGCGCAGGAGACGCTGCTCGAGGCGTGGCGGAACGCGCACAAGTTGCACGACCCGAGCGGCGCCGAGCGGTGGGTCGCGGCGGTGGCGCGAAACGTCTGTCTCCGTCGGCGGCGCCGGGCGGAGGTGCTCGTCGCGGAGCCGCCGGAGGTCGCGGTCGAGGACGCGCCCCCTGACGATCTCGCGGGCGTGCCGGAGATCCTCGTCCTCCGGTACCTGCACGACCTGACCCACCGCCAGATCGGCGCCGCGCTGGGGATCTCGGACGATGCGGTGTCGATGCGCCTCGCACGCGCGAAGCAGGCGCTCCGCGCCTCGCTGTCCGCCGACACCTGGCGCGCGACGCAGATCTGGTGCGTCATGTGCGGGACGACGCGGCTCGGGATGCGCCGCGAGACCGAGACGGTCGCCTTCAGGTGCACGACGTGCGGCCCGGACAGCCGAGTCTCCGTCTTCCCGCTCGCGAACCCGACCCTCGGTCCGCTCGTCGCAGGGCTCGAGCGGCCGACCGCGATGTTCGCGCGCATCGGGGCGTGGTCTCGCTCGTACTTTGCGGGCGGAGACGGAGCGCACGTGTCGTGCACCCGCTGCGCGGGGCCTGCGACCGTTCGCGCGCATCGCCGGCTCGAAGGCAATTCCGGCCTTCTCGTGCAGTGCCGGGCGTGCGGCGAAGAGGCGTGGACGTCGCTGACGGGCCTCGCGCACGCCGTGCCGGACGCGGTCGCGCTGCGCCGGCGCGCGCCCCGGGCCGCGGCGCAGCCCGAGCGCATCGACGGCGATGCCGTCGTCGTGCGGATCGCGCACGGTGCAGACGGCGTCGACGTCGCGTTCGACCGGCGCACGTACCGCCTGCTCGGCGCAGCCTGAGCGGAGCCGTTGCTCGTCGTCCTCCGACAGCGGAGCTTTGCCCTGCTCTGGTTCGCGGGGCTCGTCTCGATCGCGGGCGACTGGGTGCTGAACGCAGCACTCCCGTTCTTCGTCTACGAGCGCACGGGATCGACCGTCGCGACGGCGGGGATGATCGTGGCGGAGCTCGCGCCCGGCGTCCTCGCCGGGTCGTTCGCCGGCGTCTTCGTCGACCGGCTCGACCGCCGCCGGGTCCTCGTCGCCTCGAACCTGCTGCAGGCGTCGACGGTGCTGTCGCTGCTCGCGGTCACGAGCGGCGGCGGGCTGTGGGTCGTGTACGCAGTCGCGGCAGCGCAGTCGGTGCTCGCGTCCTTCTCCGTCCCGGCCGAGAGCGCGCTGCTCCCGTCGCTCGTCCCGCAGGCCGAGTTGGTCGCCGCGAACGCGCTCACCACGCTGAACAACCGGATCGGGCGGCTGACCGGCGTCCCGCTCGGCGGGTTGCTGCTCGGCCGGTTCGGGCTCGAGCCGGTGGTGGTCGTCGACGCGCTCTCGTTCTGCGGCGCGGCTGCGCTCGTCGCCGGCGTCGTCGCGCCGCCGCGCGCACCGGTCGAGCGGAGCTGCGTGCGCGGAGAGTGGCTCGACGGGCTGCGTCTCGTGCGCCGTGACCGGACGGTGGCGATGCTCTTCGGCGTCCTCGGGCTGATGACGTTCGGCGGCACGATGATCGACCCGCTCTACGTCGCGTGGGTGCGCGACGTCCTGCACCGCGGCCCCAAGGTGTACGGGCTGCTGCTCGCGACCCACGCCGTGTTCGGGATCGCCGGGTCGGTCCTCGTCGGGACGCTCCGGAGCATCCCGCCGCGCGTTCTCATGGGGTGGAGCTCGCTCGTTGCCGGCGCGGCGCTGATCGCGAAGTGGGAACTGCCGTGGCTGCCGCTGACGGTCGGCCTGACCGCCGTCGGCGGCGTCGTCTCCGTCGCCGCGGCGATCGGCGTCGAGACGTGGGTGCAGTCGACGGTGCACGACGCGTTCCGCGGCCGCGTCTTCGCGGCGCTCGGAGCGAGCGGCGCGTTCTTCAGCCTCCTCGGCGCCTCCGCCGGCGGGATCGCCGCGCGCTTCGTCGGCGTCACGACGATGCTGGACGTCGCGGCCGCGCTCGTGGCGTTCGCCGGGCTCGTCGTCTTGCGCGCGCTGCGCGTTTGCGGAACGGCCGACCGGTGATCGGGCCGCATGGCTGATCCCGCTCCCGCCGGCAACGACGTCTCCGCCGGCTCGTAGGCTCAGCGCGTGGATCGACCGTGCAGTGATTCAAGCTGCGAGCGCGTCGCGAGCGACCGACGCGACGCGCTCGTGCAGCTCCGCCGCGGCGGTCGGTGCCCACACCGCGTAGATCGGCTGCCCGGGGTGGTAGGCGTCGAGCGCGACGACGACGTCGGGCTCGGAGTCGCACGCGAGCCGCGGGAGGAGGCCCACGCCGGGGCCGGCGGCGCCGAGCGCGTCGACGAGCGACGGATCCTCGAGCCGGCAGACCTGGGCGGGTCGGAACCCGTGGAGGCGCAGCGCGTCCTCGACCTCCGCCTGCGCCTGCGTCGCGGGCAGCGCGTACAGGACGCGTCCGCTGAGCGAGCTGAGCGGGCCGCGGGCCGCGCCGCCGCCGACGACGAGGCGGAACGGGTCGCGCGTGATCTCGACGGCGCGGAGCGCCGGGTCGACGGGGCCGCCGGTGAACGCGACGTCGGCGGCGCCGTCCGTCACGAGCCGCTGGGCGGCGGCGCCGCGCGGCGCCTCGAGCACCTCGACGGCGAGAGCCTGGTCTGCGAGCCGGCGCAGGAGGGCGGGGAGGATGCCGCGTGCGGCCGCCGCCGTCGCGGCGACGCGCACGGGGCGAGTGCCGCCGACCGC
The DNA here is from genome assembly GCA_036518135.1 of Gaiellaceae bacterium. Lineage (GTDB taxonomy): Bacteria > Actinomycetota > Thermoleophilia > Gaiellales > Gaiellaceae > PALSA-600. Next base: position 21,864 of record DATDNT010000061.1, on the reverse strand, counting down.
CGCCAGGTCGTCCTCGAGGGAGCGGAGGGCCGCGAAGATCTCCTCGGCGCGGTCCAGCAGCACGCGGCCCGCCGGGGTGATGTGCGCCTGGCGCGTGCCGCGCGTCCGCTCGAGGAGCCGGTGGCCCGTGGCGCGCTCGAGCGCCGCGATCTGGCTCGAGACGGCCGACTGCACATACCCGAGCTCGGTCGCGGCGGCGCTGAACGACCCCAGCGCCACGACGCGCTTGAGCGTCAGGAGCTGCGTCAGGTCGAGGCCGCGGGTGAGGGCTCCAGGCTGCATCGGCATAATGCGAATGTGCATTCGCATTTTTACACCGAGGTTCGCGGGCGCGCAAGTAGCCTCCCGCGCGTGTCGACGTGGGAGCCGAAGCAGGAGCGCAGCCGCGACATGCACCGGCGCCTCCTCTTCGCCGCGTGGCAGCTCGTTCGCGAGAAGGGGTACGAGGGCCTGACCGTCCCCGAGATCGCCGCGCGCGCGGGGGCGTCGACGGGCGCGTTCTACCGCCGCTTCCCGTCGAAGGATGCGATGCTCGAGGAGCTCGACGTCTTCCTCTTCGACCGGTCGCTCGACGCGTGGCGGACGCAGCTCGCGCCGGGGATGTGGGAGTGGAAGTCGGCCGCGGCGGTCGTGGCCGGGGTGGTGCAGCTCGTCGCGTGGAGCTACCAGAGCCAGCAGGTGATGAACCGCTCGCTCGCCGTGCGGTGGCGGACGGCCGACCTGTCGCCGGCCGCGCGCGAGGCCGCGGCCCGCCACTACCGGGAGATTGCCGAGCTCGTGCTGGACCGCCTGGCGCCGTTCCGCGACCAGGTCGGGCATCCCGACCCTCGCTTCGCGATCGCGTTCGTGATCGACGTCGCGGAGGCGACGCTCGTCGAGCGTGTCGCGTTCGCCGACCGCGCGCTGTCGGGCGACGCGATCTCCGTCGACCGGTTCGTGAGCGAGATGAAGGACCTCGCGATCGCCTACATGCGGATCAGCCCGGCGTGAACGTGTCGACGATCGTGCTGCCCGTCGACGCGTGCACGTCGCCGAACGTCGTGCTGCCGCCGACGACGTAGATGCGGCCGCGGAAGACGACGGCGCGCGCGTAGCTTCGCGGCGTCGGGAGGCGCGAGACGCGCCGCCACTCGCGTGCGCCCGGCGCGAGGCGAAGCACGTCGCCGAGGACGGATGCCCGCGGCTGGGACTCGCCGCCGAAGAGGTAGATCGAGCCGTGCCAGTCGACGACGCCGGCGGTGCCGCGCGGCGGGATCGGCGGGGCCTTCGTCCACACGTTCGCCGCCTCGTCGAACACGTACGTCGCGCCGTAGTCGGAGAGGCCGCTGCGCCCCCCGATCACCCAGATCCTCCCGCCCGCCACGACCGCTGCGGGGCTTCCCTCCGCGCGCGGCAGCGGCGCCGCCTCGCTCCACGTGCGGGTCGCGGGGTCGTACACCGAGTGGTCGGAGAGCGTCGAGACTGAATTGCCGCCGCCGAGAACGTGGATCCTCCCGTGGAGGACGACGGCCGCTTCGCCGCCGCGCGGGGAGGGCAGCGGCGGCGCGCTCGACCAGCGCCGCGTGCGCGTGTCGAAGACGCGAACCGCCGCCGTCGGCGCGTTCGACGAGCCGGCGAACCCGCCGAGCACGAAGATCCTGCTCCCGACGGCCACCGCCGCGGGCGCGTTCACGGCGCCTCCCGGCAGCGACGTCTCCCGCGACCAGCGACGGCCGTCGAACCGGTCGACCGACAGGGCGCCGGGCCCGCCCAGGACATGGATCGCGCCGCCCGCGACGACGACGGCGTGCGCCGAGCGCGGCACCGGCAGCGCCGGTGCGCTCCCCCAGATGCCGCCGAGGACGACGAGCGTGACGATCGCGACCGCGCGCATGCGACGGCGAACGTACACGCGCACCGAGCGGCGACGTATCGCCGGACGTGAACTGCGCCATGAACGTCTTCGATATGCAGAACCTTTTCGCTTCCGGCGCGTCTTCGGGGTCGATGCACAAGCGACTGGAAGGAGTGAGATGCGCAGGAAGCAGACGCTGTCCCTGCTGATGCTCGTCACGGGGATCGCAGCGTTCGTCGCGGCGCTCGGCGTCGGCGCGGCCGGGTCGGCGACGAAGCGCGCCGGCAGCACCGAGGCGTTGCGCGGCGGGACGCTGAAGCTCAACCATGCGAACGCGGACTTCGACTTCGTCGATCCGGCGCTTGCCTACCGCACCGACGACTGGGCGATGCTCTATACGACGTCGATGCCGCTCGTCGGGTTCCCGGAAAAGTCCGGCGCCGCCGGTGCACAGCTGTACCCGCTCGGCGCGACGTCGTTCCCGACGGTCTCGAACGCCGGCAAGACCTACACGTTCCACGTGCGGCCGGGGATGCGGTTCTCCGACGGCTCGAGCGTCACCGCCGCGGCGTACCAGCGTTCGATCGAGCGGATCCTTTCGCCGAAGATGGGCTCGCCGCTCGGCGTCAACGTCAACCTGCAGGACGTGATCGCCGGTGCGGGCGCGTTCCTCGACGGCAAGGCGCAGCACATCTCGGGTGTCTCGGCGAAGGGGCTCACGCTGAAGATCACGCTGACGAAACCGAACGCGACGTTCGTCCCGATCATGGGGATGCAGTGGTTCACGCCGGTCGAGCCGAGCACGCCGTACACGTCGCAGGGTCTCGACACGTATCCGGCGGCGGGTCCGTACTACATCGCCTCGCGCGATCCGGGCCGGTCGACGGTGCTGAAGCGGAACCCGTACTACCACGGCCCGTCGCGTCCCTCGAACCCGGACCAGATCGTGTTCACGCCGAACGTGAACCTCGACCAGTCGCTCCTGCAGGTGAAGGCGGGCGAATCCGACCTCGATATCGGCGGCCTGCCGCCGACCGCGACGGCCTCGCTCGGCCAGCAGTACGGGGTGAACAAGTCCCGCTTCTTCGTCGGGCCCACCTCGTGCGTGAACTACATGTCGATGAACACGGCACGCGCGCCGTTCGACAACGTGCAGCTGCGGAAGGCCGTCGAGTACGCGATCGACCGGCCGGCTCAGGTCAGGCTGCTCGGCGCCTATGCGGGCCGGCGGACGTCGCAGATCCTCGTGCCGGGGATCCCGGGGTACAAGCCGTTCAACGCGTACCCGCTCGCCGGGGCGAACGTCGCGAAGGCGAAGCAGATCGGCGGCTCCGCGATCGCGTCGGCGCCGGAGATCAACGTCGTCCACACGACGTCGTCGTACTCGACGAACCGCGCGCAGGTGGCGGAGTTCAACCTCAAGCAGGTCGGGTTCAAGACGAACGACGTCCCGACGCCTGCGACGAACTTCTACCAAGTCGTCGGCACGAAGGGAACGACGTACAACTTCACGACGAACGGGGGCTGGTGCGCCGACTACTTCGACGCCTACGACTACCTGAACGTCCTGTTCGACGGCCGCAACATCCAGCCCGCGAACAACGTCGGCTACTCGTACTTCGACAGCGCGTCGTTCAACAAGGGGCTCGATCATGCGGCGTCGCTGTCGGGCGCTGCACGCGCCGCCGCGTACGCGAAGCTCGACCACGACCTGATGCTTCAGTACGCCCCCGTCGTGCCGTACCTGATCGTCACGAACACGTACTTCACGTCGAAGCGCGTGAAGAACTGGGTCTACAGCTCGTACCTCGGGCTGCCGTACTTCAACGCACTCTCCGTCGGATGACGGTCGGCCGGGTGCGGCCGGGCGCGGCCCGGCCGCACCCGGCGCCGAGTCCGCACGCCGGGGAGCTCCTCGTGCGCGCGGAAGCGCTCGGCGCCGGCGGCGCCGTCGTCGGGGTCGTCGAGGAGGTCGGCGGCCGCGTCGCGGCGCCGACGTCACGGCCCGGGCGGGAGCGCGCCGGGCTCGTCCGGGTCGCGCCGGAGCGGGCCGTCGCGGTCCCGCCGGAACTCGAGACGCACGCGGCGCTGGCCGTCGCGACCGACTACGTCGCCGCCTACGGCGCGCTCGTGTTCCACGCGCAGGCGCGCCCGGGCGAGCGCGTGCTCGTGCACGGCGCCGTCCGCGGCGCGGGTCTCGCTGCGATCGATCTCGCGGACGTCCTCCAACTCCGCGTCGTCGCGACCGCGCCGCCGCGCGCGCACGGATACCTGTCGCGCCGGCGCGCCGTCGAGCTCGTCCTGGACGACGGCGACGACTGGGTCGCGGCGGTGCAGGACGCGGGCTGCGTCGACGTCGTCCTCGACGACGGTCTCGGCGCAGGGACGCTCGTCACTGACCTGGCTGTCCTCCGCTGGGGCGGCCGCCTACTGCACATGGGCGCCGCGCCGCGCGCGGCGCTCCGGGACGTCGCGTTCGGCACGTACGACGCGTCCGTCGTCTCGCTCGCCGACCTCCTCGACGGAAAGTCGGTCGGGGCGGCGTCGGCGGCGGCGACGCCGCCGCACGTCTATCGCGAGTGGGCGGCGGCGCTCTTCCGGTGGTGTCGGTGCGGGGGGATCGAGCCCGTCGTGAACGTGCCTTGCGGGTAATCCGGATCCGTACTAGTTTTCCCGCATGCCCAGGACACTTGCCCTTGCTCTCGCGGCGGCGGTGCTCGCCGCCGCCGCGGCCGTGCCGGCGCGCCCTGCCGCGCCGGCCTGTCCGCGCCCGCCGAAGGCGATCGCACGGCCGAACATGCTCGGCCCGTTCCCGACGCCCCGCGGCTACTTCTACACCTCCGCGAAGAAGGTGAAAGGCGTCGTCGTCGTGTCGGGGTACTCGAACACGCCGCTCGCGACGATGCGCTGGACGTGGTTCAACGTGATCGCCGGCTCCGAGCGCTGGAAGGTCGACTACGGGCCGGCGCAGGGGAACAGCGCGCTCCTCCTGTTCCACGGATTCGACGACGCGACCAAGGGCCAGGTCGCGCTGACCGCCGTGTGCAAGAGCCGGACGACGGCGGTGCTTCACATCCGCTTCGGGTAGCACCGCGCGCGCTTGCGGTAAAACCCGGTTGCCGCCGCGTGCGCCATTCGCGACCGTGGAGGCATGAGCGGGCGCAAGGCACGGCAGAGACGGCGCGTTCCGACGCCGCCGCCCGCGGCCGCGGCAACGCCGGCCGCCGACCGCCGCGTGCTCCTGCTCGCGGCGGCGATCGGGGCGGTCGCGCTCGTCGCTGCGGCCGTCGGCCTGACGCTCGCGCTCGGGGGCGGGAAGAGCTCGCCGAAACCGGCGGCGGCCGGCGTCAAGCTCGCAGAGACCGCCGGCGTGCGGCAGCTCTTCGCGGGGATTCCGCAGCACGGCCTCGTGCTGGGAGCCGCGGATGCGCCCGTGACGCTCGTCGAGTACCTCGACCTGCAGTGCCCGTACTGCGGGACGTACGCCCGTGAGACGTTTCCCGCTGTCGTGACGCGGTTCGTGCGGCCGGGGCGCGTGCGCGTCGAGCTCCGCCCGCTCGACTTCGTCGGGCCCGACTCCGTGCGCGGCCGCAACGCGCTCTTCGCCGCGGCGGAGCAGAACCACGCGTTCGAGTTCACCGCGCTCCTCTATGCGAACCAGGGCCAGGAGAACACGGGCTGGCTCTCCGACGAGATGGTGCGCGCCGCTGCGCGCAGCATCCGCGGCGTCGACGCCGCGGCGGTCGCCGGCGCGGGCACCGCGGACGCCGTTGCTGCGCGGATCGAGAGCCAGCGCGCGGCGGAGAAGGTCACGGGCGTTCCCACCTTCTTCGTGAAGCGCACGGGCGCTTCCGGGGCGGGCACCGAGCTCGTGAACCCGAGCGCGTCGTCGCTCGAAGCCGCTCTTCGCGCCGCCTGAGCGGGCGAAGGCGTACTTCTCCGAAGCCTCTACGGCGGACTACCGATGAACCTGCGGCGTTCGTCCGTCTGAGTTCACCACACCGCCGCAAAGTCGCGGCGGCATGACCTACGAGGTCGATGTGGCGACGCACGTTCCACAGGGCGAGGCGACGCGGGCCCTCCGGCCGCCGGCCCCGCCGCGGCTCCGTCCGCGCAGGCTCCGGCTCCGGCTCGACTGGCTCGTTCTCCCGTCGTCGGCGCTCGCCGCGCTCGCGGTCGGTGCGGGAATGCTCGCCGCGCTCGGCGCGAGCCCCGTCGACGGATACCACGCGCTTCTCACCGGCGCGTTCGGCAGCTGGTATGCGCTGAGCGCGACGGCGGTGAAGGGCGTTCCGCTGCTCCTCGTCGGCGTGGGGATCTGCATCGCGTTCCGCGCGAACGTCTTCAACATCGGCGGGGAGGGGCAGATCGCGATGGGCGCGCTCGCCGCGACGAGCACCGCCCTCGCGCTGCCGAACCTGCCGAGCGTGCTGCTGATCCCGCTCGTCCTCGTCGCGGGCGCCCTCGGCGGCGGGGCGTGGGGCGCCATTCCCGGCGCGTTCAAGGGCTACTTCGGCGTCAACGAGATCCTCAGCACGATCATGCTGAACCTCGTCGCCGTCCAGCTCATGAACTACCTGCTGGCCGGCCCGCTCGTCGACCACACGTCCTCCGTCGGCGGTCTCATCCCGCAGACGCGCCTCTTGCCGAAGAGCTCGTGGCTCCCGCTCCTCGCGCACGACACCCAGCTGCACCTCGGCGTCCCGATCGCGGTTGCCGTCGCGATCGCGGTGTACGTGCTGCTGTGGCGCACGAGCTTCGGGTTCCGCATCCGCGCCGTCGGTCTGTCGCGCGACGCAGCGACGTACGCGGGAATCCCCGTCGCGCGGACGACGACGTGGGCGTTGACGCTCAGCGGTGCGATGTGCGGCATCGCGGGCTCGATGCTCGTCTTCGGCTCGATCTCGCACCGCATGGTCACCGACGGCTCGTTGACGGGCTTCACCGGCTCCGCGGGATTCAACGGGATCGTCGTCGCGCTGTTCGGCGGCCTCAGCCCGCTGTGGACGATCGTCTCGTCGTTCGTCTTCGCGGGCCTGCTCGTCGGCGGCGACGCGATGCAGGTCGTCACGAACGTCCCGTCCGACCTGATCGTCGCGCTGAACGGCCTCGTCGTCGTCTTCGTCGTCTCGACGGAGATCGTGCGGCGCCGCGCCCGGGCGCGCGTGGAGGCGACGGGATGAGCTCCTTCTTCACGACGGCGATCCTGACGGCGACGGTCGCATCGGGGATCCAGCTCGCGGCCCCGTTCCTGCTCGCGTCCCTCGGCGAGACGCTCGGCCAGCGGAGCGGCGTGCTCAACCTCGGCGTCGACGGGATCATGCTGCTCGGCGCGTTCGCCGGCTACTACGTCGCGCTGCACACGCACGACCTCCTGCTCGCCGTCGTCGTCGCGATCGCCGTCGGTGCCGCCCTCGGGCTCGCGACGGCCTTCATCAGCGTCACGCTGCGCGCCGAGCAGGGGATCAGCGGCATCGGCGTCTACCTCTTCGCCCTCGGCGTCACCTCGCTCCTCTTCCTCAAGCTCGTAGGCACCCCGCTGCCGGTGAACAAGCCGCGCGACCTCCACGTGCCCCTGCTCCACCGGCTCCCCGCCGTCGGCCACACGCTCTTCACGCAGAACGTGCTCGTCTATCTCGCGTTCGTGCTCGTGCCCGTGCTCGCGTTCGTCCTCAACCGCACGACGTACGGGATGAACGTCAAGGCAGCCGGCGAGAACCCCGCGGCCGCGGACAGCCTCGGCGTCAGCGTCGCGCGCACGCGTTACATCGCGGTGATCGCCGGCAGCTCGCTCGCGGGGCTCGCAGGCGCCACGCTGCTGTTCGACGTCGGCATCTTCCAGCAGAACCTGACGCAGAGCGAGGGCTTCATCGCCGTCGCGCTCGTCTACTTCGGGGCGTGGCGCCCCATCGGGGTCCTGCTGGGGTCGCTGCTCTACGGCATGACGCAGGCGATCGTCCTGTCGTGGAAGGGCCTCGGGATCATCCCCGTGAGCCTGTCCGACCTCGCGGCGGCCGCGCCCGCCGTGATCACCGTCCTCGCGCTGCTGACGATCGCCCGCCGCTTCCGCCAGCCCGCAGCGCTCGGGACGCCTTACACACGAGGAGGTTGAAATGCGGAAGGTTCTGGTCATACTCGCCGCCATCACGGCTCTCGCAGCCGCGGCGGTGCCGACGGCGACGCCGAAGTCGCACGCGCAGTTGAAGGTGGCGCTGATCGCGCCGAGCGCGCACAACGACCTGGCGTTCACGCAGTCGATGCATCACGCGCTCCTGAACTTGCAGAAGAAATACAACTTCCAGCTCTCCGTCTCGGAGAACCAGTTCGTCGTCGCGAACGCGGCGAACATCATGCATCAGTACGCCCAGGAGGGCTACGACCTGATCATCGCGCACGGCTCGCAGTACGGCGCGACCGTGCAGCAGCTCGCGCCGCAGTTCCCGAAGACGACGTTCGCGTGGGGGACTGCCGGCGAGACGTACGGGCTGTCGAACGTGTACGCGTACCAGGCTGCATCCGAGCAGGGTGGCTACGTGAACGGCTACGTCGCGTCGCTGATGAGCAAGACGCACGTGCTCGGCGTCATCGGCCCGATCGCGGTCGGCGACGCCAAGCTGTACGTCGACGGCTTCGTCGCCGGCGCGAAGGCGGCGAGCAAGAAGACGGTCGTGAACGTGGCGTACACCGGTTCGTTCAGCGATCCGAGCCTGATGGCGAAGCAGGCGCAGCAGTTCATCGCGCAGAAGGCGGACGTGCTGACCGGCAGCTCGCAATCCGTCGTCGGCGCGATCAACGTCGCACGCGAGAACCACGCGCTCTGGTTCGGCACGCAGTGGACACAGGCGTCGCTCGCGCCGCAGAACACGGTCGCGACGCAGATGTACGACTGGATGCCGCTGCTCAAGCAGATCTTCACGCGCATGCAGGCGGGCAAGAAGGCCGGCCTCAGCTACACGATCACGCTGAGGAACGGCGGCGAGAAGATCCAGTTCAACAAGGCGTTCAAGACGCCGCCGACGATCAAGGCGAAGGCCGCCAAGATCATCGCCGGCATCTCGACCGGCAAGATCAAGATCCCGGCCGGTCAGTGACGGCGACGGCGACCACTCCGGTGAACACGGCCGCCCCGCGCGGCGGCGCACCCATGCTCGAGCTGCGCGGGATCTGCAAGCGGTTCCCCGGAGTGGTCGCCAACGACCATGTCGACTTCGACGTGACGGCCGGCGAGGTGCACACGCTCTTCGGCGAGAACGGCGCCGGCAAGAGCACGCTGATGCGTGTGCTCTACGGGCTCTACCGGCCCGAGGAGGGTGAGATCCGGATCGACGGCGAGCCCGTTTCGATCACTTCGCCGGCCGTCGCGATCGCCCACCGGATCGGGATGATCCACCAGCACTTCATGCTCGTGAACACGCTGACCGTCGCCGAGAACGTCGCGCTCGGCCTGCGCCGCGCGGTCACCCTGACTGATCTCTCGACGGTGTCGCGTCGCATCGAAGAGCTCTCCGAGCGCTACGGGCTGCGCGTCGACCCGTCCGCGACGGTGTGGCAGCTGTCGGTCGGAGAGCGGCAGCGCGTCGAGATCATCAAGGCGCTGTACCGAGACGCGAAGCTGCTGATTCTCGACGAGCCGACGGCCGTGCTGACCCCGCAGGAGGTCGACGACCTGTTCGTCGTGCTCCGGCAGATGGTCGACGACGGCCGCGGGCTCGTCTTCATCTCGCACAAGATCCGCGAGGTGCTTGCGCTGTCCGACCGCATCACGGTGCTGCGCGCGGGGCGAAAGGTCGCGACGGTGACGCCGGCGGAGGTGACGCGGCACACGCTCGCCGAGATGATGGTCGGTCACGAGCTTCCCGCCACGGAGCCCGTCGGCGCGCACGCGGCGGGCGAGGCGCGCCTCGCCGTCCGCGGACTGCACGTGCGCGGCGACCGGGGCGTCGAAGCGGTGCGGGGTCTCGACCTGGAGGTGCGGAGCGGCGAGATCGTCGGCATCGCCGGCGTGTCGGGCAACGGCCAGCGCGAGCTCGCCGAGGCGCTCGCCGGGCTGCGACCCGTCGTCTCCGGGTCGGCGGTGCTGGAGGGGCACGAGCTCGCCGGGCTCCACCCGGCCGAGATCCGTGCCGCGGGCCTCGGCTACGTCCCGGAGGAGCGCATGCGCGACGGTGTCGTCGCCGACTTCTCCGTCGGCGAGAACCTGCTCCTGATCGACAACGGCGCCGCGCAGTTCTGCCGGTTCGGCTTCCTCCGCCCCGGCGCGATCGAGCGGCACTGCAACGAGCTCGTCCGTGCGTTCGACGTGAAGACGCCGTCGCTCGACACACCGGCGCGCAACCTGAGCGGCGGCAACATCCAGAAGCTGATTCTCGCGCGCGAGCTGTCGGCGAAGCCGCGCGTCCTCCTTGCCGCACAGCCGACGCGCGGCGTCGACGTCGGGGCCGCGGCGTACATCCACGAGCGGCTGCGCGAGCAGCGCGACGCGGGCACGGCGATCGTCGTCGTGTCGGAGGACCTCGACGAGGTCTTGACGCTGTCGGACCGCATCCTCGTCATGTACGAGGGCGAGATCATCAGCGAGGTCGATCCGGGAACGAGCACGCGCGAGGCGCTCGGCCTGATGATGGCCGGCGTTCGCGCCGCGTAGTCAGGCCTCCGGCGGCGCGACGTCCTCGCGCCGGATCTCGAGGGCCGCGCCCGCGCTCGCGACGACGACGAGCGCGATCGCGAGCCACGCGCGCGCATGCAGGTGCTCGTGCAGGAACAGGAACCCGGCGAGTGCCGCGACCGCGGGCTCGAGCGCGAGCACCACGCCGAACACGCTCGTCGGCAGGCGGCGGAGCGCCTCGAGCTCGAGCGACCACGGGAGCGCCGAGGAGAGGAGCCCGACGCCGACGGCGGCGCCGACGAGCTGCGGGTCGCGCAGGTGCGACCCCGCGCTGACGATGCCCCAGGGGGTGATCAGGATCGCGCCGATCACCATCGCGGGCGCGAGGCCGCTCGCACCGGGAAACGTGCGGCCGATCGGGACGCTCAGGGTGATGTACAGCGCCCAGAACACGCCTGCGAGCGCGGCGAGCGCGAGACCGAATGCGCTGATGCCCTTGCCGCCGCCCTCCGCGAGCAGCGCGACGCCCGCACCGGCGAGCACGACCCACACGAAGTCGAGCTTGCGCCGCGACCCGAGCACGGCGACCGCGAGCGGCCCGAGGAACTCGACCGTGACTGCGATCCCGAGCGGCAGCCGGTCGATCGACTCGTAGAACGTGACGTTCATCGAGACGAGCACGAGCCCGAGCGCGACGACGAGGCGCAGCTCGCGCCACGGCCGGCTCCGCAGGTCGGGCCGCGCGATCACCCACAGGGCGATCGAGCCGAAGAGGAGACGCAGCCAGACGACGCCCGGCGGCCCGAAGCTCGGGAAGAGCGACTTCGCGACCGAGGCCCCGCCTTGCACCGACGTCGCCGCCGCGAGCACCAGCAGCACTGCCTTGAACCGCTGCACGTCATGAAGTTGTCAGAAAGACCTGCTTTGGTGTCACGATGATCTCGGCGCGCGATCTGACGAAGGACTACGGCGACAAGCGTGCGGTCGACTCGCTGACGTTCGACGTGAAGCCCGGCATCGTCACGGGCTTCCTCGGGCCGAACGGCGCCGGCAAGTCGACGACCATGCGCCTCGTGCTCGGCCTCGACCGGCCGACGGCAGGTCACGTCACCGTGAACGGCAAGCCGTACGAGGAGCACCACGCGCCCCTGCACGAGGTCGGCGCGCTGCTCGAGGCGCGTTCGATTCACACCGGCCGCTCCGCGCGGAACCACCTGCGCGCGCTCGCGCAGACCCATGGCATCTCGAAGCGGCGGGTGGAAGAGCTGATCGACCTCGTCGGGCTGCACGACGTCGCGCGGAAGCGCGCGGGCAAGTTCTCGCTCGGCATGGGGCAGCGGCTCGGCATCGCGACCGCGCTCCTCGGCGACCCGCAGACGGTGATGCTCGACGAGCCGGTCAACGGACTCGACCCCGAAGGCATCCAGTGGATCCGGGCGCTGCTTCGCGGCCTCGCGTCCGAAGGACGCACCGTGTTCGTGTCGTCACACCTGATGAGCGAGATGTCGCTGACCGCGGACCATCTGATCGTGATCGGGCGCGGGAAGCTGATCGCAGACACGAGCGTGCAGGAGTTCGTTGCGGCGGCGTCCAAGAACCTCGTGCGCGTCAGGACGCCGAACCGCGTCGCGCTCCAGCAGGCGGTCGCGAGCCTCGGCGGCACGCTCGAGGAGCAGCCGGACGGCGCGTTCGAGGTGGCGGGGATCTCCGCGACGACGCTCGGCGACGCTGCCGCGGCGAACGGGATCGTGATCCACGAGCTGACGCCGCACCAGGCGTCGCTCGAAGAGGCGTTCATGGAGCTGACGCGCGGCGAGCTCGAGTACGGGCACGCAGAGGGGGCGGTCGCGTGACGGCGATCCCCGTCCTGCACGAGCAGGTGCGCGGCGTGACGCAGTTCCGCGTGCTGCGCTCGGAGTGGACGAAGTTCTGGACCGTTCGGTCGACGCGCTGGTCGCTCCTCGTGGCGACGCTTCTGACGATCGGGTTCCCGATCCTCGCGTCGACCGTCATCTCGTCGCACTGGGGCCAGCGGAGCCCGGGCGATCGCGCGCACTTCAACCCGCTCGACCCGGCGCTGGTCGGGTCGCAGATCGCGCAGCTCGCGATCGGCGTCCTCGGCGTCCTCGTGATCAGCGGCGAGTACTCGACGGGGATGATCCGCGCGACGCTGACGGCGGTGCCGAAGCGGCTGCCCGTCCTCTGGGGGAAGGTGGCGGTCTTCGCGGCTGTGACGTTCGCGCTGATGCTGCCGTCGGTGCTCATCGCGTTCTTCGCGAGCCAGTCGATCCTGTCGCGGCACCACGCGAGCTACTCGTGGCACCACCCCGGCGTCGCGCGCGCGGTCGTCGGTGCCGCGCTGTACGTCGCGGTCGTCGCGGTGATGACGGTCGGAATCGGCACGATCCTGCGCAGCACGGCCGGCGGCATCTCGGCGTTCGCAGCGATCTTCTTCGTCCTGCCGCCGCTCATGAACGTGCTCCCCACGAGCTGGAACAACGCGATCTCGCCGTACCTGCCGTCGAACGCCGGCCGGGCGATCCTGAATCTGACGCACGACTCGTCGAGCCTCGCGCCGTGGACGGGGCTCGGGCTGTTCGCGTCGTACGCGGTCGTCGCCGTCGCCGCGGGCGCCGTCGTCCTGAAGCTGCGCGACGCGTAGTCACGCGTCCGTCGGCGGGACGTCGGGGAACGAGCTCGGCGGCACGACGTCGACGTTCGCCGACCGCTGCTGCGCGAGGACGCCGCCGTCGACGCGGACGACGCTGCCCGTCATGTAGCGCGCGTCGTCGGTTGCGAGGAAGACGACCGGCCCCGCGAGGTCGTCGGCCGTACCGAGACGGCCGAGCGGCACGACCGCGCCGCGTTCCGCCGCGAGCTCGTCCGAGATGTCGTACGTCCGGATCAGACCGGGGACGACGGCGTTGACGCGTACGTTGTACGGCGCGAGGTCGAGCGCCATCGACCGTGTCAGCGCCTCGATGCCTCCCTTCGCCGCGTCGTACGCCGCGAGCGCGCGGTGCGCGTGCGTGGCGCCCCCGGAGGAGATGTGGATGATCGCGCCGCGCCGCCGGCGCGCCATGGCGAGCGCGACCGCCTTCGAGCACAGGAACGCGCCGGTGAGGTTGACGCGGAGCACGCTCTGCCACCAGTCGAGATCGCCCTCGAGGAAGTGCCGGCTGATGATCGCGAAGTCGGTCAGGCCGGCGTTGTTCACGAGCACGTCGACCGGCCCGAAGCGGTCGACGAGCTCCGCAGTCGCGCGCTCGACGCCGTCCGGATCGCCGACGTCGAACGGGAGCGCTGCCGCTTCGCCGCCCGCCGCCTCGATGGCGGCGGCGGTCGCCCCCGCGGCACCGGCGTCGATGTCGTTGACGCCGACGCGCGCGCCCTCGCGGCCGAAGCGCTCGGCGATCGCGCGGCCGATGCCTCCGCCGGCGCCGGTCACGAGCACGCACGTCTCCTCGAAGCGTCTGGTCATGCTCCTCCTCTCGGGTCAGGTGAGGTCCCGTTCCCACGGCACCGGGTGGTCGCCGACGAACGCGAAGCCGATTCTGTCGCCTGCCCGCAGCTGCGCGATCGCCGGCAGGTCGTCGGGATGGACGACGGCGGGCTTGTCGTAGCCCGCGCTCCGCATCCGGTCTGCGAGCAGGATGATCGGGTCGCCCGAGGGCGGAACCTGCACCGCGCCGGGCGGCGGCGACTCCGACAGGAGCTCGCCGCCGGGGACCGGCGGCCCCGCCAGGCGGAGCCCCATCCGGTCGCCCGTCGTCACGGTGAACGCGGCGTGCGCCAGCGCGGCCTCCGCCTCGCGCGACCACTGCGGCCCGCGCCGGACCCGGATGACGTGGGGCGGCTGCGCGCCGTCGATCGTCGCGCGCAGGCGCACCTCGCGAGGCTCGCCGACCGCGACGCCGAGGATGTCGCCCGGCTCGAGGGGACGGCCGATCAGGCCGTAGCGGTCGACGCTGACCGAGCCGAGAAACGGCTCGGCCTCGATCCCGCCGGCGATCGCGAGATAGCCGCGGACGCCCTCGCCGGTCGGGCGCAGCCGCAGCGTCGCGCCGCTCGTGACGAAGATCGACTCGCACGCGACGCGCTCGCCGTCGACCTCGAGCGCGAGCCCACGGCCCGCCGCGCCGACGACGAGGTCGCGCAGCGCGACGAGCGTCGGGCCGGTCAGCGTCGACTCGATGCACGGCGTCCCCGGCGCGTTGCCGCAGAGCGCGTTCGCGAGCCGGGCCGCGGGCGGGTCGAGCGGTCCCGTCTGCGCGAGCCCGTGGTGCGCCTGGTTCAGGCGGCCCGCATCGAGGACGAGGTCGAGCGCGCCGGCCGCCTCGACTCGAAGCGCGGGCCGTGCCGGCTCGCGCGGCAGCAGCTCGCGCCGCGCCGGCGCCGGCGGGTCGGGTGCGTCCGACGCGTGGAACCGCACGACGTCCCCGTGGTGGAACGTGAACGGGTCGTCGCGGTGCGGATCGAACACGTTCACGAGCGCCGTCCCGATCAGGTTCCAGCCGCCGGGGCCTGCGGCGTACACCGTCGAGAACCTCCCCTGGATGCCGACCGCGCGCTCGGGCACCGACGCGCGCGGGACCGGCCGGCGCGGCAGTTCGAGCCGGGCGTCCGCGCCGCCCATGATCGGCTGGCCCGCCGTCGCCGTCGAGAACACGCGGTACTCGCCGCCCGCGTGGATCGACGCCAGCTCGCGTGCGTCCAGGCCGAGCATGGACGCCGCTTCCTCCGTGTCGGGCCCGCCGTATCGGACGGGCACCTCGACCGTCCGCGCCGGCTCGTCGTCGGCGCCCGGCTCCTCGATCGCGGCGTCGATCCACCGCGCCGCGGACGCGGACGGCAGCCGTTCGTCGTCCCACTCGACGTAGACGGAGCCGGGTGCGGCGCAGATCTCGCGTACACCGTCCGGCGCAAGCCGGCGCAGCGCGGCGGCGATGGTCAGGATGCGGCTGCAGGCTGCGGGGTCGTACGTGCGAGCGACGCGGAGGTACTGGCCGACGGCGGGCACGCGGTCAGAAGGTCTCGACCGCCACGCCCGCCGCGGTGAGCGCGGCGCGCACGGCGCGCGCCGTCGCGAGGCTCCCGGGATTGTCGCCGTGGATGCACAGCGTCTCGGCGGCGACGTCGACCGACGTCCCGTCGACGGTCGCGACCACGCCGTCGACCGCGATACGGACGGCGCGGTCGGCCGCGACCTGCGGGTCGTGCACGATCGCACGCGGGTCGCTGCGCGGAGCGAGCATCCCGTTCGCGGTGTAGGCCCGGTCGGGAAACGCCTCGGCAACGGCGCGGTGGCCGGCGCGCGCGCACGCTCGCTCGAGCCCCGACCCCGCGATCACGATCAGCGGCAAGGACGCGTCGAACGCGCGGACGGCGGCGACGATCGCGTCGGCGTGCTCGTCGGACTGCTCGGACACGGCGGTGTTGAGGGCGCCGTGCGGCTTCACGTGGTGCAGCGGGACGCCTGCGGCGCGCGCGAATGCCTCGACCGCGCCGACCTGGTAGAGGACGTCGTCGTGCACCTCCTGCGGCGTCACGCTCATCGCGCGCCGCCCGAACCCGACGCGGTCCGGAAGCCCCGGGTGGGCGCCGATCGCGACGCCCGCGCGCACCGCGTCCGCGATCGCCGTCCTGATCGTGCCGGGGTCGCCGCCGTGGAAGCCGCAGGCGAGGTTGGCGCTCGTCACCTCGGCGAAGATCGCCGGTTCGTCGCCGATGCGCCACGCACCGTACGACTCGCCGGCATCGACGTTGAGATCGATGCTTCGCACTCAGTAGGACCGCGGCATCCCGAGCACGTTCTGCCCGAGGTACGCGAGGACGAGGTTGTTCGAGACCGGCGCGACCTTGTACAGCCGCGTCTCGCGGAACTTGCGCTCGATGTCGTATTCGGCGGCGAAGCCGAAGCCGCCGTGCGCGTCGAGGCACGCGTTCGCCGCTTCCCACGACGCCTCCGAGGCGAGGTACTTCGCCATGTTCGCCTCGGCGCCGATCGGCTCGCCGGCGTCGTACAGCTCCGCGGCGCGGTAGCGCATGAGGTCGGCAGCCTCGATCGCGGCGTACGCCTTCGCGATCGGGAACTGAACGCCCTGGTTCGCGCCGATCGGTCGGCCGAAGACGACCCGTTCGGAGACATAGGCCGTCGCCTTGTCGACGAACCAGCGGCCGTCGCCGATGCACTCGGCCGCGATCAGGATCCGCTCCGCGTTCCAGCCGACGAGGATCTGGCGGAAGCCTTCGCCCTCGACGCCGAGCAGCGCGTCGTCCCCGACTTCGAGGTCGTCGAAGAAGACCTCGGTCGTCGCGTGGTTCATCAGCGTCTCGATCGGGTTGATCGTGACGCGCTCGCCGGCCGCGTCGAGGTCGACGATGAAGGTCGACAGCCCGTCGCTTCGCTTCGCGACCTGCTCGACGGGCGTCGTGCGCGCGAGCAGCAGCATCAGGTCGGAGTGCTCGGCGCGCGACGTCCAGATCTTCTGGCCGTGGATCCGGTAGCCGCCGTCGATCTTCGTCGCGGTCGTGGTGATCGACGCCGTGTCGGAGCCGGCCGTCGGCTCGGTCACGCCGAATGCCTGCAGCCGCAGCTCGCCGCTCGCGATCCTCGGCAGGTAGCGCTCCTTCTGCCCGTCGCTTCCGAACCGGAGGATCGTCCCCATGACGTACATCTGCGCGTGGCACGCGGCGGCGTTGCCGCCGGAGCGGTTGATCTCCTCGAGGATCACCGACGCGGCGGTGAGCGACAGGCCCGAGCCGCCGTACTGCTCCGGGATCAGCGCGGCGAGCCAGCCGCTACGCGTCAGCTCGTCGACGAACGCAGCCGGGTAGGTGCTCGGCTCGAGGCTCCGCCAGTACTCGCCGGGGTAGCGCGCGCAGAGCTCACGGACGGCGGTGCGGATCTCCTGGAGGTCGGGCTCCACCGGCCGAGTATGAACGGCGGCGCATTTTGCGCGGCGTCGCGCTCGTGAGAGGGTGAAATCCGGGCAGCCGCCCGCCGCGTAGCGGAGAGGGGTTGTGCAAGCGAGTTCGAGGAGGGAGACATGCGCGTAACGAAGCGCCTCGCGGTGCTGGTCGTTGCCGGCGCCGCTCTCGCCGTGTCGGTTGCGATCGCCGGTGCGTCGACTGCGAAGTTCACGAATCAGACGCTGTTCGGGACGTGGGACCCGAGCGGGAGCGGGCTGACGATCGCGCCCGATCCCACGAGCAGCGGCGACAGCGAGCCTGCGATCGCCTTCGCGAACAACGGCGCGATGGCGGTCGACGGCCTCGGCTGGCTGCCGTTCCAGGTGAACGTGTGGAGAGGGACGTTCGGGTCGACGCCGTCGTACTTCGGCGCTCTCGACCAGACGGTGCCGAGTCACGGCAACCGCCTGACGCTCGGCGACGAGGACGCCGACATCGAGTTCACGTCGGCGAACACGATGCTGCTCGCGGACCTGAACGTGATCCCGAACCCGAAGTTCAGCCAGTTCCAGCTCGGCGTCGACGTCGTGCGGTGCCCCGCCGGCGCGTCGGCATCGGGCTGCACGTCGACGGTCATCGACCAGACGAAGTCCGACCGCCCCTGGATCACGCACCGCGGCACGACCGCGTGGGTCGCCTACCACGACAACGGGAACAGCGCGCTCATCCACGTGCAGATGTCGACCGACGACGGACGCACATGGCAGACGGTCTCCTCCCCCATCGCGGGCCAGGGCGGTGCCACGGGCGCGGCGACGTTCAACAACATCGCAGGGCCGATCGTCGCCGACCCGAACAGCAACTACCTGTACGACGTGTACGCGGCGGGGACGCAGCAGAGCAAGTGCTGCTCGGCCGACTTCAACAACGTCTACGTGTCGCGCTCGACCGACGGCGGGAAGCACTGGGACACGACGCTCGTCGCGACGGCGCCGGTGCCGCTCGACAACATCTTCCCGTCGCTCGCCGTCGACCAGACCACCGGCCAGCTGTACGCGGTGTGGTCGGACGGCCACGACGTGTGGCTGTCGTCGGCGCCCCCCGGCGGAGCCGCCTGGACGCCGGCGAAGAAGGTGTCGTCCATCAACACCGCGCTGCTCCCGTGGGTGGCCGCCCGGGCTGGGAAGGTCGACGTCGTCTACTACGGCAGCACCGGGGCGCAGAACGATCCGACCTCGGTGTGGAACGTCTACGACTCGCAGTCGACGAACGCGGGCGCGTCGTTCGACCAGAACCGCGTCAGCAGCACACCGAACCGCGTGGGCGCCGTGTGCACGGGCGGCGACGCCTGCGCCGGGAACGTCAACCGCGAGCTGCTCGACCTGTTCGAGGTCGCGGAGAACCCGACGAACAACAAGGCCGCGATCATCTACACGAGCAGCGAGATCAGCACGTACACGACACCGGACGGCGTCGTCCACAAGCTGCCCGAGGTCGTCCTCGCCTACGAGCAGTAGCAGAGTCGGCGGAGGGGGTGCGATCGTGCGCCCCCTCCATGCCTCCCGCGCTTGACTTCGGTCAGGGGGAGGAGGAGGATCGAGCACCTGGCGGCGCGCCTCCCCGGCGCAAGACCGCCCCGAGGAGCTCCGCGTCGGGTCGTGGAACTCGTACCTCGGGAGGGGTGGATGACCGCTCGCCTCACACGCAAGGAGCTCGTCGTGCAGGGCGCGCGGGCCACTGCGGGGCTCGCGATTCTCGGCAGCCCGCTGTTCTACCCGGCGACCGCGCTCGCGGCGCCGCTCACACGCCGGGACGTCGGCGGTCTCGGCGCGACCGATCCGATCATCGTCGGGTACAGGAAGGCCGTCCAGGCGATGAAGGCGCTCCCCGCGTCGGATCCGCGCAGCTGGAGCTACCAGGCCGCGATCCACGGGACGCTCGCAAGCGGCTCGCACGTCGCCTGGAACACCTGCGAGCACGGCACGTACTACTTCTGGTCGTGGCACCGGATGTACCTCCACTTCTTCGAGCGCATCGTCCGGAAGTACGCGGGCGATCCAACGTGGGCGCTGCCGTACTGGAACTACGAGTCGGCGGGCGAGCGGACGCTGCCTGCGCCCTTCCGTGATCCCGCCAGCCCGCTGTACGTCGTCAGCCGCGGCGCCGGCTGGAACGCGGGCACGGCGTCGCTGCCCGCGTGGGCCGTCGATACGTCGACCGGCTTCGCGCTGACGAACTTCACGTCGGCGTCGAGCTCGATCGAGGGCACGCCACACGGGAACGTGCACGTGCTCGTCGGCGGTTGGATGGGGTCCGTGCCGACGGCGGCGCAGGATCCGATCTTCTACCTGCATCACGCGAACATCGACCGCCTCTGGAATCTCTGGCTCGCGCTCGGCGGCGGCCGCGCCGACCCGCTCGCGGACGCGACGTGGAAGACGCACGCGTTCACGTTCTTCGACGAGAACGCGAATCAGGTGACCATGACCGGGTGCGACGTCCTTCGTGCCGCGCAGCAGCTGAACTACGGCTACGAGGGTGAACCGGCGCAGGTGAACGAGTTCTGCCTGCGCTTCCGCCCGCCCTGGATCTACCTGCTGAAGGAGCTGTACCGGATCCCCCTGCCGCCGTACCTCGTCACTCTGCGGCCGCCGGTGCTCAAGGTCGACATCGCGAACGTCCGCGCGCGTCTGCTCGAGGCCGCGAAAGACCCGAACCAGACGTTGTTCCTCAAGCTGAACGACGTGGTCGCGGCGCGGAGCCCGAACGTCGTGTGGCAGGTCTTCCTCGGCAAGCCGGGGTCGACGGACGCGCCGTCGTTCGTCGGCTCGATGGCCTTGTTCGGCATGGGGATCAGGACCGGAACGAAGAAGTTCATGCCGGCGCAGTTCTCGTTCCCGATCGACAAGGCGATCCTCGCGAGTGCCAACGCCGAGTCTCTTCCCCTGACGTTCGTGCCGGCGGGGCCGCTCGTGAACGGCAAGCCGACGGTCGCGAAGCTCGCGTCGCCGGTGCGCATCGGCTCGTTCTCGATCGAGGTGGAGCAACGCCGCAAGGGTTGAGCGGGGGAACGGGGTGGATCGCCGCGGCTGCGCTCTCACTGGCAGCCGCGGCGTCCGCTCCGGTCGTCCGCTTCCCCGCCCCGGTGGTGCTCGGGGCGAAGTCGGTATCCGCCGTCGCGGACGCCGGCGACGAGCGCGCGCGGCTCCTCGCCGCTGCGCGGTCGCGGACCGCGCACGTGTTCCTGCACCTCGGCGGCGTGTCCGCCGCGCGGCCGCCGGGAGTGATCTGGCGCGTCCGGATCGCCGGCCGCGCGGTCGGGGCCGTGGCGCTGTACGGGACCGGCATACGGTCGGAGCCGCGGTTCCGACCGGCGCGATTCGACTTCGTATGCGATGGCGCGATCGCCGCGGCGCTCGCCGACGGGCGGGGGCGCATCGTCGTCACCTTCGCGCCCGCGGGGCCGCTCGCGCGGCCGCGTGCTTCGGTGCGCGTCGAGCGGGTCGACCTCCGTGTCGGGTGAGCACGACCGTCGCCGCGAGGGCACCGTTCTTCGCGGCAAGCTTCGGGTCGATGTCGTTCCTCGCCAGGCGTCTGCGCGCCCAGCTCCTTGCAGGTCGTAAGGCGGACGCGCCGCTTCCCGTCGTCGAGCGGCTGCTCGCGGTCCAAGCCCAGGATCCTCGTGGTGCACGCCTTGCGATTCGTGCGAGGAGCGCGGGCCTCACTGCAGCGGACGTCGATGCCGCGCTGACGGCGGATCGCTCGTTGGTGATCACATGGCTGAACCGCGGCACGCTCCACCTCGTGCGCAGCGAGGACTATCCGTGGCTGCAGCAGCTGACGGCGCCGCAGCTCCAGACCTCGACGGCGCGGCGCCTCGCGCAGGAGGGGGTGACGCCGGAGGCCGCCGAGCGGGGCGTCGCGGCGATCGAGCAAGCGTTGGCCGAGGACGGGCCGCTCGAGCGCGACCGGCTCCGCGAGCAGGTCGCCGAGGCGGGCGTTCGCACGCAGGGGCAGGCGTTCGTCCATCTGTTGGCGCTGGCGTCGATCCGCGGACTGATCGTCCGGGGCCCCATTCTCGACGGGCGCCAGGCGTTCGTGCTCGTACGCGACTGGCTCGGCGAGCCCCGGCCGGTCGACCGTGACCGCGCCCTCGCCGAGCTCGCCCGCCGCTACCTCGCCGGGCACGGGCCGGCGACTGCCGCAGACCTCGGCAGGTGGGCCGGCCTGCCGCTTCGCGACGCGCGCGCCGGCCTGCAGGCGATCGCCTCCGAGCTGCATCGAGACGAACGCGGCCTCCTCGACCTGAAGCGCCGCGCCACGAGCTCGCGAATGCCCGACCCGCAGCTGCTCGGCCCCTACGAGCCCGTCCTGCTCGGCTGGACGACCCGTGACGCGATCCTCGGAGACGATGCGGCTCGCGTCGTCAGCGGCGGCCTGTTTCGCGCCTTCGCCCTCGTCCGCGGACGCGCCGCTGCGACCTGGACGATCTCGCGCGAGGCCGTGAAGCTCG